>JASLMY010000014.1:7558-40125 GCA_030746295.1 Alphaproteobacteria bacterium | reverse complement strand
CGCGAACGGCACCGACCTCGATGTCGAGGCCCTGGTAGCGGCGCGCCAGCCGCAGGACGCGGCCTGGATCTTCTGGACCTCGGGCACGACGGGTCATCCCAAGGGTGCGGTGGTGGCGCACGACAGCATCGGCAACGTCTGGAACTGGACCACGCTCGCCGCGGAAATCGACGAGGGCGACCGTATCCTGACTTCTTTCCCGGTGTCCTATATCGCCGGCAATTTCTGGTGCCTGCTGGCAGCCATGGTGCACGGCGCCACCCTCGTCGTCTGCCCGACCTTTGACGGCGAAGCGGTCTCGCGCGCCTGCCGCGACGAAAAGGTCACCGTCCTGTCGGGCATTCCCTTCATGTTGAAGGAGATCGTGCACGACCGGTCGTTCGATCCCGAGGATTTCGCCAGTGTGCGCGTCGGCTTTTTCGGCGGCGCGGCGATGCCGTATGCGGATGTCCTGACCCTGGTCGAGCGGCTCGGCTACGCCCATTTCGTCCACATCTACGGCATGACGGAGCTGCAGGGGATCGCCCTCTCGGCACGCGCCAGCGACCCGAGAGAGCTTCAGCTGACGACATGCGGCACGCCGCTGCCGGGCTTCGAGATCAAGCTTGTCGACCCGGAGACGGGTGACGTCGTCGACGGCGTCGGCGCCGGCGAGGCCTGGTTCCGCGGCCGCACGCACCTCGCCTACGAAGGACTGAGCGAGGCGGAATCGCGCCAGTTCTATTCCCCGGACGGCTTCTTCAAGACCGGCGACGTGCTGCGCCGCCGCGCCGACGGCCGCTACGAGTTCGTCACCCGAATCAAGGACCTGATCAAGGTCGGCGGTGAGAACCTGGCCGCGCTGGAGATCGAGCGCGTGCTGCAGGACCATCCCAAGATCCTCAACGTCCAGGTGATCCCCATCGCCGACGACCGGCGCGGCGAGGTCCCAGCCGCCTTCGTCGAGCTCCAGCCGGGCACCGACGACCTCACCTTGGACGAGCTGCGCAAGTGGGCAGGCAGCCGCATGGCGCCCTTCAAGCTGCCGCGCCGCTTGGCCCTGCTGCGGGCCGAGGACTGGCCGCGCACCCCCTCCACCAAGATCGCCCGCTTCCAGCTTGTCGAGCTACTGTCCTGATCCGGCGGGCGCCGTCCGCAGCCGATCTGGTATGCTCGGCCCGCGAACTGTTGTACAAGCGCTTTCGTCGCGTCCGAAGCGAGCAGTAGGGAGGTGGGGCGCCATGGAAGTGGCCGTCTCCATCGCCACGTTCGGTCGACCCGCGGGACTAAGACGCCTGCTGGCGGGGCTGAATGGCTTGCGCTTCGAGGGCCCGACCCCGGACCTCCGCTACGTCGTCGTCGACAACGATCCCGAGGGCTCGGGCTTTGCCGTGCGCGCCGTGATCGCCGAGATGGCGGCGACGATGAACGGTCCCATTCTGTATTTGGAGGAACCGCGGCGCGGCATTTCCTTTGCCAGGAACCGCGGCCTCGAAGCCTGCATCGACGCCGAGTTCGTCGCCTTCATAGACGACGACGAGGTGCCGGAGCCCAGTTGGCTAGAGGCGCTGCTGCACCGATGCCGCGACAGCGATGCCGACGCCGTCGGCGGCCCGGTGCTGCCGCGCTTCGAAGTGGCACCGCCGGACTGGGCGCGAAAGGGTCGATTCTACGAACGCAGCCGCTATCCGGACGGCCACGAGATCGGCGTCGCCTACACCGGCAACGCCCTGTTGCGGACCGCCGCCGCCCGCAAGGCGGGCCTGCGCTTCGACGACCGGCTCGCGCTCAGCGGCGGCGAGGACGCCCATCTCTTCCGCCGCCTCAAGGCCGCCGGCGGCCGGATCGTCTGGTCGAATGCCGCGATCGTGCACGAGTCGGTGCCGCCCCAGCACCTAAAGCCGTCCTGGGTCGTACGCCGGAGCTTTTCCATCGGCTGGCGCTTCACCCGCATCGATCGCGAGCTGAACCCGGGCCCGGCGAGCCTGGCCCGCAATCTCTACGCCGCGCTGGTTCGGATCGTCCCCGGCACCGCGCGTCTTCTATTTTTCGCGCTGGGGCCCCCGCATCGCCGGATCGATGCCTTGCAGACTATCACCGCCGGCGCCGGCCGTGCAGCGGCACTTCTCGGCCTTCAGACGGAATTCCACAAGCTGCCGTCGACCGACGCCACTTAGGCGCGGGCGGCGCGGCGGCGATCGCGGTTCGGCTGCAGCGAAAGCACGTGGTCCAGTACGCCTAGGGCGTGGAGCCGACGGATCGCTTGGGTGCGCTGCATGCCCTCGACGATGTACCGGCGCCAGCCCCGGTCGGAGCGGAAGAGCGCATCGTTGCGCTGGGCCAGGACGACCGGCAGGAAGCCGAACTCGACCAGCAGCTTGTCCAGGATCATGACGGTGAAGCGGGTGTTGCCCTCGTTGAAGGGTCGGAGATATTCGCACCAACGGTGCAACCGCGCGATCTCGCGCAAGAGCTCGTTCTCGACCGCCGCCAGCCGCGCGCCGTCAGCCGCCTCGTCGTCGAGCCGCCGCCTTTCCGCATCGAGCTCGCTCGCCGCCTCGTAGAACTGGTGGAAGCGCTCGTCGACCTTGCGAGCGATGTCGGCACCGTCATAGGGCCGATCGAA
Organism: Alphaproteobacteria bacterium; assembly: GCA_030746295.1. Next base: position 37,520 of record JASLMY010000014.1, on the reverse strand, counting down.
ATAGCAGACCCGGAAGCGCAGGAACTCGCGATTGAGGAACGCGGCCGTCAACCGGGCCCCGGCGAGCTTGCGCTGCATGAAGGCGGCGAAGAGCGGGTACTTCCGCGCAAAGGCGTCCCTGTCCTTGAAGAGCGCCTGCTTCATGGCCAGCACTTCGTAAGCGCGGAACTTGGCGAGCCTGAGATGTTCCGGCTCGATGTCGTCGTAGAGGTCGGCGTCGGCCCAGTCCTTGGGCCGCCAGAGCTCGCGGACGCTGGTTTGGTACTGCCAATGGCGATCGGTCATGTAGCCGGTGCAGGCGCGATGGAGCCCGCGGAAGGAGCGGCCGTCGATCCGCGTGCCGAGCGATGCGGCGGTGAAGGCGTGCCCTTCCAAAATGCTCTCCAGATAGCCGACGTCGCCGGCGCCGTCGTTATGCTTGCAGAGGTCGTAGACCAGCGGCCCGTATTCCTGGTCCTCCCAATCGACGTGCAAGCGCCAGGTCTCGTCGCCCAGTACGTCGAAGGCCGCCTGCATGGCTTGCCGCTCCGCAGCCGAGTAGTCGCGTACCGTTGGCGCCGCCGTCGCGCCACAAGCCTCGGCGGCAGGTGGTGAAGGTTCGCGCCGGCCCGGCCATGGCCACCAGCGGCACCGATAGAGGGGCTGGGTGTCGAACCACGCGGCGATTTGGCTCACCAGCCAGCCGACCACGATCCGCAGCCTGATCGGCAATGAGAAGTCCCGAAGCGAGAAGCCGACTTGCGGGTTGGCGAAGTAATAGGGCTCGTCGACCTCGAGCAGCAGCGCCACGTGGCGGTCGAAATCCGGCCAGTCGATCGACAGCCCGAAGCCTTCCGCCAGCTCGCGAAAGGCCGCGCGGAAGGCGTCGCCCGATGGCGTCTCCAGCAGCTTGTCGCGAAGCCCCGGCTCAGCCGCGAGGCGCGCCGCCACCTCGTCCAAGCGGTCGTAGAGCGGCGCCCGTAGCAGGCTGGCGAGACGGGGTTGGCGTTCCGAAGTCATGGTTTCCGGCGGCATCGATTGCGGGCGCAGAGTGCCCGATTCCGGTTTCCGGCGAAAGACGGGGCACCGACCTTGTATCGGGCGGCGGCCGGCGGCGATACTCAGCCCGGGTGCGAGGTACGGCATCTCTTTTTCGAGGCGAGTTGGGCGACATGAACGCAACGCTACCGCTATCGGGCATTCGGGTTCTCGACATCGGCACGCTCATCGCCGGGCCCTTCGGCGCCACCTTACTGGGCGACTTCGGCGCCGAGGTCATCAAGGTCGAGCAGCCGGGAAGCGGCGATGCCCTGCGTGGCACGCCGACCGACGGGCAGGCGGGCCGGCCGCTCAACTGGCGGATCGAGGCGCGCAACAAGAAGTCCGTGACCCTCAACCTGCGTCTCGCGGCCGGCCAGGAGATCCTGCGCGATCTCGTCCGCCTGGCGGACGTCCTAATCGAGAATTTCACTCCCGGCACGCTCGAGAAATGGGGCCTGGGGTGGGACGACTTGCACCGGCTCAACCCGCGGCTGATCATGGTCCGGGTCTCGGGCTACGGCCAGACCGGGCCCTATGCCAAGCGTTCTGGCTACGACCGGATCGCGCTCGGCTTTTCCGGCTACATGTATCCGACCGGCTTTCCCGACCGCTATCCGGTCCGGCCCGCCTTCCCTACCGCCGACTACAACACCGGCACCTTCGCCGCCTACGCGGCGATGCTGGCGCTTTTTCAGCGCGACGCGCGCGGCGGCGAGGGCCAGATGATCGACCTGGCGCTCTACGAGCCGACCTTTCGGATCACCGTCGAACTGTTGCCCAAGTTCCTGGCCACCGGCGAGATCAGAGAGCGTGCCGGCAACCGCAACCCCGGCTTTTCGCCGGCCGGCACCTTCGAGACCAAGGACGGCCGCTTCTTACTGATCGCCGCCGGCGGCGACACGGTCTGGCGGCGGCTCGCCGCCGCGATGGAGCGGCGGGATTTGGCCGACGACCCACGCTACGCCGTCAGCCGCGAGCGGATCGCGCGCGCCGACGAGCTGGAGCGGCTGCTGGCCGATTGGGTCGGCGACCGGGACTTCGCCGAGGTCGAGCGCGTGCTGGTGGCCGCCAACGTGCCCTTCGGCGGCATCTACACGGCCCGGGACATCGCGGCGGACCCGCACTATCAGGCCCGCGAGAGCTTCGTCGCCGTGGCCGACGGCCCGGACGAGCCGCTGACCATGCCCGGCGTCGTGCCGAAGCTGATGGGCACGCCCGGCCGCATCGACAGCACCGGCCCCGAGATCGGCCGGCACAACAAAGAAATCTACGGCGGCCTCTTGCACAAGTCCGCCGACGAGCTCGCCCGGCTCGCCGACGACGGCATCATCTAGGGCGGAGGCGCGGCGCCCTGAAAAGCCTGGCTCCCTGCTAGATCTCGAGCGCCGCCAGCGTGCCTTCCTCGATGGCCTGGAAGAACTTGCGCGAGCCGAGAACGTCGCCGACGTAGTGCACCGGCACGCCGAGCGCGCCGTAGCATTGGGCCTCGTCCTCGCGCCGCCGATAGCCGGTGCAATAGATGACGTTGTCGACGTCGTCGAGGGTGCGGCGCAGTCGCTCGGCCGGTCGCAGCACGACTTGTCGCGGCCGGATTTCCAAGACCTGCGTCTCGGTCATCACCTCCACGCCCAGGGCCTCCATTCTGTCGAGATAGTGGACCCGGTCGGCGTGGACCGCCTTCTTCAACAGCGCCGAGCGGGCCACCAGGACGACGTTCCCACCCCGATCGGCCAACAGATCGGCGACCTCCACCCCGACCAGGCCACCGCCGACGACGACGCAGTTCCGCCCCGGCCGCTCCTGCCCCGCCAGCACGCGCCAGCCGAGCAGCACCACCGGCAGCGCGGCGCCCGGAACGTCCGGTGCCACCGGCTCGGCACCGATGGCGACGACGACGGCATCCGCCTCCAGCGCGCGGACCGTCTCGGCCGTCGGCGCCGTGTCCAAAGTGACGTCGATGTCGAGCCGCGCGACCTCGGCGCGGAAGAAGCCGAGCAGGTTCCGGATCTCCTCGCGGTGCGGCGGTTGGTGCGCCAGGCTGAGCTGGCCGCCGAGCTCGGGACCCTTCTCGAAGAGATGCACGTCGTGGCCCCGCTCCGCCGCGGTGATCGCCGCCGCCATGCCGGCGGCACCGCCGCCGATGACGGCGACCCGCTTGGCCGTTGCCTCCCTGGCGAGCAGCGGCTTCAGCGCCAGCTCGCGGCTGACCATCGGGTTGACGGTGCAGGCGAGGCCCTTGTGAAGATGCACGGTGGCGATGCACTCGTTGCAGGCGATGCAGGGCGCGATCCGCTCGGGCTGGCCGGCCTCGGCTTTCCGGGGAAAGTAGGGATCGGCGATCAGGGCGCGGCTGAGGCAGATGAAGTCGGCCTCCGAGCGGCCCAGGATCTCGTCCGCCAGCGCCGGCGTGTTGATCCGGCCGACGGTCATCACCGGCACGCCGACCCGCGCGCGCACGGCAGCGCTGGAGTCCCGATAGCAGCCGCGGCCGACCGCCATGCCCGGGATAATCATGTAGGGACGCGAGGCGTGCAGGCCGCCCGAGATGCTGACCGAATCGGCACCGGCCGCCTCCAGCAAAGTGGCGATCTCGACCGCCTCCTCGAGCTCCAGCCCGCCCGGCACGTGGTCGCGGCCGTTCATCCTGAAGATCACGGGATAGTCGGCGCCCGCCCGTTCCTTGATGGCGCGGACGAGGTCGACGCCGAAGCGGGCCCGCCCGGCCGTATCGTGGCCATAGCGGTCCTCGCGCTTGTTGCAGGCCGGCGACAGGAACTGGCCGACCAGATAGCCGTGGGCGCCATGAATCTCGACCCCGTCGTAGCCGGCCTCACGGGCCCGCCGGGCCGCCTCGGCGAAGCGCCCGATGATCCGCTCGATCTCGGCCAGGGTCAGCTCTTGCGGCACCACGGCCTCGCCCACGGCGGTGAAGCCCGAAGGCAGCGGCGAGGGTGCGAGCGGCACTGAGCCCGAGACCGCGGGAATGCTCTCGCGGCCGCCGTGGTTCAACTGCAAGGCGATCTTGGCACCGGTGCCGTGCACGGCGCCGACCAGCTTGGCCATGCCCGGGATCAGGCGATCCTCGTGCAGCATGGCGTTGTGCCGCAGGCGCTTGCCTTCCTGCTCGACATAGGTGGCCTCGACCACGATCAGGCCGGCCCCGCCGCGGCCCCGCTCGGCATAGAACTCGACCATGTCGTCGCCGACCGAGCCGTCGGCTTGCGCCAGCTCGGAGCTCGTGGCCGCGAAGACGATGCGGTTGGGAACCTCGAGCGTACCGATGCGTCCGGGGCGGAAGAGCTCGGGAAACGGTGCCATGGCGCATGGTTGGGGCCTTGGCCGCGGCTTGTCAACTCACCCCGACAGCGGCCGCAAACCCCGTCAGTAGAGCAGTTGCCGCGCCGTCACCTCGATGCCGCCGACCGAGAAGCGGCGGGTCTCGCCGATGCTGGCGCTCACCCCGTCCAGGTCTTCCAGCGCGCGGCCGGTGACCAGGATCTCGCCGGGCTCGGCGATGTCCTCGCCGAGCTTGCTGGCGACGTTGACGGGGTCGCCGAAGAAGTCCTCCTCGTCGAGGCTCAGCATCGGCCCATAATCGATGCCGGCGCAGACGATCGAGTGCTCGCCAGACACGTCCATCAGCCCCTTCGCGCGACAGTCGAGATTGACCGCGATCGCGGCCCGCGCCGCCGCCGTCGGCGCCGGGAAGACCGCGAAGCAGTTGTCGGCCTCGAACTTCACGACGCGCCCGCCATGTGCCTCGATGATCGGCCGGGCGATGGCGCGCATGCGCCGGATCAAGGCCAGGTAATGGACGATCCCGTGGCTTTGGGTCAGGCTCGAGAAGCCCGACAGGTCGGTCATGTAGATCGCCCGCTCGACACCGTAGGTCTTCCAGAGAGCCGCTTCGATTTCGCGCCGCGCCGGCTCCGAGGCCGCCTGCTCGAAGGCCTGGAGGAAATCCTCAAACTGCTTCATCCAAGATGCTCCGCGCTAGGGCGTCTAGGTGGCCCGAGTTGACGACGCGGCAAATGCGGCGGCTCGGCAAATGATAGGGGTCAACGGTCTGCCGATTCAAGGACGGGGGTCACCCCCCTGCCCTTTCGGATCTGCCGCCGAACCAGACGACCACGATGCCCGCGACCAGGCCGAATAAATGCGCTTCGAAGGAGATATGGCTTCGGGTCGGCAGGACGCCCCAGATGAGCCCGCCATACAAGACCACGACGCCGGTCGCGACGATGACCGAGACGACGTTCCGCTCGACGAAGGCGCGGGCCAGCAGGGCGCCGAAATAGCCGAAGATCAAGCCGCTGGCGCCGACGTGGTAGGCACCGCGGGCGAAGAGCCAGACCAAGAGGCCGGACAGGACGACGATGCCGACGGTGATGGACCAGAAGCGCCGCTCGCCCGCGGTCAGGGTCAGGCCACCCAGGATCAGCAGCGGCAGCGTGTTCGATAGCGCGTGCAGAAAGCTGGCGTGAATGAAGGGCGCCAACGGAATGCCGACGATGCCGCCGAGGCTTCTCGGCAGGATGCCCCAGACCGTCAGGCCATGGCCGAGGACGAGGTTGACGGCCTCGACCGCCCAGACCGCGCCCAACAAGATCAACATCGGGCGAAGCTTGTCCTTGATAAATTCCATGCGATCCGTCCCCCCGAGCGCACCCATGCCGTCGAGGCTAGGTAGACGGCACCCCGAATTCAAGCGCTTGCCGGCCTCGGATGCTTCGGGCATGGCGGTGACGAGAGCTTGTGCTAGGATATTCGCGACGACGCGGGGGAGGCCGGCCGCCGCCGACAAGATCGATGTCTTCGTCCGCCGGAAAGGCGTCGTAGGGGGCCCCGTCCTGCTGCGACGCATGTAGCCGGAACGTCGGAGTGGGAATGAAGTCTGGAATAGTGATTCGGTTCCTTTCGGTCCTGTTGCTCGTCTTTCTCGTCGGCTGCGGCGAGGACTACGGAAAACTGGTCAGCGACGCCCACCGCGAAACCCTCGCCAGCATGGCGACGCTCGACAAGAGCCTGAAGGAGGGCAAGCTTCGCCATGCTCGCGTGGTCCAGGCCTATGCCGTGGCGCTGGCCGAGGACCGCCCGAAGATGGCCGAGCTGGCGGCGCAGTTCGGCAAGGAAGGCACCGCGGAAGGCCAGGCGTTCAAGTCGCTGAAAGAGCGCCTGGCGAAGGTGAAGCTCGAGGTCGACAACGAAAAAGACGCCGACCAGAGCCTGGAGGAGCTGGTTCGGATCGCGGCCGAGGCCGATCCCCAAGTTTTCGACGATTCCCTTGTCGACGTGGCCAACGTCCTGGCGGATCTGTCGGACGGCAAGCTGCCGCGCCTCAATGTCGACAAGAAGACGGCGAAGCCAAAGGAAGGGGCCGGCTCCTATCTCGTCGGCAACCCCCGCTACGGCCATTGGTCGAGCGGCCCGAGCGGCCTCTATTGGGTCTGGTTCGCGGGCTTCTCGCCCTACCGAAGCATGTTCTTCACGGGCTCGCCCTACTACTACAACAGCTGGTATGGCGGCCGTCCCTGGTCCTACTACAACGACGTCGGGCGCAACTACTACGGCAGCCGCGCGGACAATCAACGCTGGAGCGACGCCAGACGGGCCAACCCGACGGTCAAGCCGAAGCGTTCCTACGCGCCGCTCAAGAGCCAGAAGCGGCTCTCCACCTATGGCAACGTCGCCAGCCGCAAGCCCGGCGACATGGTGAAGCGCGCCTCGGCCTATTCGAGCGGCAAATCCGGCTCGAGCTTGCGGCGCACCAGCAGCTATGCCGCCAGCGGCCGAAGCGTGAAGAGCGGCTCGGCCAGCGGCGGACGGCGAACCGGCAAGTGAGATGCGGCAGTTGAGACGAGATAATTGGGAAGGCAGGGCGTGATGGATATCCAGTTCTTCGATGGCCGCGTTGCGACGATGCTGGTGATGGATTTCGCGATCATCTTCGCCGTCCTGCTTTCGGTCAGGTTCCTCTACGGGCTGGTCGTCGGCGTCAGCGCCACGCATGAGCTGGCGCAGAAGGACAACTTCGCCTTCGGTATCTCGCTCACCGGCGCCACCGCCGGCGTCGCCATCATGCTCTCCGGCGTGGCGACGGGCGGCTTCGCGGGCTCGTTCGGCGGCGAGGCCCTGAACATGGTGGTCTTCAGCCTTGTCGGCCTGGCCCTGATGTGGCTGACCCGCTTGATCTTCGATCTCATCGCCCTGCCCGGCCTGTCGATCAAGGACGAGATCGCCAAGGGCAACGCGGCGGTCGCCGTGGTCGACGCCGGCAACCTGATCGCCACGGCGGTGATGGTCCGTGCCATCATCATCTGGGCCGACGACGCGCTGGGCGCCGGCCTCGCCGCCGTCGTCGGCGGCTACGTCGCCTCGCAGATCATCCTGACCCTGACTGCTTACTACCGCGTCCAGGTCTATCGCGTGCGCAATGCCGGCAACGCTTTCCAAGCCGCGATCCAGGGTGGCAACCTGGCGCTGGCGCTCCGCTTCATCGGCTTCCAGATCGGCGTCGCCTTTGCCGTCACCGCCGCCTCCTCGCTCGCCGTCTACGACGCGATCGCCAATCCGATCGTGCAGGCCGCGTTTTGGGGCCTGGTCTCGCTCGTCCTGGCGGTGGCGCTCGCAGTCCTCGGCCTGGTGGCGGAGCGCTGCGTGCTGGCCGGCGTCAACGTCTCCGAAGAAGTCGACCGGCAGCAGAATGTCGGTGTCGCGACGACGGAAGTCGCCGTCTACATCGCGATCGGACTGCTGATGGGCGGCCTCTTGGGTTGAGCCCAAGCTACCGGAGCTGACGGGCCTTGTCCGCCAAGACCTCGGACAGCGAGACGCGCTCTCCGAGCCGCCTCCGCCTCGGCGGGCACGATGTCGCGATCATCATCATGACCGGGGTGCTGGCAGGCTGCGGGCTGATCTACGAGTACCTGCTGGCCCACACGGCGGGGCGCATTCTGGGCGCGGTCGAGACCGTCATCTTCTCGATGATCGGGATCATGATCGTCTCGATGGGCATCGGCTCTTTCCTCGCCCGCGCGGTTGCCATCGCCTTCAACGGCTTCGCCTGGCTGGAGACCGGCCTGGCGCTGCTCGGCGGCTGCTCGGTGCTGATCCTGGGCGGGATCAGCGCCCTCGCCGTGGTGCTGCCGCTCAGCATCGCCGAGACCTACGGCATGCCACCCGACCTGGTGCCGCGCGGCGGCCTGGTCGAGGTCCTGACCGAAGTCTCCGAGATCGCGCCCTTCGTCCTCGGCTCGGTGCTGGGGATCATGGTGGGGATGGAGATCCCTTTGATCGCCCGGGTCCGCCTGCAGATCCACCAGGCCCATCTGTCGCACAACACGGGCACCATCTACGGCGCCGACTATTTGGGCGCCGGCCTCGGTGCCGCCCTTTGGGTCGCCTTCATGCTGACCATGGAGCCGGCCCGCGCCGCGGTCCTGACCGCGCTCGCCAACGTCGGCGTCGGGCTCCTGTTCCTGCTGCTCTATGGCCGCTACGTGCGCTGGCCTTGGCTTGTCCTCGGCGCGCACGGCGTGATCGCGGCCGCGCTGGTACTGATCGGCGCCCGCGGCGTCGAGTGGGCGCACGCGATGGAGGATCTCCTCTACCAGGACCGCGTCGTCTACCGCATCGACACCGGCCTGCAGCGGCTGACCGTCACCGAGCGCCGCGTCGACCCCGAGCAGGCGCCGGTCCAGACCTTCTTCATCAACGGGCGGACCCAGTTCGCCAGCAACGACGAGCACATCTACCACGCCATGCTGACCTACCCGGCGATGGCGGCTGCGGCGCGGCGCGAGCGGGTCCTGATCGTCGGCGGCGGTGACGGCCTGGCGCTTCGGGACGTGCTTCGTTGGAACCCGAAAGAGGTGCTGCTGCTCGACCTCGACCCCCGCCTGGTCGCGTTCTTCAGCAAGCCGGTGCTGCGCGACGGCCGGGTGGTGAACCGGGCACTGTTGGAGCTGAACGACTTCGCCTTCCGCGACCCCCGCGTCAGCACCCGCTTCGGCGACGCCTTCCTGACGGTCGACGACCTGATCGGCGACGGCCGCCTCTTCGACGTCGTCATCGTCGACCTGCCCGACCCCAGTCATGTCGACCTCAACCGGCTCTACTCGGTCCGTTTCTACGACAAGCTCCGCCAACTACTCGCCGGCGACGGGGCGCTGGCGGTGCAGTCGACCTCGCCCTACCACGCCCGCGCCGCCTTCCTGTCCATCGGCAAGACGCTGGCCCGGGCCGGCTATCGGCATGTCGAGCAGTATCACCAAAACGTGCCCAGCTTCGGCGATTGGGGCTGGTCGATCGCCACCTTGAACGGCGCGCCGGCGAGCCGACGGCTGGCGGCGCTGGAGGCGATGCCGGTCGACGACGGCTGGACCACGAAGCCGATTTTGATCGGCGCCTTCGCCTTCCCCCAGGGCTTCTTCGACGGCTTGGACGAGATCGTGGTCAACCGCGTCGGTAACGGCGCCGTCTATCAGTATCACCAGCAAGCATGGGAAAGTGAGCTCGGGATCTATCAGCAAACGGAAAATTGAGGCGCGGTGCTTGACATCGCCGCCGGACCCCCTATCTCTTGTGACATGTCACAAGTGACTAGTCACAAAAACAAAGGCCGTTCGGAAGGGCCGGGAGAGAACGACCGGGCGGTCTCTCGGCGAAGACATGGCTGAAGCGCAACGGGGCAAGCGACCGCAGGCGCTGACGGTCGCCGAGCGAAAGCGCCAACAACGGGCGCGGTTGCGCCAATCGGGTCTCGTTGCCACCGAGGTGTGGGTCCCGAAGCAACACCGGGCGCTTTTGCGCCGCTTCGAACGCTTACTCCGCGACGGCGTCGTGCCTGAGTTGCCGATCCCGGAGGCCGCGGCAAACAGTGAGGAGAGGATCATGGACGTCAAACTGCTGCAACAGTCCCTCGACAACTTGACCTCGGAGAACGGCTTTCGTTTCGCCGCCCGAGAAGCCGAGGACGACGGCGCCATCGAGGTCGTGGTCGAGGACCGCGACGAGTTCCCCATCATGGTGGCGTTGGACGACGAGCAACTCTTGTGCCTGACATATCTTTGGGATGAATCCCAGGTCAAGGCGGAGAGCCGCACCGACCTCCTGGTCACGCTTCTGGAGATGAACGTGCCGCTGCCGCTGTCCTCGTTCGGCAAGATCGGCGACCGCTACGTGCTCTTCGGTGCGCTCGCCGCCGGCGCCTCGATCGAGGACATCGTCACCGAGCTCGAGAGCTTGAGCGACAACACGCTCGAGGCGATCGAAGCCGTCGCCGCCTTCATCGATTGATTTAACTGCTGAGGAGAAGAACATGAGCATCCTAGCAAAACTCGCCACTGCCATGCGCGGCGCCGCGACCGAGGCCGGCGAGGCCGTGGTCGACCACCAGGCCCTGCGAATTCTGGATCAGGAAATGCGCGACGCCGAGAAGGAGCTGAGCGAAGCCAAGTCCCAGCTGACCCAGGTCATGGCCCAGCGGACCGGTGTCGAGCGCGAGGTCAACCGCCTCAAGTCGGCGATCGCCGAGCACGAGGACTATGCCGCCAAGGCGCTGGACAAGGGCGACGAGGCCCTGGCCGGCGAGGTCTGCGAGCGGATCGCCCAGTTCGAGGAGGAACTAGGGGTCCAGCAGCAGTCGCTCGATCACTACGAAAACGGCGTCAATCAGCTCAAGCGCTCGATCAAGTCGACCGAGCGCAACGTCGCCGCCATGAAGCGCCAGGTCAGCATGGTCAAGGCCACCGAGAAGGTGCAGCGCGCCAGCGAGGCGGCCAGCGCCAAGTTCTCCGGCAGCAACGCCGCCATGACCTCGGCCACCAGCTCGCTGGAGCGCATCAAGAAGCGCCAACAAGAGCGCTCCGACCGCATGGAGGCCGCCTCCCAGTTGGCCGAGGAAACCGAGGGCGCCGACCTCGACAAGCGGCTCAAGGACGCCGGCATCACCAAGAGCGGCGCCTCGGGCAGCGACGTGATGGCGCGCATCCGCGCCAAGAGCGGCGGATCTGCCTGATGTTCCGCCGCTTCTTCGGCGGCTCCAACGGCGACGAGACGCCGCCCGCGCCCGAGCACGCCTGGGACCTCAGGCCTGGCGATTTCCTGAAGTTCGGCCTCGTCGCCCCCGACGGCCTGGGCCGGGCCGAGCTTCAGGTCGCGGGCGTGCATGCCGTCGACCTCGGCGGCCCGGGCAAGATCCGTCGCGTCCTCGAGCTGAATGCGCCGGCGCTCGACGGCCTGCGGCTTTGGCGCGGCGAGGACGAGACCGTCGCCGTCGCCCACGAGGTCGACCGGCCGGTGGTCGAGAAGCTGTTCGACCTCGACGTCTTCGCCCTGCTGTTCGATCCGGACGAGCCGGCCGCCATCGTATTGGAGCGGCTCGAGGAACCGGGCGACCTCGGCGGCTGGACCTCGGGCCTCTATCGCCAGGAAGGTGCCCAGCAGGCCTATCATCATCGCGAGGACCCGGCGACCGATCTCATCGGCGGCCAGCTCACCGGCGCCGGCGAGGAGTTCGACCACTACCGCCTGGTCAGCGACGACCGCCGCCATGCCATCGAAGTCGCGGTGTATGACGGCGGCCGCACCGAGGTCTCGCTGATCGCCCTGCTGCCGGAGGCCTTGATCGAGGAGTTGTGGTCGGGTTGAGGGGGGATGCTCGGGGATGCTGTTCGCCTTACTGCGTCGCTTGCGCCGGCCGAAGGGCCGGCGTCGACGCGTCCGCGGCGTCAATTCGAGCCGCGCCATGCTGCTGCTTCTGCTCTACATCATCGCCATTGCCGCGATCCATAGCGCCGCCATGATGGCCTTCGAGGGCATGGGCCCGGGCGATGCGCTCTGGCTGACGGTGACGACGCTCACCACGGTCGGCTACGGCGACATCTCGGCCGCCTCGCTGCAGGGTCGCCTGTCGACGGCGGTGCTGATCTACGGCGGCGGCATCTTCGTTCTGGCCAAGGCCGCGGGCGACTATTTCGACTACCGATCCGAGCGACGGCATCGGATGCTCACCGGACGATGGAGTTGGGACATGCAGGACCACCTGCTTCTAATCAACGCGCCGCGCCTCTCGCCCGCGCGTTACTTCACCACGCTGGTCTCGCAGTTGCGGAATACCGATTGGGGCCGCGATCGCGGCGTGCTGATCCTGGCCGAAGGCTTTCCCGACGGCCTGCCCGATACGCTCGCCGACCTCGGCGTCTTCTACGTCCAGGGCCGGGGCACCGACGGCGAGGCCCTGGCCAGCGCCGACGCCGAGGACGCGGCCGCCATCGTCGTCCTCGCCGAGGACCATCACGAGGCGGCTGCGGACAGCATCACCTTCGATATCCTGCACCGGCTCGCGGCCCTGCCGGGCAAGGCGCCGATCCTGGCCGAATCCGTCGACGACCAGAACCGCGCCCGATTGCGCACCGCCGGCGCCGGTGCCGTGCTGCGGCCGATGCGGGGCTATCCGGAGATGATGGTGCGCGCCGTGGTCGCGCCCGGCTCGGAGCGGATCCTGGAGAACCTGTTCGACGCCGCCGGTGACGAGTGCGTGCGCTACGACTTGGCGGTCAAGGGCTGCACCTGGGGCACGCTCGCCGGCGAATTGCTGCACAAGGGCATCGGCACGGCCATCGCCTTCGCCGAGGCCGGCAGTGGCGAGATCAATTGCAACCCGCGACCCGACACCGTTGTAGACGCCGAGGCCCTATTTCTGATCGTCTACGAAGGCCCGAGAGCGACGGCGGAATCGCTCCGGCAGTCGGTAAGCGAAATCACGGCGTGAGGGACGGCCATGCGCAACCTGATCTTCGGCGCCTTGTTCATGTTGCTGTCGTCGTCGGCTGTCGCGGCGGCGACGGAGGACTTCAAGAAAGGCCTCCAGGCCTTTCGCAAGGGCGACTACGTCGAGGCGATGCTCCTTTGGCATCCCCTCACGGTCCTGGATGGCGACGTCAACGCCCAAAACGGCCTCGGCGTCCTCTACGCCCAGGGCGCCGGCGTGCAGAAGGATCCGGCCGAGGCCGCCAAATGGTTCCGCAAGGCGGCCGAGAAAGGCCATGCCAGGGCGCAGAACAGCCTCGGCGTCATGTATGCACAGGGCCAGGGCGTCGAGAAAGACCCGAAAGAGGCCGAGAAGTGGATCCGAAAGGCGGCCGAGCAGGGCTACGCCGATGGCCAGAAGAACCTCGGCCTCGTCTACGACCACGGTATCGGCGTCGCTCGTGATACCGCCGAGGCGGCACGCTGGTACAATCTGGCTGCCGAGCAGGGGCACCCGCAAGCGCAAAACAACCTCGGCGTCCTCTACGTCAGGGGCGACGGCGTCGCGCAGAGCGACGCCGAGGCAGCGAAGTGGTTTCGCCACGCCTCCGAGCGCGGCCATGCCGACGCCCTCTCGAACCTGGGCGATCTCTATGCCTCCGGTCGCGGCGTGCCGCAGGATACGGTCCAAGCCCACATGTGGTTCGAGCTCGCCCTGGCGGCCGGGAATCAAAAGGCGAAGGCGGGCCTCGATCGGTTGGCGAAGGAGATGAGCCCCAACGACATCGCCAAAGCCAAGCGCCTCGCCCAAGAGTGGCAGGCAAAGCGCAGCCGCAAATAGCCGGGCAGGCGCAGCCCGGCCTCAGCCCGGTCGCCCGAGGTTGTAGCCGAGGCCGGCGACGAGGAAGAACAGCACCACCGTCACCAGCCATTGCAGCGCCAGGCGCTTGCGTTCCTGCTCGACCTCGGCCCCGTATCCGTTCTTGGCAAAGAGTCGCAGCCACCACGTCGACCGGTCGACGATGCCGGTGAGCTTGTCTTCATGCCGGCGGGCGAATCGGGCCGCGCGGACGAAGGCGGTGAAGAAGAGCACGCCGGTGCCGCCGATCAGGATGAGGACAACGGTTGGCAGCATGCTCTCGTCCGGTCTCCTCGCGACCGCCCGGCGGCGCGGGCCGCCGGCGAGGCGGAAGGCAGGGCCTCCGCCTCGCCGGTGCCGAGATCAGCCGGCCGCCTGGTCCAGGGCCTGCGAGATGTCGGCGATAATGTCGTCCGGGTGCTCGATGCCGATCGACAGCCGGATGTAGCTGTCGGTGACGCCGGTCGCCGCCAACTCGTTGCCGGTCAGCTGCGAATGCGTCGTCGAGGCCGGGTGGATCGCCAGGCTGCGGGCATCGCCGATGTTGGCGACGTGGTAGAGCATTTTCAGCCCCTCGATGAAGCGCTGACCGGCCTCCTTGCCGCCCTCGATCTCGATGCCGATCAAGGCCCCGAAGCCGCCATTGAGATAGGTCTCGGCGCGGCGCTTGTACTCGCCCTCGGTGAAGCCGGCATAGATCACCCGGCTGACCGCCGGATGCCCCTCCAGGAACTCGGCCACGGCCTGGGCGTTGCTGCAATGCTGGCGCATCCTGAGCGGCAGGGTCTCCAGCCCCTGGATGAACATGAAAGCGTTGAACGGGCTCATGCACGAGCCCAGGTCGCGCAGCAGCACCACTCGGGCCCGAATCGCGTAGGCGATCGGCGCGCCCAGCGCCTCCGGCACCAGCGTGCCCCAGACCGCGCCGTGATAGCTGGGATCGGGCTGGTTCATCAACGGCTGGCGCTCGGGGATGGCGGTCCAATCGAAGTTGCCCCCATCGACCAGGACGCCGCCGATCGAGGTGCCGTGGCCACCGATATACTTGGTGGTCGAGTGCACGACCGCGGCCGCGCCGTGCTCGATCGGCCGGCACAGGATCGGACAGGCGGTGTTGTCCATGATCAGCGGGATGCCGTACTCGCGGCCGATATCGGAGACTTCCTTGATCGGGAAGACGTTCAGCTTCGGGTTCGGCAGGGTCTCGGCGTAGAAGGCCCGGGTCTTGTCGTCGACGGCTTCACGGAAGGCCTCCGGATCCTCCGGGTCGACGAAGCGGGTCTCGATCCCGACCATGCCCAGCGTGTTGGCGAAGAGGTTCCAGGTGCCACCGTAGAGGTCGGTCGAGCTGACGATGTTGTCGCCGGCCTGGGCCAGATTCTGCAGCGAGAAGGTCGACGCCGCCTGGCCCGAGCTCAAGGCCAGCGCCGCGACCCCACCCTCCAGCGCGGCGATGCGCTGTTCGAAGACGTCCGTGGTCGGATTCATGATTCGGGTGTAGATGTTGCCGAGTTCCCGCAAGCCGAAGAGATTCGCCGCGTGCTCGGTGTCGTTGAACTGATAGGACGTGGTCTGGTAGATCGGCACCGCCACCGCCGTGGTGGCCGGATCGCTGCGATAGCTGCCGCCGTGAAGCACCACCGTTTCCGGATTCACGAAATCACTCGACATGACGTCTTCCCTCCCTTGATTGCACACTGTCTTGTTTGCGATCATGTCGCCTCTGGCCGGTGCCTTCGCCACGTAATACATGGCGACGACACTAGAGGCGCGGAACGTCGGACCGAGGGTAAAACGCTCCGATCGCGCCGGCAATGACTTGATCGCCATCAAGTGGCGGCCTATTGTACGTCGTTGTGCTTTCCAGACGGAAGCGCGCGTCGAGGATCCGGTGGCGGCTGGCCACGACGGCCCTGGCGTCGCTTGCCGCCGCGCGAAATTATCCTGCGTCTATTGCTTCAAGCCGTCTTGTCCTCCGCCTTTGGGATGGGTAGGTTGCCGGTGCGATCGTACGACTGGGGCGGCGACACGGCGGTTCGGGGCTCGAAGGCATGACGTTGGAATGGCAGCGCGATGATGCCCGGCGAGATGCAGCGGCGGCGTTGGAGAAACTCAGCCCCTGCATGCTGCTGGTGTTTCTCGTCGGCGTGCCGATCATCCTGATAACGCGGTGGGCCTTCGTCGTTCACCATGCCGAATTCTTCGAGCGGACCAACCCATCGATCAGCAAGACGGCGGCCTATGCGCCGGGCAGTTACATTTTCGCCGCCGGCATCGTGCTGACAGCGGTCCTTCTGATCATGGCCTGGTATATCGGCCGGCGCGTTAACGGCTGGAGTTTCGAGG
Organism: Alphaproteobacteria bacterium; assembly: GCA_030746295.1. The sequence goes on along the minus strand of JASLMY010000014.1, from coordinate 21,544 downwards.
CGTTGCGGCCCGGTCCCGGGACCGGGCTGATGAGCGCGCTGAGCGGCGCCGGCTCGATACTCGGCATGATCGCCGGGGTCCTGTTGGCGGCGTTGGCGATCGTCAACCTCAAGGTCTCCAACAACGGTCACATGGTGCTCTCGGCCCTGTTCTATGCCAGCCAGGTCGGCGCCTTCCTGCTTGACAGCGTCGCCGCGGTCTGGCTCAAGCGACGGGCTCGCGAGCAAGCCGACATCGATCCTCCCATCCCGGGAAACAGCCGGATCTGGGTCTGCGTCGGCGTCGTGGTCGCGACCGCTTGTTTCGTGTTTCTGTTCAACTTCAAGGACTGGGAGGCGTATGACGATTCGATGCTCGTGCAGCGGATCTACGTCGCCTCCGAGTATATTTTGGCGACCTTGTGTCTCGGCTACGCCGTCGCTGGCTATTTCGACTGCAAGTCTTACTTCAACAAGGTCAAGGCGAGGATCTAGCCGCGAGCCTCGGGACAGTCCGACGGTAAGCCTCGGACGACCCGCCAGGAGCGTAGGGGAAGGGAAGAAAACATGGCCGGACAGGAAAAGGTCCAGGGTGACGCGGCAGCGCCAGACAGCGAGCGCTTGCAGCAGCGGCTCATCGAGATCCTGGCGACGAAGATCGACGCCGAGGCCGACCAGATCACCCTGGATCAAAAGCTGTCCGAGCTCGACATGGACTCCCTGGACTTCGTCGAGCTTATCTTCGACATCGAAGAAGAGTACGATGTCGAGATCCCCTACAATGCCAATGAGAGCCGGCTCGAGGAAATGAGCATCAAGGACTTCCTGGTCATCGCGGTTCCGACCTTGCTGGAGGCAGGCGTCGCCGTCGATCGGGAGTGACAGCGGAAATCGCCATGAAGAGACGTGTGTTCGTAACCGGTGTCGGCACCGTCTCTGCTCTAGGCATCGGGTTCGACGATTTTGTGGCGGCGATCCGCGCCGGGCGTAGTGGCGTCGGCCCGATCGGCCCGGTTCGCGACCAGACCGTCAACCTGAAGATCGCGGCGCGGGTGACCGACTTCGAGCCGAAGGATTGGGTCGACCACAAGTTGGTGCCGCTGGCCGACCGCTTCACCCAGTTCTCCCTGGCGGCGACCGCCCAAGCGCTGGAAATGGCGGCGCTCGACCGCGAGGCGATCGAGCGATTGGGCGGCAACTCGGCCGTCGTCTTCGGCTCGGGCCTGGGCGGCCAGACGACGCTCGAGGACGGCTACGAAGGGCTGTTTTCGGAGGGCCGCCGGCGCTTCCACCCGATGTCGATACCGAAAATCATGCCGAACGCGCCGGCGAGCCTGGTCTCCATGGCCTATGGCGTGCTCGGTCCCGCGTTCTGCGTCACCAGCGCCTGCGCATCTTCCAACCACGCCACCGGCATCGCCTTCAACCTGGTGCGCTCGGGTGCGAGCGAAATAGCGATTACCGGCGGAGCCGAGGCGGGCATGACGCTGGCCAACATCAAGGGCTGGGAAGCGCTCAAGGTGATGGCGAGCGAGCGCTGCGCGCCGTTCTCGAAGAATCGGACCGGCATGGTCTTGGGCGAAGGCGCCGGTACCGTGATCTTGGAGAGCGAGGAACACATGCGCGCCCGGGGCGCCGAGCCGCTGGCCGAAGTGCTCGGCTGCGGCATGTCGGCGGACGGCAACCACATCACCCAGGTCTCGGCCGAAGGTGCGGCGCGGGCAGTGCGGGCGGCCCTCGCCGATGCCGGCATCGCGCCCGAAGAGGTCGACTATATCAATGCCCATGGCAGCGGCACCGAGCTCAACGACCGGACCGAGACGGCGGTGACCCGGATGGTCTTCGCCGAGCACGCCGACGCGCTGGCGATCTCCTCGACCAAGGCGGCGCACGGCCATGCCATCGCCGCCACGGGCGCGCTCGAGCTGGCCGCCACGATCGGCGGCATCCGCGACGGCTTTCTGCCGCCGACTTTGAACTTCACCGAGCCGGGCGAAGGCTGCGACTTGGATTTCGTGCCCAACGAGGCGCGCGAGGCGAAGATCGGCGTCGCGGTCTCGAACTCGTTCGCCTTCGGCGGCCTGAACGCCGTGCTGGTCCTCGCCGCGGTCTGAGCCGACCGACGGGACGAAGCCGTGCCGGCCCGGTCACTTACGCCTGAGCGTGCCTGCCACGCCCGCCGACACGTCCTCGCACCGGTTTGGACAATGGAACCTAGGTCTTCAATACTCGCGCGAAATTCTCCGTATCTCGATGGATACATGCTATGATGGCACATGGACGAACTGGAAAATCCGGCTGAGCGGCCCCAGCCGAAGAAGGTCGCCTGGGTGGCGACTCTGGTCGGGGCGGCCATCGGCATCGGCGCCTTCTTCGGCATCGTCTACGGCGACTTCGGGCAGCCCGAGCAACGTGCCGCGGGCGGGCCGCCGCCTTCTGCCCAATCTTCCGAGCCCGCGAAGCCGACCCTGACGGCGGCACCGGCGAAGACCGAGCCGCACCCCTCGACCATTGCGCCCGCGGCCGGCGGCCCCAAGACCACGCCGACGCAAGCGACGACCGAGCCAGCCGCGCCAAAGGCACAGCCCGCGCCGGCCGCACGAACGGCGGCGGCAGCCCCGAGCGCGACAGCGACGCCCGCGACTCCCAAGTCCGAGGTTGCCGCGCCCGGCCGGTCGGACGCTCCCCGCTTCGACGTGGTACGGATCGCCAAGGATCGCCTGGCGGTGATGGCGGGACGGGGCCCGGCAGGGTCGAAGATTACCTTGTTGGACGGCAAGAAGCCGGTTGCCGAGGCCGCGGCCGACGCGCGCGGCGAGTGGGCCGTGGTGGTGGAGAAGCCAATGGCGGGCGGCGCCAAGGAGCTGCGCTTGAGTGCCGAGCTCGCCGACGGCCGCAAGGTGGAGTCGGAGGCGCCGGTCCTGGTGCTCTTGCCTGAAGACAAGGACAAGACGGCAAAGAGACCGAGCGCCGGCGCACCGACTGTCGTCCGCCTGGCGGCGGCGAAGGGCGAGTCGAGCCGGGTCCTACAGCGGCCCACCCCCTCGCCAACCGCCGCCGAAAAGGACGCCGACCGGCTCTCGCTCGACGCCATCGACTACGACGACGACGGTAAGGTGATAATCTCGGGCTCGGCGCCCGACGGCGCGGCGGTGCGGGCCTATCTCGACAACCGTCCGATCGGCACGGCGGTGGCAAGCGCCGAGAGGACTTGGCGCTTGGTGCCCGAGCGCGCGGTTGCCGCCGGCGACTACAAGCTCAGGCTCGATCATCTGGGCCCAGACGGCCATGTCTTGGCCCGCCTCGAGGTCCCCTTCACGCGGGTCGAGGCGCGCTTGGCGCGCAGGTTCTCGCCGGGAGATCGGATCGTGGTGCAGCCCGGCAACAATCTTTGGAACATTGCCCGGCATACCTACGGACGAGGCATCCTCTACAGCGTCATCTATGAGCGCAACTCGGATCAGATTCGCGATCCCGACCTGATCTACCCCGGCCAGATATTCAGCTTGCCCAAGATCACCGGCTAGAGGCCTCGACGTCACGCGGGTCGCGGACGAGCGGGAGATAGGGCGCCGCATCGAGCAGGGCGGCCGTTACTGCGACGACCACGCTACCGCCCGTGAGCGGTGCTTCGAGGCGGTGCTCCAGCCCCAATGTCAGGCGTTGTCCCGAAGCGATGGCGAAGCGGCCGATGGGCAGGGGCTGGTCGACCAGGTCGAGGTGCTGGCGTCGTCGAAGCGGATTCTCGGCGTTGTAGGGCACGGGCCCGAGGTCGAGGTACTGCCTGAGCACCGCCTGGCCGTCGCGATCCGAGACCTCTGCGCGGACCTCGATATCGCGCCAGCGATACCGAAACCGAACCGGCAGCTCCAAGGTCGAGTTCGCCAGCGTCAACGTGGCGTTCTCGATCGACAATTTGCTCTCGGCGCTCGGCGCCGCTTCGCTGCTCGCCAACGCTCCCACACTCATTGTTTTCGGTACGCTCCCCGCCGGCCCCGTTCCGCCGGACATTAGACCGGCCTCGAATTAAGGATGGGTAAAGCCGACGAAGCGGCAAAAGCCTCGGCGAGTCACTACATTGAGCAGAAGGGTCGACGGACCCCGTCCGACGGAGACCGACGGCGCATCGCGGCTTGGCCTCGACCCCGCTTTCCGCCATGGTCTTCGACCGCTCTCGACGCCCAGCGAAGGATCGCCCATGCGGACCACATACGACCCCCATCAAGATTCCGGGAGCGGCAATCACTTCAGAACGCTCCGGACCTTGCTGCCCTACCTCTGGCCGCACGGGCGCGGCGACCTGAAGTTCCGCGTGGCGCTGGCGCTGGTCCTGTTGGCGGCGGCCAAGATCGCGATCGTCTATGTGCCCTTTCTCTACAAGGCGGCGGTGGACGCGCTCGACGTCGGTCCCGGCGAGATCATCGTCATTCCGGTCGCTATCATCGTCGCCTATGGCGTCGTCCGCCTCTTCTCCCAAGCCTTCGGCGAGCTGCGCGACGCGGTCTTCGCCAAGGTCGGCCAGCACGCGCTCAGGACCGTGGCCTTGGAGACCTTTCGCCACCTGCATGGGCTGGCGCTCCGCTTTCATCTCGAACGGCGCACCGGCGGCCTCAGCCGCGCCATCGAACGCGGCACCAAGGGCATCGACTTCCTGCTCCGCTTCACGCTCTTCAACATCTTGCCGACGCTGTTGGAGATCGGCCTGGTCTGCGGTGTGCTGTTGGTCCGCTACGATGCCTGGTTCGCCGCCGTGACCTTCCTGGCGGTCGCCGGCTACATCCTCTTCACGGTCCTCGTCACCGAATGGCGGGTGAAGTACCGGCGCGAGATGAACCGCATCGATTCAGAGGCCAGCACCCGGGCCATCGACAGCCTGTTGAACTTCGAGACGGTCAAGTATTTCTCCAACGAGGTGCACGAGGCGGAGCGTTTCGACGACGCCTTGGTGCGCTATCAGCGGGCTGCGGTCCGAAGCCAGACGACGCTGTCGCTTCTCAATATCGGCCAGGGCGTGATCATTGGCGCCGGCCTCGTCGTGGTGATGATCATGGCCGCCAACGGTGTCGCCGAGGGACGCATGACGCTCGGCGACTTCGTGCTGATCAACACCTTCATGATCCAGCTATACCAGCCCTTGAGCTTCCTCGGCTTCGTCTATCGAGAGATCAAGCAGAGCCTCGTCGACATGGAGAAGATGTTCGAGCTGTTGCGGGTCGAGCGCGAGGTGGCGGACGCGCCCGGCGCCCGGCCGCTCAGGGCGCGTGGCGGCGAGGTCGTATTCGATGACGTCGCCTTCGCCTACGACGGCGCGCGGCCGATCCTGAAAGGCGTCAGCTTCGCCGTCCCGGCCGGCCGCACCGTGGCCATCGTCGGCCCGTCGGGGGCCGGCAAGTCCACGATCTCCAGGCTCTTGTTCCGCTTCTACGACATCACCGGCGGGCGGATACTGATCGACGGCCAGGACATTCGCGAGGTCACCCAGTCGAGCCTGCGCGACGCCATCGGCATCGTGCCGCAGGACACCGTGCTCTTCAACGACACCATCCGTTACAACATCCGCTACGGCCGCCCCGACGCCGACGAGGCCGAAGTCGTCGAGGCGGCCCGGATGGCGCGGATCCACGACTTCGTCGAAAGCCTGCCCGAGGGCTATGAGGCCATGGTCGGCGAGCGCGGCCTGAAGTTGTCCGGCGGCGAGAAGCAACGGGTAGCGATCGCCCGCACCATCCTCAAGCAGCCCGAGATCCTGGTCTTCGACGAGGCCACCTCGGCGCTGGATTCCGAGACCGAGAAGGAGATCCAAACCTCGCTCAACGCGGTCTCGGCCGACCGCACGACACTGATCATCGCACACCGGCTCTCTACCGTGGTCGACGCCGACGAGATCATCGTCCTCGACGCCGGCCGGATCGTCGAGCGCGGCCGCCATCGTGCCCTCGTCGACGCCGGCGGCGTCTATGCCCGGATGTGGGCGCGCCAGCAGGAGGCGGCGGAGGCCGAGCGGCGGCTCAAGGAATTGGTCGAATAGAACCCGGCACCCCTTCGACCGCTTAACCTTCATACCTCGGAAGGGTAGTCTGAGGACCGCCGCCCTGAGGCCTGAGACGAGGACCCGATGCAGAGCGTTCGCAACGTGCTCGCGCCGCTTCACCCCGAAGGCTATCGCTTCGTCGCGATCTTCGCCGTCGTTGCGGTGCTCCTGCTGTGGCTCTGGTCGCCGCTCGGCTGGCTCGCGGTTGTGGCGACGCTTTGGTGCGCCTATTTCTTTCGCGATCCCTACCGGGTGACGCCGGTGGCCGAGGGCCTGGTGGTCAGCCCGGCGGACGGCGTGGTGCAATCGATCGAGGCGGCGGCACCGCCGGCCGAGCTGGGCATGGGCGACAAGCCGAGAACCCGGATCGCGGTCTTCATGAACGTCTTCGACGTGCACGTGAACCGGGCCCCGGCCGACGGCGAGATCACGGGCCTGGCCTACCGGCCCGGCGCCTTCTTCAACGCCTCGCTCGACAAGGCGAGCGAGGAGAACGAGCGCAACGCGGTGCGGATGAGCACCGCCGACGGGCACGAGATCGCCTTCGTCCAGATTGCCGGCCTGGTCGCCCGCCGTATCGTCTCGGACCTCTACGAAGGTCAGTCGGTGCTGGCCGGCGAGCGCTTCGGCCTGATCCGCTTCGGCAGCCGGGTCGACGTCTACCTCGACGACGACCATGTGCCCCGGGTGCTGGTCGGGCAGAAGGCCATCGCCGGCGAGACCGTGCTCGCCGACACCCGGGGGCCACGGCCCGAACGCCGGGAAGAGGAACGCTGAATGCTACGCAACCGCACGGGCCGCCTGAAGGCGTTGCCGGTGAACAGCCTGATCCCCAACATCCTGACGGTGTTGGCACTCTGCGCTGGCATGACCTCGATGCGCCTGGCCTTGCAGGGGAAATGGGCGCTCGCCGCCTTCGCCATCGTCGCTGCCGCCATCCTGGACGGCCTCGACGGGCGCATGGCGCGTCTCTTGAAGGGAGCGACCAAGTTTGGCGCCGAGCTCGATTCGCTGTCCGACTTCGTCGCCTTCGGCGTGGCACCGGCGATGATCATCTATCTGTGGAGCGTCAATGCGCTCGGCGGCCTCGGTTGGATCGCGGCGCTGGCCTTCGCCACCTGCTGCGCCTTGCGTCTCGCCCGCTTCAACACCGCGATCGAGGCCGATGACGACGAGCCGGCCTGGAGCAAGGATTTCTTCACCGGCGTCGCGGCGCCGGCCGGGGCCTGTTTCGCGCTCTTGCCGCTGTCCATCACCCTTTTGGTCGGCCCCGGCTTCATCGACCATCCGATCGTCGCGGCCGCCTGGCTCGTCTTCGTCGCCTACCTGATGATCAGCCGGATCCCGACCTATTCCTTCAAGCTGTTGCGCATCCGCCGCGACTACGTGCTGCCGACCCTGGTCCTGGTCGGCCTGGGCGCGGCAGTGGCGGTGAGTTACCCCTATTTCACCTACAGCATAATGGTGCTCGCCTACCTCGCCAGCATCCCGTTCTCCTATCTGCGCCATCGGCGGCTCACCACGGCCGACAAGCGCAAGGGGACGAAGGACTAGCGGCAGGCCCGCGTTTCCGATCGGACTTGGGGCGACGGCGGGCCGGTCCGGCTATTCCGCCGCTTGCGGCTTGCCGCCGGGGGCCGCCTTGCGGTAGCGCTTCACGCGCCAGACCTGGCCGACGGCGCCGAACTTGACGCCGAGCGCCAGCAGGCAGGGGGTGACGACCAGCGTCAGCACGGTCGCGAAGCCGAGGCCGAAGGCAACCGCGGTGGCGAGCTGCACCCACCATTGGGTCGAGGGCGCGCCCTGGCTGAGACTGCGGGCGAAAAAGTCGATGTTGAGCTGAAACACCATCGGCATCAGGCCGAAGATCGTCGTCACGGTGGTCAACAGCACCGGCCTCAGACGCTGAGCCCCGGTCCTGACGATCGCTTCGAGCGGCGCGACGCCGCTCTCCTTCAGCCGGGCATAGGTGTCGATCAGGACGATGTTGTTGTTCACGACGATGCCGGCGAGCGCGATGATGCCGATCCCGGTCATGACGATACCGAAGGTCTGGCCGGTGACGATCAGGCCCAAGATCACGCCGACGGTGGACATGATCACGGCGGTCAGGATCAGGAAGGCGTGATAGAAGCTGTTGAACTGGGTCACCAGGATGATCGCCATGACGAAGATGGCGATGGCGAAGGCCTTGGCGAGGAAGGTCTCGGCCTTCTTCTGCTTGTCGTCGGCGCCCTTGAAGCGGACGAAAACTGCGGGGTCGAGCTCTTGCGTGGCCAGCCAGGCGCGGATCTCGCGCACCTTGTCGTCGGCCAGCAACCCTTCGGTGACGTTGGCGCGGATGGTGACGGTGCGCTGGCCGTCGTTGCGTCTGAGCGTGCCGGTCTTGGCCTTTGGGCGCTGGTTGATGAAGTTGCCGATCGGCACGGCGCCCCGGTCGGTCCCGATCCTGAGCTCGTCCAGCTGGCCCATGTGGCGCCGATCGAGGGGGAAGCGGACCCGGATCTCGACCTCCTCGTCGGCGTCGTCGGGGCGATATTCGCCGACCTTGATGCCGTTGGTGACGAGCTTCACCATGTTGCCCACAGCGGCCGTGTCGACGCCGTAGCGGGCCGCCCGGGCCTGTTCCAGCTCCAGCTCCAGCTCGATGCCGGGCAGCGCCCGGGTGTCCTCGACCGCAATCAGGCCGTCCATGGCGCGCAGCTGGTCGCGGATCAGCCGCACCATGGGCTCCAACCGCGACGGCTCGCGGGTGCGCAGCTCGATCTGGATGTCCTTGCCGACCGGCGGGCCCGCCTTCGGCTGGCGGGTCTCGACGGCGATGCCGGCTAGCGGGAGGGTGCGCTCGCGGATCTCCCGCAGAATCTGGGCCGCGGGCCGGCGCGCCGACCAGTCGTCGTATTCGATGAAGATCGTGCCGATCACGTCCTCCGCCGCCTCCTCGCCCTGGCGCGCGGCACCGGTGCGGGCATAGACGGTTTCGATGCCGGCGACCTGGAGAACCTGGGCCTCGACCTCGCGGACGAGCGCGTCCTTCTCCAGCGTCGACAGGTTGCCCCGGGCCTGGACGTAGATCAGCGACTGCTCGGGCTCGACCTCGGGAAAGAACTCGACGCCGTTGCCATGCGTCCAGTAGTAGCTCTGCACGCCGATCAGGAGGGCGAAAGCTAGCGCCACGATCTTGACCGGATGGCGGATCAGGGTGCCGAGGGCGCGGGCGTAGACGCCGGTCAAGCCCGGCAGGCGCCCGAGGTCGCCGCTCTCGGCGGCGGCCAGGCCGCGCATCACGTTCGGGTCCGCCGAGCCCGGCTTGCCGACCATGCCACCCAACGTCGGCACGAAGAGGAGCGCGGTGACGAGCGAGCCGGCGAGCGTCGCGATCAGCGTGATCGGCAGGAACTTCATGAACTCGCCGACGACATCGGGCCAGAAGAGAAGCGGCATGAAGGCGGCCAGCGTCGTCGCCGTCGAGGCGCTGATCGGCCAGGCCATGCGCTTTGCCGCCAGCCGATAGGCCTCGCGCCGGTGCAGGCCCTCGGACATCTTCCGGTCGGCGTACTCGGTGACGACGATGGCGCCATCGACCAGCATGCCGACCGCCAGGATCATCGAGAACAGGACGACGATGTTGACGGTCAGGCCAATCGTGTGCAGGACCAGCATGCCAAAGAGGAACGAGGCCGGAATGGCGAGGCCGACGAGCCCCGCGGTCCTGAGGCCGAGCGCCGCGACGACGACGATCATCACCAGCAGCACCGCACTCAGGACGTTGTTCTGCAGATCCTCCAGCATGTTCCGGATCTTGTTCGACTCGTCCTGGGTGAAGCCGACCTCGATGCCCGCCGGCCAGCGCGCCCGCATCTCGGCGACCTTGCCGCGCACGTCGGCGATGGTCTCGATGATGTTCTCGCCAAGGCGCTTGCGGATCTCGATGGTCACCGCCGGCCGGCCGTTGACGCGGGCGAACGAGGTCGCGTCCTTGAAGGTGCGGCGCACGGTGGTGACGTCTTTGAGGGCGACGACGCCGTCGCCGCTCGACTTGATCGGCAGGTTCAGAACGTCGCTCGGGTCGTCGAAGAGTCCCGGCACTTTGACCGAGAAGCGGCCCTTGCCGCTATCGAGGGCGCCGGCGGCGATCAGCCGGTTGTTCTGGGCGACGGCGCTGTAAAGCTCGGCGGCGCCGATGTTGTAGGTCTCGAGCCGCATCGGATCGATGACGACCTCCAGCAACTCGTCCCGGTCACCGGCGAGATCGGCCGAGAGCACACCCGGCAGCGATTCCAGCTCGTCCTTCAGGTCGCGGGCGGTGGCGATCAGGGCGCGCTCGGGCACCTCGCCCGAAAGCGTGATCACCAGCACCGGAAAGAGGCCGACATTGACCTCGTGCACCGTCGGCTCGTCGGTGTCGTCGGGGAGCTCCGGCTTCACGAGGTCGACCTTCTCGCGGACGTCGGTCAGGGCCTGGTCGGAATCGAAGCCGGCGTCGAACTCCAGCAGCACCGAGGCGAAGCCTTCCTTCGCCGTGGAGCGCATCTCCCGCACCCCCTCGACGGCGCGCAGCTCCTGCTCCATCGGCCTGACGAGCAGGCGTTCCGCATCCTCGGGCGAGATGCCCTCGTGCGACATCGAGACGTAGAGGATGGGCACGGCGATGTCGGGTGCGGATTCCTTCGGAATGGTGAGATAGGAGACCAGGCCCGCGCCCAGGATCAGCACCAGGATGCTGAGTACCGTCCGGGCCCGCGAGATGGCGGCGTCGATGATTGCGTTCATGACCCGGTCTCGATGGCGACGGCCTTCACGGCGTCGCCGTGACGGACGAATTCCTGGCCGACGACGATGAGATCGACGACCTCGGGCAAACCGGCAAGCCAGACGCCGTCGCCGTCGCTGGCCAGGATCTGGACAGCGTGGAAGCGCACCCGCCGGTCAGCATCGACCGAGCGGACGCCGATCCGGCCCTTGTCGTCGAGGGTGAGGATGGCGGGCGTGACCGCGTGGGCACGGATCGTGCCGACTGGCAGGCTCAGCTCGGCGGTCAGACCGTCGCGCAGGCGGTGCCCCGGGTTGGGCACCTCCAGCTCGATGCGGAAGGTCCGGGTCTCGGGATCGGCGGTGGCGGCGATGAAACGGATCTTGCCGGCGACCTGCTCGCCATTGGTCAGCCGGGCCCGACCTTCGGCGCCAAGCGCGATACGGGCGACGTCGATCTCAGAGACCTGACCGACCACCAGATAGGGGTCCTCGTCGACCAGCCGGGCGATCACCTCGCCGACCTTGACGTAGGCACCGAGCTCGGCCACCTGCTCCTCGACGACGCCGTCGAAGGGCGCCCTGACGCGGGTCTTGGAGATGTCGATCTCGATCCGGGCGACCTGCGCCTTGGCGGCATCGAGGCTCGCCTCGTTGGCGGCATGCGCGGTCTTGGCGCGGAAGCCCTTGGCCTTCAACTTCTCTGCCGCCTCGTACTCGATCCGCCGTTGGCGGACCATCGCCTCGGCTTCGCTGAGCCGGGCCTCGCGGTCGTCGAGCGCCAGCCGGGCGAGCATGTCGCCGGCCTTGACCCGGGCACCACGGCGGACCGGCAGGTCGACGATTCGGCCCGGCGTTTCGGCCTTGATCAGGACCGTGCGAACCGCCTCGGTGCGACCGTAGACGACGACTTCTTCGGGCCGCTCGCGGGCCATCAGGCGGGCCACGCGCACCGTCGGCAAGGGCAGCGCCGGCTTGGTATCGGCGACCTTGTCGATGGCCGTCGGCCCGACATCGTCCGCACCCGCCAGCAGGTCGGGATAGATCCCGCTCAACAGCCAGGCGCCGGCGGCGAGCGCGATCACGAGGGCGAGGAGGTAGGAGCGTTTCATCGTCGCCTCCTCAGTCCGCCACCTCGGCACCCGGCCGGGCTGCGCCCTCGACCAAGCCCCGGTTGGCCTCGAGATAGGCGAGGCCGGCCCGGTAGAAGGAGATGCCGTAGCCGATCACGAAACGGCGCCCAGGAGAGAGGTCGTCCAACTCCTTGGCCTCGAGCTTGGCCAAGGTCTCGCGCAGGGCCGCGATGCGCCGCTCGATCAGCTCGCCGACGTCGGCCGATTGCATGAACTCGGCGAAGACCATGGCGACCAGGAACTCCGAACGGATCCGGTCGGGCGCCGGCGGCTCGGCGAGCTCGGCCATCAGGCTCTGCCGGCCGGCCGGGGTCAGGGAGTAGACCTTCTTGTCGGGGCGCCCCTCCTGCGCCATTTCGACGCAGGTGACGTGGCCGGCGTCCTGCAGCCGGCCGAGCGCTGGATAGATCGAGCCGAAGCTGGCGTCATAAAAGGGCCGGAAGGAATCCTCCAGCGTCTTCTTGATCTCGTAGCCCGTGGCGTCACCCATGCTGAGGACGCCCAAGCACAGCGTTCTGACATCCATTCCGAGCCCTCCGCGCACCGATCTCGTCGGCGCATGAGCGACTGCTCGACCTCTATTTCATATGTCGGACCGATATATGCCGCTGCCGGGGATATTGGGTGCGGGCCAGGCGATGTCAACCGGGGCGGCCGATCAAATCTTCAGCGCCTGGCACCGCCTCGCGAGACCGGCAACGGTGTCGTCGAGCGCTTGGCTGCGGAGGTGCCGACCGCCTATGCTGGCGCGGGACCGGGGAACGTCCGAGCGGGGAGAACCATGAGCACCGAGATTCGTAGCCGCGAGATGATCGAGCGGCTGATCGCCTTCGACACCACGAGCCGCAACTCCAACCTGGAGCTGATCGACTCCGTCCGCGGCTACCTCGCCGGCTTCGGCATCGACAGCCGGCTGACCCACGACGAAAGCGAAACCAAGGCCAACCTCTACGCGACGCTGGGGCCAGAGGGGAAATCGGGCATCATGCTCTCAGGCCACACCGACGTGGTGCCGGTCGACGGCCAGGACTGGACCACCGACCCCTGGCGGATCCACGAGGCCGACGGCTTGCTATACGGGCGCGGCACCTCGGACATGAAGTCCTTCATCGCCATCGTCTTGAGCTACGTGCCGGAAATGCTGGAACGCGGCCTCGAGACGCCGATCCACCTCGCCTTCTCGCACGACGAGGAGATCGGCTGCGTCGGCGTGCACGGGCTGATCCGCGACTTCGCCAACCTGCCGGTCAAGCCCTACGCCTGCATCGTCGGCGAGCCGACCGAGATGCGGGTGGTCGCGGCGCACAAGGGCAAGCGCTCCTATGCCTGCCACGTGCGCGGCCACGAATGCCATTCGTCGCTGGTCCACACCGGCGTCAACGCCGTCGAGGTGGCAGCCGAGATCGTCGCGCACATGAGATCGATGGCGCGCCGCTTCCGCGACGAGGGTCCGCACGATTCCGACTACGAGCCGCCTTATACCTCGGTCCACACCGGCACCATCGAGGGCGGCACCGCCCTCAACATCGTGCCCAAGGACTGCCGCTTCCAGTTCGAGTGGCGCTTCCTGCCCGAGCACGACCCGGAGGCCATCTTTGCCGAGGTCGCGGACTTGGCCCGCTCGCTGGAGCCGGAGATGCAGGCGATCGCGCCCGATACCGGGATCAGCTTCGTGGAGCTGTCGTCGATTGCCGGGCTCAACACCGACCCGGGCGAGGACGTGGTGGCGCTGGTGAGGGCGCTGACCGGCGACAACGACACCGGCAAGGTCAGCTTCGGCACCGAGGCCGGCGCCTTCCAGCAGGCCGAGATCCCGACCGTGGTCTGCGGCCCCGGTTCCGTCGAGCAGGCCCACAAGCCGAACGAGTTCATCGCCATCGAGCAGGTCCGCCAGTGCGAGGCCTTCATGGACCGGCTGTTGGAACGGGTCTGCCGCCCCGATTGACCGGGCGGGACCTAGGCGCGGCCCCCGATCGCCTCGGCCACCGCCACCAGGCGGTACATGGTGCGCAGCACCGGCTTCTCCAGAAGCTTGCCGTCGACCACGACGAGGCCGGTATCGCCTTCCTCGAAGGCCTGGATGATGCGGCGC
>JASLMY010000014.1:0-7550 GCA_030746295.1 Alphaproteobacteria bacterium | reverse complement strand
CACCGGCTTCTCCAGAAGCTTGCCGTCGACCACGACGAGGCCGGTATCGCCTTCCTCGAAGGCCTGGATGATGCGGCGCGCATGCGCGACCTTCTCTTCCGAAGGCCCGAAGGTGGCATTGAGGATCGCGATCTGCTTGGGATGGATAGCGCCCTTGCCGGTGAAGCCGAGGTTGGCCGCCGCCTCGGCCTCGGCGCGCATGCCGTCGAGGTCCTCCAGGTCGAGGTAGGGCACGTCGATGACGTCGAGTTCGGCCCCGGCGGCCGCGTGGGCCAGTCGCGCGCGGGCGTAGAGCAGCGATTCCCAGTTCCCGCCGGCACGGAGCTCCGCCGCCATGTCGACGCCACCGAAGAACATTGCGTCGATGCGGTCGCTTGCGCGCGCGATCTCGTGCGCGGCCTCGAGGCCGGCATTGGTCTCGATGATCACGTGAAGGCGGGTCCGCAAGTCGTGCTCGGTGAAGAGCTCGTCGAGGCCCCTGACCTCGTCGGGTGACTTCACCTTGGGCAGCATGATCGCGGGCGGCGGCGTGGCCGCATCCAGAATGGCGAGGATGTCGGCATAACCGTCGCGGGTGCGCAAGCAGTTGATGCGGACGATCCGCTCGACCCCGTCATCGGCCTGGGGCGTCTCGAACAAGGCCAGCGTCTTCTCCCGCGCCTCGGCCTTATGCTCGGGCGCGATCGCGTCCTCCAGGTCGATGCAGACGATGTCGGCCCCGGAGGCGAGCGCCTTGGGGAACATGTCGGGCCGAATCCCCGGCGCAAAGATGAAGCTGCGCCGTGGCTGGAAACGGCCCATGTCAATGGACGCCATCGCCATCCCTCCCCTCGTTGGGGCCGCCGGCGCCGCACCGCACGGAAGCGGTGCCGGCGGCCGGCGCCTCGGTCCTACTTCTCGGCCTGGATCGGATTGCGAAGCGTGCCGATGCCTTTGATGATGATCTCGCAGACGTCTCCCGGCTTCATCCAGAGCGGCGGCTTGCGGGCCGCGCCCACGCCCGACGGCGTGCCCATGACGATGACGTCTCCCGGTTCCAGCGTCATCACTTCAGACAACAGATGGATTGCGGTGGGCACGTCGAAGATGTGCTGATCCGTGGACGACTTCTGCACCGTCTTGCCGTTCAGCTTGCAACTGATCGCCAGGCCCGAGGCGCCCTTCGGCAACTCGTCGGGCGTCACCATCTCGGGCCCGAAGCCGCCCGAGGCGTCGAAGTTCTTGCCCATCAGGAACTGGCTCGACTTGAACTGATAGTCGCGCAGCGAGCCGTCGTTGAAGCAGGAATAGCCGGCGACGTGGTCGAGGGCCCGGGCCTTGCGGATGTATCGGCCCTCCTTGCCGATGATGACGGCGAGCTCGGCCTCGTAGTCGAACTGCTTGGAGACCTTCGGTCGGCGCATCGGCTGGCCGTGGCCGGCCAGCGTCGTTGCCTGACGGCTGAAGACCACCGGGTATTTCGGGATCGGGTTGTTGGTCTCCTTGGCATGGTCGAGGTAGTTCAGGCCGAGGCAGATGATCTTCTCGGGATCCTGGATCGGCGGCAGGTAGCCGAGCTTCTTCTCGTCCACGACGGCATCGGTGCCGGCCTTGTCGGCGGCGGCCTTGGCGTTCGCAAGCGCCCGCGCGCCGCCGGCCAAAAGGCCCTTCAGGTCGCGCGGCAGCTCCGGCGCCGCGACCGAGAGATCGACCAGCCTGCGCCCCTTGCGGACGCCGAGCGTGGGCACGCCGTTCTTGGAGAAATTGACGATACGCATGAGCTTCGAGTCCTCCCCGGTTTCTGGCAAGCGTATTGAAAGAGGGCGCCAACATAAGCCATGGCTTCGAGGCTGCCTAGCCGCCTTTCGCCGGTCCGCCGGGGCCTCCGCGTTCGAGATAGATCATCACGACGTCCTGGCCTTCGAGCTCGCGGAAGCCGCCGCCGGTAATCCGGAAGCCGTGGCCGAGGTACCACGCCAGGGCCGCATCGTTGACCGCGAAACAGGTCAGCGTCAGGGGGGCGGCCACGGCGCCCTGCACGGCATCCACCAGCGCCCCGCCGACGCCGAGCCCCTGATGCTCTGGTGCTGTGAAGAGATAGTGGAGATGGGCGTGGTCAGAATCGTAATCGGCGAAGCCCAGGACGGCATCAGCCGCATCGACGGTGACGATACGGGCATAGCCTTCGGGCGCCAGGGGTGAACCGTCCTCGAAGAGGTGGCGCGCGTGCGGCAGCCGCTCGGCCGTCGGCGCGGCCAACGTCGCGGTTTGGATGATACGGCCACAGGCCGCGTCGTCGGCCGGCTGGCCGGGGCGGAGGCTGAAGGCCGGCGGCTCTTTCTCTCGCGCCATTCCGACCCTGAGGACGGCGCCGTCAGTCGGCTTCCGCCGCCCGGCCGGCCGGCGGTGGGGTCGGCGCCTGTTTGCGGCGGCTGAAGAAGTCCAGAAGCCCACCCAGGACGCCCTTCGGCAGGAAGATGATGAAGAGGATCAACATGATGCCGTAGATCGTGTTGTCGAGCCCCACCATCTTGACGCCGATGGCGACGCGAAGCGATTCCGCCAGTAGAATGGTGATGACGGCGCCGACCGTCGGCCCCAGCATGACATAGATGCCGCCGGCGACGACGGCGAAGACGATCTGTAGCGAGATCGCGATGCCGCCGACCGTGTCGGGGGCGATGAACATCTGATATTGGGCAAAGAGGGCACCGGCGGCGGCGGTCATCACGGCGCTCAAGACGGTGATCTTCAGCTTCTCGCGCGTCACCCAGACGCCGGCCGCTGCGGCGGCGTCCTCGTCCTCGGAGATCGCTTCTAGCGCATAGCGGTCCATTGAGCGGTCGACCCGAAGCCAGATGTAGAGGCCGATCGCCCAGGCGGCCAGCGCGATGAAATAGAAGACCTCGCGGTTGGGGAACTGCAGCGCCATGATCCGCTCGATCAACGACGCCTCGGCCTCCAGCGGGTGCGGCGTGAAGCCGAGCGAGCCACCGGTGTAGTCGCGCGTCGCCATGATGACCTGACGCACGATCTCCGACAGCGCCAGGGTAACGAGGGCGAAGTAGTGGCCGACGATGCGGAAGCGGAAGCAGGGGTAGCCGATCACCAGAGCGACCAGAGCGACCAGAAAGAGCGAGATCGGAACGCCGAGCCAGGGCGAGAGACCGGCATAATTCCACAACAGCGCGGTGCCGTAGGCGCCCATGGCCATGAAGGCACCATGGCCGAGCGAGACCAGGCCGAAGCGGCCCATCAGCGACCAACTGGTGTAGGCGAGGGACCAGATCAGGATCAGGATGATGATGTGCAGCGGATAGGCGAGCCAGCCCGATTCGGTATTGAGAAAGGGCAGCACGATCAGCGCCAGGGCGACGATCAGGCCGGCCTGATGGCGCCGGTTCGACAGCGAGAAGCCCATCATGACTTCTGCCCCAGGATGCCCTCGGGCCGGATGAACATCACCACGACGAAGATGGCGAAGGCGAGAACATAGCCCCACTCGAGCTCGGCGTAGAAGCCACCGACGGAAATCACCTCGCTCAGGAGGAAGGCGGCGATGAAGCCGCCGAGCATGTTGCCGAGCCCGCCCATGACGCAGATGACGAAAGTGATCGGCCCGAAGGAGAGACCGATGAAGGGGTGCACATCGTACTGCAACACCAGCAGCGAGGCCGCGAGGCCGGCGAGGCCGCCGCCGACCACCGAGGTGACCCAGTAGATCTTGCGGCTGTCCACCCCCATCAGCACCATAATCTCCCTGTCCTGGCTGATCGCGCGGATGGCGGTGCCGAGAAAGGTGCGGTTCAGAAACAGATAGAGCACGATCATGCCGGCCGCGGCGATCCCAAAGGCGAGCAGGCGGGCGTAGGAGAAGTAAAACTCCGCCCATTCGAATACCGGTACCTGGAGAACCGGCAGCCGGAGACCAAGATTCTTGAACTCGATGCCCCACAGCAGCGTGGCGAAGCTCTGCAGGAAGAAGAGCAGCCCGCCGGTGGCCAAAAGCTGGTTGATCGGTGGTGAGCCCAGGATCGGCGAGATGACGAGGAAGTGCACAAGGAAGCCCAAGACGCCGCAGCAGGCGATGGCGAGTAGCGCCGCCAGGATGATCGGCACGCCATAGACCGCGTTCAGCCAGTACATCGCGTACATCCCGAACATCACGATCTCGGCGTAGCAGATCCAGACCACGTCGACGACGCCGAATATGAGGTTGAGGCCGAGCGACAACAGCGCCAGAACGCCGCCGAGGAGGAGACCGTTGATCATCGTTTCTACGAGGTAGGGAAGGTCGTCGATGAAGGTCTCGAACATGGCTCTTCGGTTGCTCCGCTCTTTACTCAAACGCCGATATAGGCCTTGCGGATGGTCTCGCTTTCCATCAGGTCGGCGGCGTTGCCGCTGTCGATCAGCGAGCCGGCCTCCAGCAGATAGGCCCTGTCCACGACGCGCAGCACCTGCTGCACGTTCTGCTCGACGATCAGCACCGTGTAGCCTTCCTGCCGGATGCGGCGCACCAGCTCGAAGACCTGCTGTACGATCACCGGTGCCAACCCGGCCGAGGGCTCGTCCATCAGCAACAGCTTCGGCCCCGACATCAGCGCCCGGCCGATGGCGCACATCTGCTGCTCGCCGCCCGAGAGCGTGCCGGCCAGCTGCTTGCGCCGCTCCATCAGGCGGGGGAAGAGCTCGTAGACGAACGCCAATCGTTCCTTGTTCTGGGCCCGGGCCGACTTCAGGAAGCTGCCCATGCGCAAGTTGTCCTCGACCGTCATGCGCGCGAAGAGGCGCCGGTTCTCCGGCACATGCGCGATCCCAAGTCCGACGATCCGGTGCGGGCGGACCGCGGTCAGCGACTGCCCCTCCATCGACAGCGAGCCCGAGCGCGCCGGAATCAGGCCCGAGATGACGCGCATCAGCGTCGTCTTGCCGGCCCCGTTGGGGCCGATGACCGCGACCGCCTCGCCGGCCTCGACGTTGAGGCTGATGTCGAAGAGCGCCTGAAACGTGCCGTAGCCGGCGTTGACGCCCTTGAGCTCTAGCATCATTGCAACTGTCCGTTCTACGCGGGCAAGAAAGGTGGGTCAGGCGCCCGCCGCCGCGCTCGCCTGCGCCGCGTCGGAATCGCTGCCGAGATAAACCTCGATGACCTTGGGATGCCGCGCCACCTCGGCCGGCAGTCCCTCGGCGATCTTCTCGCCGTGGTCGAGCACCATCACTCGGTCGACGACGCGCATCAGCACGCCCATGATGTGCTCGACCCAGACGATGGTGATGCCGAGGTCGCGGCGGATCCGCTCCAGCATGTCGGCCGCCTGGTCCATCTCGTGGTCGTCGAGACCGCCCAGGCTCTCGTCCGCCAGCAGGAGCTGCGGCTCGGTCGCCAGCGCCCGGGCGAGCTCCAGCTTCTTGAGGCCGGCAGCACCGAGCGTATCGACGGTGGCACTCGGATCGGTCGGCAGCGCCACCGTTTCCAAGGCCCGCTCCGCCGACTCCCAAGCCTGGCGCCGGTTGGTGCCGCCCTGCCCGAAATAGCCGGCGACGGCGACGTTCTCCAAGATCGTCAGCTTCTTGAAGGGCCGCGGGATCTGAAAGGTCCGCCCGATGCCCAAGCCACAGACCCGGTGCGGGATCAGGCCGCCGATCTCGCGGCCCTCGAACCTGACCGAGCCGGCGGTCGGCTTCAGGGTGCCTGAGATCATGTTGAAGATCGTGCTCTTGCCGGAGCCGTTGGGTCCGATCAGGCCCAGAATCTCGCCGCGCTCGACCTCGAACGAGACCTGGTCGACGGCGGTGAAGCCGCCGAAGCGCTTGGTCAGCGCTTCGACGGCCAGTATGGCATCAGCCATTGTTGCCCCTTACCGATTTGTCGTCCTGAAAGCTCGCCTCACTTGGCGTAGGGCGACGCCTTCGGCAACGGCAGCACCGGGTCGATCGAGGCCAGTTCCTTCGGCCAGACGATGAAGGCCTTGCCGTCGATATACTGCACGACGACGGGGTCGGCACGGTCGTTCTGCCCACCCATCGAGGCCTCCGGCGGATTGAACTTGACGCCATAGCCCATCAGCGTGCCGCCGACCGGAATATCGGTCTCCAGCGCCGCCTTCCTGAGCGCATCGGCGTCGATGCCGCCGTACTTCTTGATCGCGCGGGGCAGGACGTCGGTGAAGAAGACATAGGAGTTGCTGGCAGACATGCCGACGTGGGCCGAGAGGGTCTTGGTATCGGGCTCGGCCTTCTTGTACTCCTCGCCGACCATCTTGGTGATGTCGCCGAGACCCGCCTTCAAGAGCTCCGGCTTGACCAGCCAGATCGAGACCGGGTCGACGTTGAAGATGTGGTTGACGTCGTTGCCGAAGGTCTTGAACAGCTTGTCCGGCACGCCGTATCCGGCGCCATGACCGATCAAGGCCTTGAAGCGCAGGCCCTGCTCGCGCGACTGGCGCAGGAAGAGGGTGATGTCCGGGTTGTAGCCGGTGTGCAGGATGACGTCCGGTCGCGCGCGCTTCAGCTTGGTCACCAGCGAGGAGAGGTCCGGCGCCGTTGCCGAATAGCCTTCCTTCAGCACGATCTTGAAGCCCTGTTTCTTGGAGCCTGCCTCGTTGCCGCCGGCAACGCCGCTGCCGTAAGCGCCGTCCTCATGGATGATCGCCACCTTCAGCTTGGACGGCTCGATGCCGAACCGCTCCTTGGCGTAGTTGGCGATGAAGGCCGGCGACATCAGGCCGAAGAGGCCGCCGTGCGGCTGCGCCCGGAAGACGTATTTCAGGTGCCGGTCCTTGAGCACCGCCGGCGAGATGCAGGTGGTGATCCACATGAACTTCTTCAGCGAGTCGACCTTCGCCGACACCGGCACGCACTGGGCGCTGGAGTAGAAGCCCAGCAGCATATCGACGTTTTCCTGCTCGATCAGGCGCACCGCCTCGTTGATGGCGACGTCGGGCTTGCTCTGCGCGTCGGCGTAGATCGGCTTGATCTTGTAGCCCTCGACGCCGCCCTTGGCGTTGAAGTAGTCGATCATGATCTTGGCGCCGAGGGCGTGCAGCTTCGAACCGCCGGCGGCCAGCGGGCCGGTGTAGTCGTAGATCACGCCGATCTTGATTTCCTTGTCTTGCGCCTGGGCGGCGAAGGCGCCGGCGGCGACCACGGCCGCGGCCGCTACCGCGAGACCCGCGCGCCGGATCGATTTTCGGATTGTCATGGCATTCCCTCCCTCGCCATTAATTCGTTTCCGAACGGATATTCGGTAGCGGGGCGCCATGCTGTCAAGCGTTCTCGCCGGAGCGCCGCGACGAAAGGACGCACTGGCGCTTGTGCAGCGAGCCCTTCTTTGCTTCTTTCATGACGGCGAGAGAAGAAGGATTTCTGAAATGGCCAAGGCATTCGACGGCGTGCGGGTGATCGACTTCAGTCAGGTGCTCGCCGGCCCGGTAGCGACCGCGCAGCTGGCCCTCCTGGGCGCTGATGTGGTTAAGATCGAGCAGCCGGAAGTCGGCGATCAGGGCCGCCTGATGCTGGCCGAGGACGAGCTGCTGCGGAAACGGATGTCGCCGCTCTTCCTCTCCGCC
>JASLMY010000149.1 GCA_030746295.1 Alphaproteobacteria bacterium | reverse complement strand
AGGAGTGATACATGGTGCGTTTGGTGTCTCGCGACGAGCCCCCGGCGATCGGCCGGCAGGAGCAGTTGGCGCGGGACAAGATCAAGACCATCGACGAGATCGCCGCAATCGCCAACCGGCTGCATCGGGGCGGCGAGACCGTGGCCCTGGCCCACGGGGTCTTCGACTTGTTGCACATGGGCCATGTCCGACACCTGGAGACGGCGCGGCAAGAGGCCGACTTCCTGGTCGTCACCCTGACCGCCGACCGGCACGTCAACAAGGGCCCGGGCCGGCCGGTCTTTCCCGAGCTGATGCGGGCGGAGATGGTGGCGGCGCTGGAATGCGTCGATGCCGTCGGCATCTCGAACTGGCCGACCGCCGAGGGCGTGTTGCGGATGGTCCGCCCGAATGCTTACGTCAAGGGCCAGGACTACGCCTCCGAGGAAGAGGACGTCACCGGCAACATTCGCCGCGAGCGCGAGCTGGTCGAAAGCTTCGACGGGCGCATCGTCTTCACCGACGACATCACCTTCTCGTCCTCCTCGTTGATCAACCGGCATCTGAACGTTCACGATTCCGAGGTCGCCAGCTACCTCGCCAACCTGCGCGAGCGCGACGTCCTCGCCGATGTTCTGGGCGCGATCGAGAGCATTCGGGATATGCGGGTGCTGTTCCTCGGCGAGGCGATCATCGACGAATATCAGTACACGGCGGCGATGGGCAAGTCGGCCAAGGAGAACATCATCGCCACCCGCTACGAGGGGCGCGAGGTCTTCGCCGGCGGCGTCATCGCCGCCGCTAACCACGTCGCCGACTTCGTCGCCGGGGTCGAGGTCGTCACCGTGATCGGCGAGGCGGATCCCTATGACGATCTGATCCTCGAGACCGCGCGCAGCAACGTCGACGTCCATTTCCTGCGCCGTCCGGGCGTTCCGACGACGCGCAAATGCCGCTTCGTCGACCCAGGCCACACCCGCAAGCTGTTCGAGGTCTACCACTTCGACGACAGCCCCCTGGAACAGCATCTGGAGCTGCGTTTCTCCGACTTCATCCGCGAGCGGGCGCAGGATTTCGACGTCGTCGTCGTCACCGACTTCGGCCACGGCATGATGACGCCGAGAGGGATCGAGGCGGTCGAGCGGCATGCTCCTTTTCTGGCGGTGAACGCCCAGAGCAATGCCGCCAACCATGGCTACAACATGGTCAACAAATACCGCCGCGCCGACTATGTCTGCATCGACGCCCCGGAGGCCAGACTGGCCGTTCGCGACCGCTCGCGGGATCTGGGCGAGCTGATCCAGGGGCCGTTGCGCAGGCAGATCGACTGCGACCGGATCATCGTCACCCATGGCCAGAACGGCTGCTGCAGCTTCGGCCTCGACGATGGCCTCGCCAAGGTGCCGGCCTTCACCCAGCGAGTGGTGGATACGGTCGGCGCGGGCGACGCCTTCCTCAGCGTCACCTCGCCGCTGGTCGCGGCGGGCGTGCCGATGGAGATGGTCGGCTTCGTCGGCAATGCCGTCGGGGCCATGAAGGTCGGCATCGTCGGCCACCGGGAATCGGTGGAGAAGGTGCCCCTCGTCAAGTTTCTTACAGCCCTGTTGAAATGAGCCCGAATTGGAAGATCGCATGACCAACTGTAGCGGCAAGTGGAAGGTGGTGGTGACGGGCGGCGCCGGCTATGTCGGCAGCCGGCTGGTGCCGAAGCTCTTGGAGGCGGGGCACGAAGTCACGGTTCTCGATCTCTTCATCTACGGCGACAGCGTTTTCAACGGCGTCGGCGCCCATCCGGGGTTGCAGTTGGTGAAAGGCGACATCCGCGACCCGGAGGCCGTCGAGGTGGCGCTCCGAGGCGCCGAGGCGGTGATCCATCTCGCCTGCATCTCGAACGACCCGAGCTTCGAGCTCGACCCCTCGCTCGGCCGCTCGATCAACTACGACGCCTTCCGGCCGCTGGTCCGGGCATCAAAGGACGCCGGCGTCCGACGCTTTATTTATGCCTCCTCCTCCAGCGTCTATGGCATCAAGGCGGAAGAGAACGTCACCGAGAACCTGGCGCTGGAGCCACTGACAGATTATTCGAAGTACAAGGCGATGTGTGAGGAGGTGCTGGAGGCCGAGCGCGAGCCCGGATTTAAGACCCTGACGCTGAGACCGGCCACGGTCTGCGGCTACGCGCCTCGCCTCCGCCTGGACCTGACGGTCAACATCCTGACTAACCACGCCATCAACAACGGCAAGATCACCGTTTTCGGCGGCAAGCAACGGCGGCCTAACATCAACATCGAGGACATGACCGATCTCTATCTCCGTTGCCTCGACTATGCGGACGAGATGATCGACGGCAAGGTCTTCAACGCCGGCTACGAGAACCACGAGGTCGGCGAGCTGGCTCGTATCGTCCGCGACGTGGTCGGCGAGGGGGTCGAGATCGTGACCACGCCGACCGACGACCATCGCTCCTACCACGTCTCCTCGGCGGCGATCGGGCGTGAGCTCGGTTTCGTGCCCAGCCACACCATCGAGGACGCGGTCCGCGGCCTTCGCACCGCCTTCGATTCCGGCCTGGTGCCGAACGCGATGGCCGACGACGGCTATTACAACGTCAAGCGGATGCAGGCGGTCGAGCTGGCGTGAGGCCGGCGGCCTCCAGCCGATAGGCCTGCACCGGCACGGCGCGGCCCCGGACCCGATAGGGGCCGAGCGGGGTCAGCCGGAAGCCATCGTCCAGGTGGGCCGCTGTCTCGCCCGAGAGGCAGGCCACCGCCTCCTCGCCGTCGTCGTCCAGGATCTCGCGGGTAAGCTCGCCCAAGCGCTCTGCCGTGTTCACCGCATCGCCGATGATCGTGTAGTTGATCCGCCCCGGTGCGCCGATGTTGCCGACCACGACCCGGCCGCTGTGCAGACCCATGCGGATGCGAACCGGTGCCTCGCCGGCGGCGGCACGGCGCCGGTTCTCGGCCCCGATCGCGTCCATCACCGCCAGCGCCGCGCGGACCGCCCGCCGGGCATGATCGGGCTGCCATTCCGGCGCCCCCCAGAAGGCCATGGTGGCATCGCCCATGTATTTGTCGAGGGTGCCGTCCTCGGCCTCGATGCACTTTGCCACCAGCGTGAAATGGGTGTTCAGAAGCGCCGCCAGCTCCGCTGCCGGCAGGCGCTCGGCCAGCGGCGTGAAGCCCTGGATGTCGGTGAAGAGGATGGTGAGCTCGCGCTCCTCCGAGGCCAGGTCGTGGTCGTCGGGCCGGCGCATCAGGCGGTGGACCAGGCGGCGCGGCACGTAGGTCTCGAACCATCGCAGGCTGCCGAGCATGTCGTTGAAGGCCCGCGCCGCCTGGTTCAGCTCGGTGAACGGGCCGGGCGTCAGCGGTTCAATGTCGGCGACGTCGAGGTCGCGAATTCGGGCCACGCCCTCGGACAGCCGGCGCACGTGGCGGCTTACCGCCCGGCCCAACACATAGGCACCGGCAAGCGCCAGGGCCAGCACGATC
This sequence comes from Alphaproteobacteria bacterium, assembly GCA_030746295.1. Next base: position 8,904 of record JASLMY010000149.1, on the reverse strand, counting down.
AAGCCGAATATCGGAATGAGGTCGAGGCGGCGGTACTGCTCGGTCACCTCGGCGAATTCGAGATAGCCGCCGACCAGCCAGGGCTTGGGCCCATAGCCCGTCAGCGGGCGGTACATGAAGACATAGGTGCTGCCCAGGTAGTCGACGACCCGAGCCTCGATGGGACCGGCCAGAACCGCCTCCAGATCGGCGTGGCGGCGTGGCGACCAGATTTCGCTCAGTACTGGGTCGACGAAGCCCGTCAGGCGGGGTAACGGCTCGGCGTCGGAGAGGTCGGCATGGCCGTGCAGCAGGAAGGGGTGCGCCAGGACTCGGTCGGGCCCGGCCAGAATAAACGTGTTGTAGCTGACCTCGTCCTTCAGGCCACCGAGAAACGCCGACAACTCGCCGATCGAGACCCCGGCGATCAGGACGCCCAGGAACTCGCCGTTGCGGCGTACCGGCAGGCGCAGGTTGATGAAGCTCTGGCCGACGCTCTCGGCGACGAAGAGCTCGCCCCAATGGGCCTCGCCCCGCTCCGCCGATTCGGCGAAGATCTTGACGAAGGCGGGGTCGTCGCTCCAATCGCTCTCGATGACCGGGCTTCCCGGCCGGTTGCGGAAGGCGCGCAGGACCCGGAGATCGGGATCGACAAAGGCCGCGACCGAGACCTGCGGCACGGCCGCGAGAGAGGCCGACAGCATCTCGCCTAGATCGGTGCGCCGGGTGACGTCGACGCGGCCGCCGGCGATCAGCCGGGCGACGTAGTCGAGCTGCAGGCGGACCGGCTCCAGGTGGCTGCGGACCCTCTCGGCGATGACGTCGACAACCAGGCCGCCGCGCTCGCGCACCAGCTCGACCGTGTTGCGCCGCGCGACCTCGTAGCCGACGAGGTAAACGAGCGCCGTCGCCGCCGCCACCAGCAGGCCGACACCTACCGCCAACGCTACCCATATGGGCACGCTGCGACCGTAGGCGGTATCGTCCGGAGCCGGATTCATGCGTCTCACCTTTCGGCGGCGCGCCGCCTGTCGCGACGCAGGCCGTGCCCCATCGAGGGCATTAGACGCGGTGCATCGGACCTAGTCGTTGAGATTGGTCAATTTGGCCGGGGGCTACTTCCAGACCGAGCGCCCCGATCCGGGCAAGCCGTAGACGCCCCATTTGCGGCTCACCTCGGCGACCACCTCGTCGCTCATACGCAGCCGCGGCCCCCAGGCGCGCTTGCTCTCGGGCGGGATCTTGACGGTGGCATCCAGGCCGAGCTTGCCGCCGAGGCCCGCCTCGGGAGAGGCGAAGTCCAGATAGTCGATCGGCGTGCCCTCGATCACCAGGACGTCGCGGCCGGGATCCATGCGGGTCGCCAGCGCCCACATCACCTGCTTCCAATCGCGGGCGTCGATGTCGTCGTCGACCACGATGACAATCTTGGTGTAGGTGAATTGCCGAAGGTAGGACCAGACGCCCATCATGATGCGCCGCGCGTGGCCGGGATAGGCCTTTTGGATCGAGACCACGGCGATGCGGTAGGAGCAGGCCTCGGGCGGCAGCCAGAAATCGACGATCTCGGGAAACTGCAACCGCAGGATCGGGATGTAGAGCTCGTTCAGGGCGGTGGCGATGATCGCCGGCTCGTCCGGCGGCGGGCCGGTGTAGGTCGAGAGATAGACCGGCTTTCGCCGCATGCTGACGGCGCTGAGGGTGAAGACGGGGAACGGGGCTGCCACGTTCAGGTGTCCGGTGTGGTCGCCGTAGGGGCCCTCGTCGTGGACCTCCTCGAGGGAGACGTGGCCTTCCAGCACGATCTCGGCCTCGGCTGGCACCTCCAGCGGCACGGTCAGGCACTTGGCCAAGGCGATCCGCCGTCCGCCCAGCAGTCCGGCGAATTGGTACTCCGACAACGTATCCGGCAAGGGCGTCACCGCCGACAGCAGGGTGCAGGGGCCGGCGCCGATGGCGGCGGCCACCGGCATCGGCTCGGTCCGCTCCGCGGCCCAACGGCGGAAGTGTTGGGCACCGCCCCGGTGCGCCAGCCAGCGCATCAGCACCTTGTCGCGGCCGATCACCTGCATGCGGTAGATGCCGATGTTGTACTGGTCTTGGGGCTCGGTCCCCGGGCCCTTGGTGACGACCAAGGGCCAGATGATCAGCGGCGCCGGCTCGCCCGGCCAGCAGCACGGCACCGGCAGGCGGGCGAGATCGATCTCGTCGCCGCGCCACACGACCTCCTGGCAGGGCGGCGGCCGCCGCATCCGCCGGGGCTGCGAGGCGCCGGCGCGTTTCAATAGAGGCAGTGCGTCCGCTGCCTGGCGCAGGTTGCCGGGCGGCTCGGGCTGGCGCAGTGCCGCCAACGCCTCGCCGAGTTGGCGCAGCTCCTCCGGTTTCCGGCCCAGCGCCATCGCCACCCGCTCGACGGTGCCGAAGAGGTTGACCAGGACGGGGATGTCGTGGCGCTTGCCGTCGGGGCCGACCGGGTTCTCGAAAAGGGCCGCCGGCCCGCCCTCGGCCAGCAAGCGGGTCTGGATTTCGGTCATCTCCAGGGCCGTCGAGACCGGCGCCGAGACCCGAACGAGCCGCCCGGAGCGTTCCAGCCGATCGATGAAGCGGCCGAGGCTCGGATCTATCGCAGCATCCGTCTTATTCCGCGGCGGCGGCACGCGCGTCGACCCATGCCCGGCCCTCGCGGCCGTGGAGAAAGCCGTTGGCGAGCGACACTTCGCCGACGAGATCGCCCAGTCGTGCCGTCGCTTCCTCTGCCGTCAGCGTCCCCTCGAGGACGGCACGGAAGAGGCTCGCCACTTCCACCATATCGGTGCGCTGCGGCCAGAGGCGGAAGCAACCGATACCCGCAGCGGTAAGAGCGTCGAGCCGGTCGAGGAGGCAGCAATAGCTGTCGGAGAGCGTCTGGGTGCCGTTGATGGCGAGGAAGGGCTCTCCGTCGAGGGTCTCGACCACCAAGCCGTCCGGGTCCTGGCCGCAGACGAAGCGGCAGCCGTCCTTGGCGAGGCCATGGGCGCGAGCGTGATAGCAGCGGGCCGAGATCGCCAGCGGCAGACGACCGAAGACCTGCACCTCAAGCTCCACGCTCCGGGCCTGGTCGGTTGCGGCCAGTGCCGCTAGGGCGTCGAGCGGCATCTCCGCCGGCAGTGAGAACCGGTAGGCGCCGCGCTCGGCGAGGAAGGCGAGCGTGTCCTCGTTGTAGACGTTGACGAATGGGCCGACGACGTGGCGCCGCCCGGCGAGCAGCGCCGCCGTCGAGAGGTCATTCGCCTCGTGGGTGAGACTTGCGTCGGCGAGCGCATCTGCGACTTCGGCCATCTCCTCATCGGTCATGATGAGGGCCAGGGTGCTCCGCACGACTTCCTTGCCGGCAGCGGCCAAGCGGTCCGCGACCGCCTCCAGGTGCGGCAGCACGAACGGCCGGCGCTTGGCGCAGACGACCTCGCCCAAATAGACGGTGTCGACCGGGGCCTCGTCGGCGATGCGGAAATAGAAATCGCGCCAGTGCTCGGGCTGCCAATGAAACAGCACGGGACCGAGGGCGAGGCGCGTGCTCATCGCCAGGCCCGTTGGTAGGCGCCACTGGTCTCGCGCCGGCCCTCGCTGACCGCGGCCAGCTCCGTCAGATCCGGGATCGGCTCGCCCCGCCGGCAGGCGTCGATGGCCTGGCGGAAGGCGGCGACGACCTGGCCGGTGTAGGCGCGGCCCCGCTGCCGGCCCTCGATCTTCAGTGCACTGACGCCGGCCGCCAACAACTCCGGCAACAGCGGTAGGACGTTGAGGCTGGTCGGCGCTTCGAAGAGGTAGGAGGCGTCACCGCCGGCGACGAAGCGCCCCTTGCAAAGCGTCGGGTAGCCGGCGGCATCGCCTGCCTCGAAGACGTTGATGGTGAGGTCGCCGAGGCGCGAGACCATCTTGGAGCCCCGCTCCAGGTAGCGCACATGGCTCGCCGGCGAGCAGACGCCGGTGATGTTGGGCGACTTGCCGGTGACGTAGGAGGACAGGAGACAGCGGCCCTCGGCCATCGGACACATGCCACCGAAGGCGAAGACCTCGGTCTCGACCGGGATCTGGGCATTCAGCTCGGCGATGTCCGCCACCGTCAGCACCCGGGGCAGGACCACGCGGCGGACGCCGAAGGCGTCATGGTAGAACCGGATCGCCTCGGCGTTGGAGGCCGAGGCCTGGACCGAGAGGTGGAGGCGCAGATCGGGATGCCGCTTGGCGGCGTAGTCGAGCAGGCCGATGTCGGCCAGGATGACCGCGTCAGCAGCGAGCTCGGCGGCGCGGTCGACGCCGCGGCGCCAGGGGCCGGGATCGCCGGCGCGGGGAAAGGTGTTGACGGCGACCAGCACCTTGCAGCCGCCGGCGTGCGCATAGTCGATGCCCGCCTCCAGCTCCGCCGGGCTGAAGTTGAGGCCAGGGAAGTTGCGGGCGTTGGTCTCGTCGCGGAAGCCGAGATAGACCGCTTCGGCGCCGGCATCGACGGCGGCGCGGAGGGCCGCCGGCGTGCCGGCGGGAGCGACCAATTCGAGCCCGCCCGGCGTCATCCGCCCGCCCCCTCGGCCGGGCGACGGCCGCGCCGCCGGGTGTCGCCCGCCAGCGAGCGGCGGAGTTGGTCGAGCTCGCCCGCCTGGGCGGCCGTCCGCTCGATCGCCGGCTGCAGCAATGCCGCCTGCAAGAGCGCCATGTCGTCGCTCGCACGCCGGGCCAGTCGGCGCAGCCGGCGGGCGGCGTGCCGGGCGGGCCGGGCCAGGGGGCCGGCGCGAGCCAAGACGTCGTCGACGAGGTCGATCTCCTCGCCGTCAACGGCGTTTCGAAGCGCCAACACCGCTTCGGTGTCGCCCTCGATCAACAGCCGGCGCGAGAAGAATAAAGCATCGCCGTCGAGCCGCCCTTCCAGCAGCTCGATCAGGGCAAGGAGGGAGCCCCGAATCGTCGCCCCGGCTGCTGCCGCGTCCTCCGCGCGCGCGACCGTCAGCCGGGGACGCTCGGGCGTCGGGCGGAGCAGAAGACGGAAGGGAAGGTCGATGGGATCGATCAGAAAGACGGTGTCGGCGTAAGCGCCCAGCCTCTCGAAGACCGTCGGATGAAGTCGGGCGACGGCACCCAACGCCAGGGTCAAGACCGGCTGCAGCAGGACCGACGGCAACGGCTTCAGCAACAGGCCACCCAGGAGTACCGGCGAGAACGGCGGTACCATGCGCAATCGGCCCGATCCGGTCGGACCGTCGTCCGCGATCTCCACCTCAGGGTTCATGGTCGCCAGCGCTAACACAGAAGCCCGCACCCCTCCATGACCCGAGCCGGAGACGGCTGCGGCAAAATGCCGCGAGGGGCCGATGACCTCGGTGAGGCTGGCGCAGGGCCGAAGAGAGCCGCAATAATTATGGGTTTAATCGGGAAGTCTTACCAGTATAGGCTACGAAGTCATCGGTGTCCTGTGGGAGCGGACGACAGGCTCACGCTATGGCCTGGCAAAGAGGGATTCTGGATGAGCGAGCAAGACCAGGCGGCGGCGGAGCCCGTGCCGGAGGCGGCGCTGACGGCGTCGCCCCGACGCAACATCGTCCTCTGTTCCGACGGCACCGGCAACGCCGGCGGCAAGCGCGTCGGCACCAACGTCTGGCGCCTCTACCAAGCCGTCGACCTCTCGGGCGGCGACCAGATCGCCTTTCACGACGACGGCGTCGGCAGCCAGGACTTCAAGCTCTTCAAGGCCTTGGGCGGCGCCTTCGGCTGGGGCCTCAGCCGCAATATCCGCGAGCTCTATACCAGCCTCGTCAGGACCTACAATCCGGGCGATCAGATCTTCCTCTTCGGCTTCAGCCGTGGCGCCTTCACGGTGCGCTCGCTGGCCGGTCTGATCGACGCCTACGGCGTCCTGGAGCGGCGGAACTTCCCGACCCCGAAGGACTTGGAAGAGACGGTGGCGTGCCTCTTCAAGAGCTATCGCAGGAAGGAACAAAACGCGGTCGAGACCGCGAAAGCGGCTGCCGTCGAGGCAGGCAACGAGTTCCACACCGCCGAGATCACCTTCCTCGGCGTTTGGGATACGGTCGACGCGGTGGGCGTGCCGATGGACTGGTTGCGCGACGTGCTGCGGTCCTGGCTACCAGTCCGGACCCACCGGCACGACTTGAACAAGAGCATCTGTCGCGCCTACCACGCGCTGGCGGTTGACGACGAGCGCCGGACCTTCAGCCCGGTGATGCTGGACGAGACCAAGCTGGCCGAGGGCGGCGAAGTCGAGCAGGTCTGGTTCGCCGGCGTCCATTCCAACGTCGGCGGCGGCTATCCCAAGGACGGCATGGCGCGGGTCTCGCTCGACTGGATGATGGCCAAGGCGGAGGCCCTGACGGTACCGCTCCGTTTCGCCGCCGACCAGCGGGCGGGTTACGGCCGAGAGGCCAACGTCTACGATCGGCTCTACGATTCCCGTGCCGGCGTCGCCGCCTACTACCGCGTCGGCGCGCGCGACATCGCCGCCCTCTGCGCCTCGGCGTCGGCACCGGTCCGAATCCACGAATCCGTCTTTCGCCGGATTCGGAGTCGCACCGGTGGCTATGCACCGATCAATATCCCGGGCGATTACCACGTCATCGCGACGTCGAGCGACTATCCGCCGGTGCAAGGACGAGAGCCGGAACGCCTTCGCATGACCCGTCTCGCCTTCGCCCTCGGCCACTGGCGTCGCGGCCTCTATCGGGCGTTGCTCGGTCTGACGGTCGTCCTGGCGCTTGTGGTGATTGCACTCGGCGTCGTTCCGGTCGAGCCCCTTAAGGGCTTCGGCTGGGTTGGGGGCGTAGCGGGCTTTCTGCTACCCGATCTGGCGGCGAGCTTTCTTGGACCACTCTTGTCGCAGCCGGACGGCCTCGCCGTTTTTGTCGGCCTCTTCGGCGCTCTCTTCTGGCTTCGCGGCCTCTTGAAGGTCGCCAGCCGGGACGTTGCCAGCATCGGCTGGCGCCTTGCCTTCCTACGCCGGCAAACGCCGGAGGCAAATGCGCTCGAGGCGTTGATCAAACAGCTGGGCGAGGCGCCCGGCCGGGCGATCCGCTGGTCGCTCGGCCGGGTCGGCCGGCGGCGCTGGCTGCTTTTGTTCGGCTTCCTGGTCGTCTTCGCGGTCGGCCTCGGATCCTGCCTCTACCGCTTTATGAATTAGCTCGCCGCCGGCCGCCATCCGGCACGGCCGTTCTAGCCTGCTAATGCGTGGCGTCTTTCCCTCGAGACAGGCATGATGACGCGGTACCGAAGGTTGGACTTTGGAACGAGAAAGGGGGGGGCCGAAACGATGGCAGACGACCTTAGATTTCAAGTCATCATCTTGCCGAACGCGCCTTGGGACGAGCTTCTGAAGCGCTTCACTCATGTCGAGGAACTAGGCTTCGACCTCGTCACCACGGGCGATCACTTCGTCGACTGGAACAATCCCTCGATCCCGTGGCTCGAGGCCTGGACGGTGCTGGCCGCGGTCGCGCGCGAGACGACGCGGATCAGGATCGCGACCTACGTCACCCAGATCCCGCTTCGAAACCCGGCCCTGTTGGCCCGGCAGGCGCTCAGCGTCGACCACATCTCGCAGGGCCGCCTAGAGGTCGGGCTCGGCGTCGGCCTGACCATCGATCCAGCCTACGAGATGATGGGCATCCCCAATTGGGAGGGTAAGGAACGGGTGGCGCGCTTCAAGGAGTACGTCGAGATCGTCGACGCGCTGCTCTCGAACGAGGTCACCAGCTACGAAGGCACCTACTATCGGGTCAAGGAGGCGGTGATGAACCCGCGGCCGCTGCAAAAGCCCCGGCCGCCGATCGTGATCGCCGCCCTGGGCCCGGTGATGATGAAGCATGCAGCGCGCTACGCTGACAACTGGAACAGCCTCAGCTTCGCCCAGACCTTCGAGGAGCAGTTGGCGGAGACGCGCGACCGCATCGCGCGCATGGACGAGAACTGCGCCACCATCGGCCGGGACGCGTCGAGCTTGCGGCGCTCCTACCTGATGTTCGACCCGGCCTCGCGCGCCAGCGGCGGCGGTATCACCTACTACGAGTCCGAGGCCGTCTTCGAGGAGATGGTGCGACAGGTGATCGACTTGGGTATCTCCGAGGTCGGCCTCTACTACCCCATACTGGATGTGCAGAAGCCGATGTTCGAGAAGATCGCCAAGGAGGTCATCCCGGCGCTGAAAGCGCGCTACGCCGGCGGCGTTTGAGGCCGCGGCCCGGCTCGAATTGCCATCATCGGCTCACAGTACTTCCTTAGGGAATGAACACGGCGATCGTCGGTGGGTGTCGGGCGAGAGCACGACGACGTGATCTGCCTGGAAAATTCCGAGCTGCCTGCTGCGTGTCCGCCCCGGATGCGGGAGTTCCATCGCTATTGACTCTCGATCCATCCGGCCGCCGGTCTGCCGGGCCGGCAACATTTTGATCCTCTCGACATCCCGCATCTACTGTCCAACCTATGGCTGATCGACGCGATCGGGAGGCCGATGCGGTTCCGCTTTCGCTTGATCGGTACCAAGATCACGGCGTTGGCCGGGCGCGACTGCACCGGCAAGTGGGTTGACGACGTCTATGACGACTTCTCCAACACTGGCGCCTATCACCGCATGTGGCTCTGCGCCGCGGACGGCAAGCCGATCTTCCAACGGGGCAAGGTCATCTCCAATCCCGACTGCGGCGGCCTGCAGGCGGAGCGGCTCTATCTGCCGTTGGCCTCGGACGGTCCGGAGGTCGACGTCATCCTTGTAATGACGATTTACCTCGGTGTGCGGGCGGCCGACGCCGCCTACGACAAATCCCTTCTGGACGACCGCCCTACCCCACCTTAAACGCTTGTTAACGGGCTGTCGGGTAGCTTCGCCATGGTTAACACTTGGTTTTCCGGGGCGACATGCGTATCGGCGTCGATTTCGACAACACGCTT
>JASLMY010000148.1 GCA_030746295.1 Alphaproteobacteria bacterium | reverse complement strand
CGCCGCCCCGTGGACAAGCGTTCGGCGATGCGTAGGATGGCCCTCTCTCGCAGCAGGTCGGAGGAGCCTCGATGTCCCGCAAGATCAACGTCGCCGCCGCCCAGATGGGCCCGGTGGAGCGCCACGAGGGGCGCGACGTCGTCGTCCCCCGCCTGGTCGAGTTGCTGCGCGAGGCCCATTCGCGCGGCGCCCGCCTCGTGGTCTTCCCGGAGCTGGCGCTGACCACTTTCTTCCCGCGCTGGCTGATCGAGGACGAGGCCGAGCTCGACAGCTTCTACGAGACCGAGATGCCGTCGAACCAGACCGCACCGCTCTTCGAGGAGGCCAAGCGCCTCGGCGTCGGCTTCCACTTGGGCTATGCCGAGCTCTTCACCGACGCGGAGGGCCGGAAGCGGCGCTTCAACACCGCCATATTGGTGAACCAGCAGGCCGAGATCGTCGGCAAGTACCGCAAGGTGCACCTGCCGGGGCACGCCGAGTACGACCCGAGCCGGCCCTGGCAGCATTTGGAGAAGGGCTACTTCGAGCCCGGCGACCTGGGCTTTCCGGTCTGGCGCACCATGGGTGGGATCATGGGTCTCTGCATCTGCAACGACCGTCGCTGGCCCGAGACCTGGCGGGTGATGGGCCTGCAGGACGTGGAGCTGGTGATGCTCGGCTACAACACGCCCGTGGGCAACGCCGTGGCGCAGGAATCGGAGCATTTGCGGATGTTTCACAACCACATGTCGATGCAGGCCGGTGCCTATCAGAACGGCACCTGGGCGGTCGGCACGGCGCGGGCCGGCCTCGAAGGCGGCTGCGACATGATGGGCGGCTCGGCCATCGTCTCGCCGGCCGGCGAGATCGTGGCGTTGGCGACGACGGTCGAGGACGAGGTCGTCACCGCGGTCTGCGATCTCGACCGGGGCCGCTACATCAAGGACACGATCTTCAATTTCGCCGAGCACCGGCGCATCGAGCACTACAAGATCATCTCCGAGCAGACCGCCGCCGTCCCGCCGCCGGAATAGGGCGCGAGCGCCGCAACACAGCTTTGCGTCGATCCCTCTGAGCCGTCAGAATGCGGGCTTGGGATTTCGCCGTGCCGGGGAGAGGGACATGAGCCAGCGTATCGTCGTCGTCAATCCGAACAGCACCGAGGCCGTAACGCAAGGCATCGACCGGGCGGTCGCACCCTTGCGCTTCGCCGACGGGCCCGAGATCGATTGCCTGACCCTGGCCGAGGGTCCGCCCGGGATCGAGAGCCAGCGCCACGTCGACGGCGTCGTCGGACCCTTGTGCGAGCTGATCGGGCGCGAGGACAACCGGGCCGATGCCTTCGTGCTGGCCTGCTTCTCCGACCCCGGCCTGCATTCGGCGCGGGAGACGACGCGCCACCCGGTCTTCGGCATCTCGGAAGCGGCGATGTCGGCGGCCCTCAACCTCGGCGACCGCTTCGCCATCATCGCCATCCTGCCGGCCTCGGTCAGCCGCCACCGCCGCTACATCCGGCAGATGGGCCTGCAGCACCGCTTCGCCGGCGAGCTGCCGATCGGCGTCGGCGTCACCGATCTCGACGGTGATACCGGCGACGTCGAGGCGCGTATGGCCGAGGTCGGCGGCCGCCTCGTGGACGAGCACGGCGCCGACGTCCTGATCATGGGCTGTGCCGGCATGGCCCGCTACCGCGAGCCGCTGGAGGAGCGCTTGGGCGTGCTGGTGCTCGACCCCTCGCAGGCCGCCGTCGCCCAGGCCATCGCCGCGGTTCGCCTGGGCTGGCGCACCGCCGCCCGCGCCTGAGCCGCCAACCTTTGCGAAGGAGTTCTGCCATGTCGCTATCCATCGTCCCCACCGACGCCACGATCCGCGATACCGTGACCGACGCCGAATGGCAGGCTCGGGTCGACCTCGCCGCCTGCTATCGGCTCGTCGACCATTATGACATGACCGATCTGGCGCTGACCCATATCGCCGCCCGGGTGCCGGACGAGCCGGACGCGATCCTGCTGAACCCCTGGGGCGTCTTCTTCGAGGAGATCACCGCTTCAAGCCTGATCAAGATGGGCCTCGACGGCGAGCAGCGAAGCGACAGCGCCTTCGAGGTCAACCGCACCGCCTACGTCATCCACAGTGCCATCGCCGCCGCCCGACCCGACGTCGCCTGCTCGCTGCACACCCATACGCGTGCCGGCATGGCGGTCTCGTCGCTCGACTGTGGCCTGTTGCCGATGACCCAGCACGCGCTGATGTTCCACGGCCGCACCGGCTATCACGACTACGAAGGCGTGGCCGTCGACGAGGCCGAGCAGGCCAGGCTCGCGGGCGACCTCGCCGACAACCGGGCCCTGATCTTGCGGAACCACGGTCTTCTCACAGTCGGCCGCTCGATCCCCGAGGCCTTCATCCTGATCTACTACCTGGAGAAGGCCTGCCAAGCGCAGGTCGACGCCATGGCCTGCGGCACCCCGCTGACGCCAATTTCTGACTCCACCATCGAGAAGACCACGGCCTTCTTCACCGGCGGCACCGAGTTCGCCGACAAGGACTGGCCGGCTCACTTGCGCCGCCTCGACCGCCTCGATCCGAGCTATCGGGAGTAGCGCTGTTTTCGACGATGGCTGGACCACCCGCCCCCCTGTCCCAACCACCCCGAGGGTACCATCTATGGGTGGTTGGGACGGGGGAGCGGGTGGCCTGGTAATTCGACGCAAGTCGAAGCGAACCTGCGCTTTCCACCCGCTTGACCGGGCCTAGGCGGCTGATATGTTGGCGCCAGCACGCAACCGGCACGGCAACGAAAAATCGAGGGAACGCGCGGCATGGTCGGCATTACCGCATATGGGGGCTACGTCCCCCGGCTTCGTCTTCAACGCAAGTCGGTCGTCGAGGCGAACGGCTGGTTCAATTCCGCCCTCAAGGCCCACGGCAAGGGCGAGCGGGCGATGTGCAACTGGGACGAGGACGCGCTTACCATGGCCGTCGAGGCGGGGCGCGACTGCCTCGCCGGTGACCGTCCCGAGGACCTGAAAGGCGTCTTCCTGGCCTCGACCACGTTGCCTTTCGAGGACCGGCAGAACTCGAGCGTGCTGACCACTGCGCTCGGCCTCGGCCAGAACCTGATGACGCTCGACATCACCTCCTCGCAGCGGGCCGGCACCTCGGGCCTGATCACGGCGCTGAACGCGGTCCAGGGCTTGGGCGGCCAGGCCCTCTACATCGCCAGCGAGCACCGCCGCACCAAGGCGGCTGCGGCGCTGGAGCTGATGTCGGGCGATGGGGCCGCCTCGCTGATGCTGGGCAGCGATGGGGTGATCGCGGAATTCGTCGGCGCGCACCAGGAGGCGGTCGATTTCGTCGACCATTACCGCGGCCAGAACGAGGCCTTCGACTACGGCTGGGAGGAGCGCTGGATCCGCGACGAAGGCTACATGAAGATCGTGCCGCCGGCGCTGGAGGGGCTCTTCCAGTCGACCGGCATCTCGGCCGAGGACGTCGACCATTTCATCATGCCGGCGATGATCCGCAACTTGGGCGCCCTGATGGCCCGGCGCACCGGCATCAAGGCGGAGGCGGTCTCCGACAACCTGGCAGCGGTGATGGGCGATTCAGGTGCCGCGCACGCCCTTGTCATGCTGGTCCAGAAGCTGCAGGAGGCGGAGCCGGGCCAAAACATCGTCGTCGTCGGCTTCGGCCAGGGGGCGGACGCGATCCTCTTCCGCACCACCGATGCCTTGAAATCGCTCGGGGCCCGCCAGGGCATCAAGGGTTACCTCGCCCGTCGCAAGGAAGAGACCAACTACGCCAAGTTCCAGTCCTTCAACGAGATCGTCGAGATGGACCGGGGCTTGCGCAGCGAGGTCGACAAGCAGACCGCGCTGTCCTCGCTCTTCCGTAACAAGGAGATGCTGATCGGCATGATGGGCGGCAAGTGCCGGAAATGCGGCACGGTGCAGTTCCCGAAGTCGAACGTCTGCGTCAACCCCAACTGCGGCGAATTCCACAGCCAGGACGACCATTCCTTCGCCGACACCCCGGCGACGGTGCAGAGCTGGACCGCCGACGGCCTGACCTATTCGCTCGATCCGCCGCAGCACTTCGGCATGGTCGTATTTGCCGAGGGCGGCCGGCTTATGGCAGACTTGACCGATGTCGACGTGGGCGGCGTCGAGGTCGGGATGTCGATGCGGATGATGTTCCGCGTCAAGGAGCACGACAACCAGCGCGGGTTCACGAAATATTTCTGGAAGGCGGCGCCGGCCTTGGCCGACGATTAGGCCCGCCGTCAACGAAGGAGTTCAAGGCATGGCTACCGGTATCAGGGACAAGGTCGCGATTCTGGGCATGGGCTGCTCGAAGTTCGGCGAGCGCTGGGACAAGGAGGCCGATGACCTGATCGTCGAGGCCTTCGAGGAATGCATCAAGGACGCCGGCATCGAGCGCAGCCAGATCGACGCCGCCTGGTTCTCCACCGCGATCGAGGAGGTCCATGTTGGCAAGTCGGGCATCCCGCTGGCGGTGGCCTTGCGGTTGCCCTACATCCCGGTCACCCGGGTCGAGAACTATTGCGCCAGCGGCACCGAATCGTTCCGGGGTGCTGTCTACGCGGTGGCCTCGGGTGCCGCCGACATCGCCCTTGCCGCCGGTGTGGAGAAACTGAAAGACACCGGCTACGGCGGCCTGCCGCAGCGCGGCCGCGGCGTCTTGAACTCGATGTACTGGGCCAACGCCTCGGCGCCCGGCTCGTTCGCCCAACTGGCGACCGCCTATCAGACCAAGCACGGCGTCGACAAGGACGAGCTGAAGCGGGCGATGGCGCAGATCTCGGTCAAGAGCCACGCCAACGGGGCCAAGAACCCGAAGGCGCATTTGCGCAAGGAGATCGACATCGACACGGTGCTGAACGCGCCGATGATCGCCGAGCCCCTGGGCCTCTTCGACTGCTGCGGCGTCTCCGACGGATCGGCCTGTGCCATCGTCACCACGCCCGAGATCGCCCGTTCGCTCGGCAAGACGGACCTGGTCACCGTCAAGGCCTTGCAGCTCGCCGTCTCCAACGGCGTCGAGGCCAGCCACAACTCCTGGGACGGCAGCTACTTCATGACCACGCGCAAGGCTTCCGAGCGGGCCTACAAGGAGGCCGGCATCGACAGCCCGCGCGACGAGGTCTCGATGTTCGAGTGCCACGACTGCTTCTCGATCACCGAGCTCGTGACCATGGAGGACCTCTACCTCTCCAAGGAGGGCGAGGCCTGGCGCGACGTGCTCGACGGCTTCTACGACGCCGACGGCCAGATCCCCTGCCAGATCGATGGCGGCCTGAAGTGCTTCGGCCACCCGATCGGGGCCTCGGGGCTGCGCATGCTCTACGAGATGTACTCGCAGATCCTGGGCCGGGCCGGCGATCGCCAGCTCGCCGACCCGCGCTTCGGCATGACCCACAACCTGGGCGGATTCCCGCACCAGAACGTCTCCTCCGTCGCCATCGTCGGCGCCTACGACGGCTGAGCGGCAAGCGAGACCGAACCCTGAGAGGGGGCGCTCCGGCGCCCCCTTTTTCGTGGCTTGATTTCAGAATTCGGGCTTGAAGAGCATCAGGGCGTAGATGGCGACGACGCCGGCGAAGGCGGGCCAGCCGAGGCAGAACCAGATCCGGAAAGCACGGGTGTAGGCCGCTGGCAGGGGTGTGCCTTGCTCCCTCGCGGCAGCGGCGAGGTCGCGGGCCTTGATCTGCAGGAAGACGACCGGGATCCAGCAGGCGCCGACCAGGACATAGAGAACGTAGGCGAGAAGGAGCCAGGGCTCGGTGACGGCGAAGCCCGCTTGCCAGATCAGCCAGAGGCCGGTCGCCGGCTGCACCACTACCGCCGGCAGGGTGAAGACGAAGTCGGCGATGACCACAATGCGTGCGGTCGCCGCGATGGTGGCGACATCCCGCGTCAGGTGCGCCATCAACATGAAGAAGGCGATGCCGGCGCCGGTGCCGAAGAGAACCGCAGCGGAGAGGATGTGCACCGTCTTCACCGCGAGGTAGAGGTCCATCAGCGATCGTCCTCGATCGCCACTATGACGGCCATCGCGATGATGATCGGCAGTAGCTTGGAGAGCGGGCCGAGTGGGTGCAACCAAAGCTCCGGCATGCCCGCGGTCAGCAGCGCCAGATAGCCGAGCGTGGCGAGGATGCCGATGACGGCTACCGCCTTCACCCGCCGGCGCAGGATCAGTGCCAAGCCGACGGCGACATCGAAGGCCGAGCCGAGCCAGAAGGCAGCGCCCATCAAGGCCTCCGGTACCCAGACCCGGCGCAAGAGCGCCTCGCTTTCGGCGAGGGGAAAGAAGAAGGCGGTGGCGATCCCGGTCCAGAGCCAGAAGAGGCCCAACGCAATGCGCAGCGCCGGCCGCAGGAAATAGAGCCGGCCATGCCAGCGGTCCTGGACGCCCGCCGGGTTGGCGATCAGCCAATCCTCAAAGCGGCCGGGCCGGATGCCGAGCTCGTCCAGGCGGGGATCGTGCCCGCAGGTGTTGCCATGCTCGAGCTGGCGCACCGCCGTGGTCGACAAGGCCCCGCGGCCGCCGCCGAGCCGGCGGGTCACGTCGGCGAGCCGCCCAGCGAGGCGGATCAGGGCCATCGGCACCTCGACGATCAAGCCCGGTTCGAGACCGAGCCAGCGGCGATAGGCGACCAAGATCTGCCGCAGCGACAGGGCCTCGGGCCCACCGAGCTCCAGCTGCAAGCCCTGTGGCGCCTCGGGCGCCACCAGGCGGGCGACGGTTGATGCCACGTCTTCCATCGCGACCGGCTGGAAGGCCTGGTCGCCCTGGCCCGGCAGCGCCAGCACCCAGGGCAGCGCCGCTAGGCCCCGGAAGAGCGAAGTGCCGCCAAAGGAGTCGCGAGCGTAGACGAGCGAGGGGCGGAGCACGATCCACTCGAGCGCCGTCGTCGCCAGATAGTCGTCCGCTGTCCGTTTGCTGTCGGCATAGGCGGTGCCGGCCTCGGCATCGGCACCCAGCGCCGAGACCTGCACCACGCGGCGGATGCCGGCCGCCTCGGCGGCGCGGAAGAGGGCGATCGGCGAGGTGGCGTGGATCGCCTCGATGTTGTCGCCACCGCCGCCCTGCAGGATGCCGGCGCAGTTGACGATCGCATCGACGCCGTCGAGCCGCGGCGCCCAAGCCTCGGGCGTCAGGTCCCGGTTCATGTCGGCCGGCAGCCAGTCGATGTCGGGAATGGCGCGCCGCGCCGCCGAAAGGTTGCGGGCGCAACCGACCACTTCGTGCCCGGCTTGCCGCAAGGCGGCGACGATATAGCGGCCGATGAAGCCGGACGCTCCCGTCACCAGCACCCGCGAGGCGCGGGCCGGGGCGTCCATCGGCATTCGGCGAGAGCTAGGCGACCTCGCGGCAGGCGGCATCGAGGGCCCGGAGCGTCGCCTCGAAGTCGTCCTCGTCGTGGGCGACCGAGACGTTGCGCCGCACCAGCGGCAAGACCAGGACGCCGTGCCGGATCAGGGCCTCGTCGAGCGCCTTGGTCCGCGCCATGTCGGCCTGGATGTACTGGGCGTAGTTCCGGGGCACCGTGTCGGTGAACAGGATCTGCCACATCGAGGCATCGCCGATGACGAGCGCCGGCAGGTCGTGGCGGTCGAGGATCGCCTGCATCTCGGTCCTGAGCTGGGCCGTGTTTTGGTTCAGCCGCTCGTAGGTGCCGGGCTGGCGCAACACTTCCAAGGTCGCCAGCGCCGCCACGGCGGCGACCGGATTGCCGTTGAAGGTGCCGTTGACATAGGCGAAGGCGCCTTGGCCCTTGCGCGTCGGGTCGGTCAGATCCATGACCTCTTCCCGGCCCGCCACCGCGCCTTGGGCGAAGCCGCCGCCCACCACCTTGCCATAGCTCGCCAGGTCGGGGCGGACGTCGTAGTACTCCTGCGCCCCGCCATAGGCGAGACGGAAACCGGTCACCACCTCGTCGAAGAGGAGCAGGCTGTCGTGTTTGTCGGCTACGGCGCGCAGGCCCGCCAGGAACCCCGGCTCGGGCGTCAGAATGCGCTGGATCGGCTCGACGATGATGGCGGCGATGTCGTCGGCGTTCTCGGCGACGATCCGCTCCGCCGCGTCGAGATCGTTGTAGGGTGCGATCAGCACGCTCTCATCCAGGCCCGTCGGCACGCCGCCGGTATCGAGCTGGCCGACCGGGTAGTTCGAGGTCTGGCTCGGCGCGCTGGAGACCAGGCTATAGTCGTGCGAGCCGTGATAGGCGCCCTCGAACTTCAGCACCTTGTCGCGCCCGGTATAAGCACGGGCCAGGCGCAAGGCGTAGAAGGTCGCCTCCGAGCCGGTGGTCGTGTACATCACCTTGTCGGCGCAGGGGCTGGCAGCGACGATCTCGGTCGCCAGCTCCATCGCCGGCCCGTTCAGCAGCGAATAGAAATGGGTGCCGCGGCGGATCTGACCGATCGTCGCCGCCTCGACGGCGGGGTGGGTATGGCCCAGGATCATGGCGCCGGCGCCGATCACGTAGTCGACGTACCAATTGCCGCTCTCGTCCATGACCCGGGCGCCCTGGCCGCGCTCGACGACGAAGCGGACGTCGTCGGGCATGTAGGTGGTGCCGTGGGCGCGGCCCGAAATATAGCTGTCGGCTAGGGCCGCGTGCGCCTCTTCGGCCGCCGACATCTCGGCCAATCGGCCAACCGCCGCGCCGCCGCCTTCCGTCCCTGCATCGGTCATGAGTCCGATCCCTTCGCGCTGTCGCTGGAATTGGAAAATGATACGTGCTCGGGCCCGCGAACCCAAGCGAAAGAGAGCTTGCCGGCTAGTGTCCCGAATCAGAAGTTCGCAACACCTGTGGTAAGCGCCCGACGAACTTCCGATTCGATAAGGACACTAGCAAGCCTTTGATTGTAGCGTAGTTTAAGGATTTGAAGATCCTCACGGTGCTTGCCCCAATAATCGGAGGAGCTTCAAATCCACCACACTAGGACGCGTTGCCTGACAGGGGCGCCGCCGCCAACCACCAATCAGGGTGCTCGCCGGCCAGCCGAGCGCGGGCCCGCTCGGCCGCGGCCGTCTCGGCGAAGAGGGCGAAGCAGGTCGCGCCACTGCCGCTCATCCGCGCCAGCAGGGCCTCAGGCAGGGCCTCCAGACGGGTCAGCACATCACCGATCTCGGGCGCCAGCGACATCGCCGCCGCCTCCAGGTCGTTGCCGCGCCGGGCCAAGAGCGCAGCCAATTCGGCAGCACTCGCCGGCGCCGTCTCGAAGCGCGCCGGTGCCGACCAGGCGCCGTCGAAGGCGCGGAAGACGTCGGCGGTAGCGAGCCGGACGCCGGGGTTGACGAGCAACACCGCCGCCGGCGGCAGTCGCGGCGTCGGCCGGACCTCGCCGCCGATGCCGCCGACGAAGACGCTTGCCGGCTGGGCCAGACAAGCGGGGACGTCGGCGCCGAGACCAAGGCCGATGCGGGCGAGCGTCGCGGCATCGAGCCGAAGACGCCAAAGCTCTGCCAGCGCCAGGAGCGTCGCCGCCGCGTCGCTGGAGCCACCGCCGATCCCAGCCGCCGGCGGCAACCGCTTTTCGAGCGCGATCCGGGCGCCGGCCTCGATGCCTTCGGCCTGGCTGAGCGCCCGCCCCGCCCGCAGCACGAGGTTGTCGCCGGGCTGGTCGAGCGCGGCCGAAAGCGCCTCGCCGAAGGGGCCGCTCAGGCCGAGCGAGAGCCGTTCCGCCGCCGCTACCTCGATGACGTCGCCCAGTTCGGCGAAGACGATCAGGCTGTCGAGCAGGTGATAGCCGTCCGGGCGTCGGCCCAGGAGGTGCAGGTAGAGGTTGATCTTGGCGCGCGCCAGATGTTGCGCCACGGTGCCGCCGTCAGCCGCCGCCGTCGCTGCTGGCGACACTGGCGAGGCCCCGCTCGAGCTTCGTTTTGATGGCCGGGATCTCGGATTCCTCGGGATCGAGCGCCAGGGCGTGCTGCCACTGGAAGCGCGCTTCGAGGCGACGGCCGACGCGCCAAAACGCATCGCCCAAGTGGTCGTTAATGACCGGATCCTGAGGCTTCAGCTCGACCGCCCGCTCCAGGTACTTGACCGCGCCCTCGTAGTCGGCCAGGCGGTAGAGCACCCAGCCCAGACTATCGACGATATAGCCGTCGTTGGGGCGCTGGGCCACCGCCTTCTCGATCATCTTGCGGGCCCGATCGATGTTGCGGCCCTGCTCGACCCAGGAGTAGCCGAGATAGTTCAAGACCAACGGATGATCCGGCCTCAGCTCCAAGGCCTTCAGGAAGTCGGCCTCGGCCCGCGCCCACTCCTTGATCCGCTCGCGGGCGATGCCGCGGGCGTAGAAGAGGGTCCAGTGCCGTTCCTCGGGCTCGACGACGCGGGCGAGCGCCCGGTCATAGGCGGCGGCCGCGTCGGAATAGCGCTCACGGGCGCGCAACAGGTCGGCGAGCGTGATCAGCGCGACGGAGTCGTCGGTCCGAACCTCGGTCATCCGGGTCAAGGTCTCGATCGCTTCGTCGACCCGGTCGAGACGGTCGAGGCTCGTGGCGACGCGGATGCGGGCCTCCCAGTAGTAGGGCGAGGACTTGGAAACTTTCCTGTAGATCTCGATCGCGTCGGCCCAGCGGCGATCGCGTTCCATGATCTCGCCCAGCAGCATGCGGGCGGCGGAGAAGTCGGGCCGCATGTGGAGCGCCAGGTTGGCGTAGATTCGGGCCGCCTCGCCGCCGCGCTCCTGCGCCAGGGCACCGGCCGCACCATAGAGCGCTTCCGCGACGCCTTCGTTGACGCTGGCGACGAGTTGCGTCGCCGGACGGCCCGCTTCGAGGTCGGCGACGGCCTCGAGCACGGCCGGGTTCTCCGGCGACCGCTCCAGCAGTTGTCGATAGGCCGCCATGGCCGCTTCCGGCTCGCCGAGCCGTCTCAGCAGCGAGCCGTAGGCGAGCGTTATCGAGGTGGTGACGCCGCCCTTCTTGCGGGTCGCCTCGTAGTTGTCGCGGGCCGCCGGCAAGTCGCCCTGGAAGTCGTGGATGAGGGCGGCGTGATAGTTGCGGAAGGCGACGAAGGCATCGCTCTTGCGAAGCACTTCGAGGGTCTCGATGGCGGCTGCGGTATCGGACCGCCCGGCCTCGATCCAGGCCAGAATTAAAGGCTTCAAGAGCGCGCCGAAGCCACGTTTCGGGGGAGTGCCGATCCGCCTCTCGGCGTCGTCGTAGTTGCTTTCGCGAATCGCTTCGAGCGCCAGGACCAGTTCGGCCATGCGCGAGGTCTTCGGGTCCGCCATCAACGCCTCGGCCAGGTCGAGGGCGCCGTCGAACCGGCCCTCGGCCAGCATCAGCAGAAAAGTTCTGTGTTGTAGCGGTCGATTGCCGGGGTCCTCGGCCAGGGCCGCGTTGTAGAAGTCGACTGCGGACTTCGTATCCCGGCTCGATCGGGCGTGCCGGCCGGCGAGATAGCTGCCCAGCGGCGAGGCGACCTCTTGCCTCGAAACCGCCAGCTCTTCCGAGCTGTTGGCGGAATCGCTGACACAGCCGGTGGTCAAGGCGAGCACGAAGGCCGCAACGACGTCCGAGCGGCGGCGCCGTGCCGACCGCTGCCGTCCGGGTTTGGTCCTGTCCTTCACCGTCCGTCTCCGTGATCGCCGCTAATGCCGATCGATTCGGTATCAAATAGCGTAGTCGCGTGCCGATGCAAGCCCGCAGTCGTGCGCGGCCGCGCCGGACCGCCGCGCACGGCCCAGCCGGCCCGCTCACATGTTCGGGTAGTTCGGGCCACCACCGCCCTCCGGCACGACCCAATCGATGTTCTGGCTCGGGTCCTTGATGTCACAGGTCTTACAGTGGACGCAGTTCTGCGCGTTGATCTGCAGGCGCGGGTTGGCGCCGTCGTCGTCGCTCAAGATCTCGTAGACCCCGGCCGGGCAGAAGCGCTCTTCCGGTGCGGCATAGCGGGCGAGATTAACCTCGATCGGTACCGCCGCGTCTTTCAGCGTCAGATGCACCGGCTGGTCCTCCTCGTGATTGGTGTTGGAGAGGAAGACCGAGGAGGGCTTATCGAAGCTGAAGACACCGTCCGGCCTCGGATAGTCGATCGGCCGGCAGGCCTCCTTGGGCTTTAGGCGTGCATGGTCGGCGGCGCCGTGATGCAGCGTCCAAGGCACCCGGCCGCCCAGAAGCTGGTCGATGCCGCTATAGAGCGTGCCGCCGAAGAGGCCCCATTTTTGGAAGGCCGGCCTGAAGTTGCGGGCTGCGTGCAGTTCGTCGTGGACCCAGGAATTGCGGAAGGCATCCGGGTAGGCGTCGAGCTCCGCCGGCGTGGCGCCGTCCTCGCCGGCCGTCGCCAAGGCCTCGAAGGCCGCCTCGGCCGCCAGCATGCCGGTCTTCATGGCGTTGTGGCTGCCCTTGATCTTGGGCACGTTCAAGAAGCCGGCAGCGCAGCCGATAAGGGCGCCGCCGGGAAAGACCAGCCG
>JASLMY010000147.1 GCA_030746295.1 Alphaproteobacteria bacterium | reverse complement strand
AACTCCAGCCGGCCGGCCTCGATCTTGGAGAGATCCAGGACCTCGTTGATGAGGTGCAGCAGGTGCTTGCCGGCCCGGCCGACGCGCTGCAAGGGCTCGACGAAGTCGTCCAGGCCATCGTCCTGGGCGTCTTCCTCCAGCATTTCCGTGATGCCGATGACGGCGTTCAGCGGCGTGCGGAGCTCGTGGCTCATGTTGGCGAGGAATTGGCTCTTGGTTTGGGTCGCCTGCATCGCCTGGTCGCGGGCCTCGGCCAGGCGGTCGACCAGCTCGGCGAGCTCCGCCTCGCGCCGCTTGACCTCGGTGATGTCGGTGTAGACCGCGACCAGGCCGCCATCCGCGGTGCGCCGCTCGCTGCTCTGCAACCAGGTCTCGTTGACGAGGTGGATCTCTGACGGGCTGCTGGCATCGTGACGCTCTGCGCGGCGGCGGGCGAGATGGGCTCCCGCGTCGCGGCCCGCGTCGGGGAACATGCCGGCCTCGAAGGCGGCGGTAAGGAAGCTGTCGAAGCTGGCGCCGGGGACGACGAGACGGCCCACCTCCTCGCCCGCCGCTTCCGTGAAGTAGTGGCGATACCGCTCGTTGCACAGCACGATGCGGTCCTCGGCGTCGAAGAGGACGAAGCCTTCCGAAACGGTCTCGACGGCGGCGCTGAGCTGGGTCCGGGCCTGCAAGGCCTCGTCGTGTGCCGCCGCCAGCTCTGCTTCGCGACGCTTTCTCTCGGTGATGTCCGTATAGACCGCGGCGAAGCCGCCATCATGGGTCGGGCGCTCGTTGACCTGGACCCAGACGCCGCTGGAAAAATGGATCTCCACGGCGCGGCGAAGCTCGTGTTGGCGCTGGCGGCGCTGGGCGACGTAGTCCTCCTTCGTGCCCTCGATCTCGGGGAACATGCCGGCCTCGAAGGCGGTGGCCAGGAAGTCGAGCTGCTGGGCGCCGGGGACGACCATATCGGCGATCTCCTGACCCACCGCATCGACGTAGTATTGCCGATAGGTGCTGTTGCAGATCACCAGGCGCCGCTCCTTGTCGAAGACGACGAAGCCTTCGGAGATCGCCTCGATCGCCTCCTGCAACTGCGTGCGCGCTTCCAGCGCCTCGTCACGGGTCCGCTCGACGCTCAGGACCAGCTCGTTGAGCTCGGCCTCGCGGCGCTTCAGTTCGGTGATCTCGGTGTAGAGCGTCACCATGCCGCCGTCGGCGGTGCGCTGCTCGCTGATCTGCACCCAGCGGCCGTCCAGCAAGCGGCTCTCCGACATGCCCTGTGCGTCCCGCCGCCCCGCCAGCCTGCCGAGGAGCCATGCCTCGTCGAGGTACTCATCGGGAAAGGCGCGCCGTTTGATGCCCTGGCGGAGGAAGTCCTCGAAGCGAATGCCGGGCTGCATGATGTCCGCGACCGGGCTGTAGAAGTCGCGGAAGCGGCTGTTGCAAAGGACCATGCGGTCGTCAGCGTCGTAAAGCACGAAGCCCTCGGAGATCGCCTCCACCGCTTCGAAGAGCTGCCGGCGCGTCGCCTCCAGGGCTTCCGCCAGCCGCTTCTCCTCGGTGATGTCGCCGGTCGAGCCGGCCATCCGGTAGGCGCGTCCCTCTTCGTCGCGAAGCGCGAGGCCGTGTTGGCGAGCCCAACCCCAGCTCCCGTCGCCGCGTCGATAGCGGACCTCGATCTCGAAGCGCTCCGTCTCGCCTTTGAAATGCGTGCCCAATCGAGACTCGAACTCGGGCCGGTCGTCGGGATGGATGCGCTCGAGCCAATCTTGCGGCGCTTGCATCTGTGCTTCGGAAACACCCAGCGAAGCGAGAACCCGGGGCGAGTAATAGACTTCGCCGGTGTCGATATGCCAGTCGTAGATCCCCTCATTCGCGGCGGCCATCGAAAGCTCATAGCGCTGCTCGCTCTCGCGTAGCGCGGCATCAGCCTGCTTGCGCTCGGAGATGTCGGTGATCGCGCCGACCAGGCGGACCGCTCGGCCCTCGGCGTCGCGCACCGCAGCGCCGTTGTCCTGCACCCAGAAGTAATCGCCGGCCTTGTTGAGGATCCGGTATTCGATATTCTGGCGCTCGCTCTGCTGCTTGAAGAGGCGGACGAGCGATTGCCGATAGGTCTCCTTGTCTTCCGCGTGGACGCGGCCGTACCAGGTCTCGGAATCGAGCTCGTCCACCTCGAACCCAAACATGCGGTTGAGGCGCGGCGAGACGAAGAGTTTGTTCCGGGCGATGTCCCAGTCGTAGAAGCCCTCGGTCGCCGCCTCGCCGACGAGGGCGTGGCGCTCTTCGCTTTTCTTCAAGGCTTGCTCGGCACGTCGCGTGTCGGTGACGTCGCGGTAGCTCAGCATCAGGCCGCCGTCAGGCATCGGCTGGTAGTTGACCTGCAGGATCAGGCCATCGGGCATCTCCTGCTCGACGGTCCGCGTCTCCAGCCGTTGGATCTCGTCGAACCGTTCCTTGATCTGGGCCTCGACGTCGCCTGGGCCGTAGTCGCCCCGTTTCGCATTGTGGCGAAGCATGTCGGCGAGCCGGACACCGGGGCGGCAGAGCTTCTTCGGATAGTTCCTGAGCTTGCGGAAGCGGGTATTGCAGGATCTCAGGACGAGGTCGGAATCGAAGATGCCGATGCCGTCCTGAAGCAGCTCGAAGCTGGCCGAGAGAAAGCCTTCGGCTTTGACGACAGCGTCCCCGGTCTTCTTCTTACGCCGCTTCTTGGCGCCCATAGTCCCCCGAACGGCCGTCCGGTCCGACGGCCGACCTCCCCTCGGTCATTAGGATGGCATCAATTAAAAGTCGTGCCAATGACCTCAACATATGTGGGGGCCGAGTCGCGGAATTGCTATTCTAGTTGCCGCAATCGCTATCCGGAGCGCGCCCATGGTCAACCTCTCCGCCTTCATCCGCTTCCATGCCGAGCGCACGCCGGAACGGCCGGCGATCCTCTACCGGAAGCAACGGATCGACTACGCCGAGCTCCACCAGCGGACCCTGGGCCTGGCCGGTTTCCTGGCCGGCCGCGGCATCGGAGCGGGCGACGTCGTTGCGGTGTTGATGAAGAACAGCCCCGCCTTCGTCGAGGCGGCGCTGGCGACGAGCTATCTCGGCGCCGTCTTCCTGCCCATCAACTTCCGCCTCGCGGCAGCCGAGGTCGAATACATCGTCGGGGATTCGGGTGCCAAGCTGCTGCTGGTGGATGACGAGCTGGCCGCCGCCGCGGCAGCCGTGCCGGCGCATCTCACCCTCGAGCCCGAGGCCCAGGCCGACAGCCGGCGCCTTGGCGAAGCGGCGACGGTGCCGGCGCAGTGCTACCGCCAGCCCGACGACCTCTTCCGGCTGATGTACACCTCCGGCACCACGGATCACCCGAAAGGGGTTATGCACACCTATTCCAACTTCTACTGGAAATCGGCCGACCACGTGGTGGCGCTGGGCCTCGGCGCCGAGGATCGTCTGCTGGTGGTCGGGCCGCTCTACCATGCCGGCGCCTTCGACCTGCCGGGCTTTGCGGTGCTCTGGGTCGGCGGCACGCTTTGCATCGAGCGCGACTTCGACGCGGCGGCGGCGCTCGGCCGGATCGAGGAACACGGCCTGACCGGGGCCTGGCTGGCGCCGGTGATGCTGAACGCGGTCTTGTCGCTGCCCGAGCGGCAGAGCTTCGACCTGTCGAGCCTGGCCTGGGTGGTCGGCGGCGGCGAGCGCACGCCCGAGCAGCGGATCGTCGAGTTCACCGATCTCTTCAAGGCGGGCCGCTATATCGACGCCTATGGCCTCACCGAATCCTGCAGCGGCGACACCCTGATGGAGGCGGGCCGCGAGATCGAGAAGATCGGCAGCACCGGCCGGGCGCTGGCCCATGTCCAGGTCCGGATCCTCGACGATGCCGGCCAGCCGCTCGCCGCCGGCATCGAGGGCGAAATCTGCCTGCGCGGGCCCAAGATCACGCGGGGCTATTGGAACGCGCCCGAGAAGACCGCCGAGAGCTTCACGTCGGACGGCTGGTTCCGGACCGGCGACGTCGGCCATCTCGACGAAGAGGGCTTCCTCTACCTCACCGACCGCAAGAAGGACCTGATCATCTCCGGCGGCGAGAACATCGCCTCCTCCGAGGTCGAGCGCGTGGTCTACGACTTGGGCCAGGTGAGCGAGGCCGCCGTCGTCGGCCTGCCGGACCCGGACTGGGGCGAGCGGCCGGTCGCCGTGGTCGTCCTGCGCCCGGGCACGGAGTTGGCGCTCGACGAGCTGACGGCCCACTGCCGCCAGCACCTGGCTGGCTTCAAGGTGCCCAAGCAACTGATCGTCCTCGACGAATTGCCGCGCAACCCGTCCGGCAAAGTGCTGAAGCGCGAGCTGCGGACCCGTCTGGCCGCGACGCCCGAGTGAGCCCCGGACCGCCTCAGGCTTAAGCGCGCCCGCGCTTTGTGTCATCGTTAGGGCCGATTCGCCGGGGCCGGAGATGTGATGAGCCTTAAAGTCAAAACCGTGCTCAAGATCCTGCTCGCCTGCCTGCTGGTCGGCATGGTGTTGAGCTGGATCGACTTCAACGCCATAGACGTCTTCCGCTCGATGGGACAGGCGATGCACTACTCCGTCGATTGGGTGCGGACGAACGTCGGCCAGGTGATCGAATGGATCCTCTTGGGCGCCATCGTCGTGTTGCCGATCGTGCTCATCCGCTTCGGTGTAAAACGCCTGAAGGGGCGCCGACCGGCCGCCAAAGGGAAGCAGAGCCGATGAGCGAGATCGAGGTTCGACACGACGGTGCGGTCGCCCTCTGCCTGATGTCGCCGCCGGGCGGTTTCATGACCCGAACGACGGTCGCGGAGCTCGATGCTGCTGTGGCCGCGTTGGAAGACGACGAGGCAGTGCGCGCGATCGTCCTCGCCGGCGCCGAGACGGGCGTCTTCATCCGCCATTACGACGTCGGCGAGCTGGAGGAAACCGCACTTGCCTTGCGCGACAAGAGCTTCGTCGTCGACGAGGCCCGTCTCGTCAAGCCGCGCGACGTCGACCGGCTGCTCGACCGCCTGGCCGGGATGGCGAAGCCCGTCATCGCGGCCCTGAACGGCACCGCCATGGGCGGCGGCTTCGAGCTGGCACTGGCCTGCGATTTGCGCATCGCCCAGCCGGGCGATCACGCCTTCGGCCTGCCCGAAATCAAGATCGGCTTGTTGCCCGGCGCTGGCGGCACCCAGCGACTGGCCCGCCTCGTCGGCGCGGCACGGGCGCTGGAGCTGATCCTGCGCGGCCGCACGGTGACGCCGGAGGAAGCGCTCGCCCTCGGCCTGGTGCACGAGCTGGCGGAGGAGGGGGCGCTCGCCCGCGCCATGGCCGTGGCGGCGGAGATCACCGCTAAGCCAGCCGCCGCCGTCGCTCACATCAAGCGCCTGGTGCGCCGGGAATCGGCCTTGCCGTTGGCCGAGGCGCTGGCCATCGAGCGAACCCTCTTCCTCGATCTCTTGATTTCCGACGCGGCGATCGAGCGGATGGGGGCGATGAACCGGGACGGCCTCGACATCCGCCGGGTCGGCGGGAGTTAGATGGCCCGAGCGAACAACGAGGCTCGCACCGAATGATCGTTCTCAAGGTCGGCCTGCTGGTGCTCGGCGTCTATGCCGGCGTCCTTGGCGGCATGTATTTCCTACAACGCTCGCTGATGTACTTCCCGAGCCAGGACCTGGGCACGCCGGCGGCGAACGGGGTGCCGGAGCTGGAGGTGATCCGGCTCGAGACCGACGACGGCCTCGAGCTCGCCTCGTGGTACAAGCCACCGGCGGAGGCGGGTGGCATCACCGTCGTCTACTTTCACGGCAACGGCGGCCATATCGGCTATCGGGCCGGCAAGACCCGCGCCTTTACCGCGGCCGGCCACGGCCTGCTGCTGGTGAGCTATCGCGGCTATGGCGGCAACCCCGGCAAGCCGACCGAGGCCGGGCTCTTCGCCGATGCCCGCGCCGCCTATGCCTTCGTGCGCGAGCAGGGTGCCGCCCCCGGACGCATCGCCGTCATCGGCGAATCCCTCGGCAGCGGCGTTGCCGTCTACCTCGCCACCGAGCACGAGGTCGGCGCCTTGATGCTGGAGGCGCCCTTCACCTCGGCCGGCGATGTGGGCCAGCGGGCCTATCCGATCCTGCCGGTGAAGTTGCTGATCAAGGACCCATTCGATTCCCTGTCGCGAATCGATCGGGTCTCCGCACCGCTGCTGGTCGTCCACGGCGAGCGCGACGAGGTCGTACCGGTGGCGCTGGGGCGCCGCCTCTTCGAGGCCGCGGGCGAGCCCAAGGAGGGCATCTTCCCGCCCTCCGCCCGTCACAACGACCTGGAGGAACACGGCGTCACCAGGATCGAGCTCGACTTCCTGAAGCGATTTCTCGGAAGCTGAACGGCGCCGCGGACCCGCAGACGACCCTCAGGCCGCGTCACCGCCGATCGCGGTCAGCGCCTCGGGCGTGTCGATGTCGAGGAAGATGGCGTCGTCCTCCATCGCAACCTCGGCCACCTGGTCCTCGTGCTGGCCGATCAGGTGGCGGGCGCCGACGTCGCCGGCGACGCCGCGCATTTCGGCGAAGAACTCGGCTGAAAAGAGCACCGGGTTGCCGCGTTTGCCGTCGTAAGTGGGGACGCAGATCGCCCGCCCCTCCAATGGATCGAAGGCGGCGAGCAGGCGGTCGATATGCTCCGCCGTTACCCGGGGCATGTCGCCCAGCAGGACGACGGCACCGTCAGTTTCGGCCGGCAGTGCGGCGAGCCCGACCTTGAGCGAGGTGCTGAGGCCCTGCTCGAAATCCGGGTTGTGGACCGTTCGAACGGCGCGCGCGCCCAAGGTCTCGGCGACCCGCTCGGGCTCGTGCCCGGTGACGACGAGCACGGACTCTGCGGCCGACGCCAGCGCCGCGTCGACGACGCGGCTCACCATCGGCACACCGTCGATCTCCGCCAGCAGCTTGTTGCGCCGGCCCATGCGTCGCGACTGGCCGGCGGCGAGCACCAAGGCGACGATGCGCGGCGCGGTCGGCGCCTTCGCCGCGGCTTCGCCAGTTCTGGGTTGGGGCCGACTCGGGATCTCGGTCAGCAAGCCGCCCGCACCCATCAGCTTGATGTCCCGGCCGGTCACCTCGATGCCGGCGGCGAGCCGCTGCAAGACCCAGTCGAAACCGTTCAGCTTGGGCGAGCGGGCGCAGCCCGGCAGCCCGATCACCGGCACCTCGCCGTGCCGACCGAGCAGCAGCAGGTTGCCGGGATCGACCGGCATGCCGAAATGCAGCACCTCACCACCGGCCTGCTCGATCCCCGCCGGCACCTCGTCGCGCCGGTCGGTGATGGCGGAGGCGCCAAAGATCAACACGGGATCGGCACCCTGAGCCAGCGCCTCGGCCACGGCCTCGGCGATGGCTTGGCTGTCGTGGGTGCAGCGGCGCTCGAATGCGATTTGGCCGCCGAGCGCGGCCAAGCGGTCGGCCACCACGCGAGCGGTCTTGTCGAGGACCGATTCCTTGGTCTGTGCGAGGCGGGTCATGACGAGGCCGGCCGCCTTGGGCGCGAAACTCGCGACCCGGACCAGCGGGCCGGCGTCGCCGGCGACAGCGACCGCCTCTGCCACCGCCCGGCGAGGTGCTGCGAAAGGTATGATCTTCACCGTCGCCAGCATTTGCTTGGCCCCGACCTCGGCGAAGGGAGGCAGGGTGGCGATGGTGATGGCCTCGTCAAGGAGGTTCAGCCGGTCCACCCGATCGGTATCGATGACCATGAGGCCGGGCCCGCTCGCATAGAGGTTGGCGCGGCCGGTGAAGGGCGCCTGTGCGCTGACGCCGTCGCCGGCCGCCGCCTCGGCGATCCGCCGTGCCGCCTCGTCCTCGGCCATGTCGTCGGCTTCCAGGCGGGCGACGATGACGCTCTCGATGCCGGCCTCGGTTAGACGCTCCAAGTCGGCCGCCGCCAGGACCCGACCCTTCTTGAGGGTGCCGCCGGCGACGGCTTGGGCATGCACCAGGATTGCTCCTTCGGCCTCGGCGATCGCCAGGGGGCCGAAGAACATCAGGCCGCCCCGTTCCGGAGTGCGGCCGTCACCTCGGCCATGATCGAGACCGCGATCTCGGCCGGCGACTTGGCACCGATATCGAGGCCGATGGGGCCGTTGATGCGCGCCATCTCGGCCTCGCCGAAGCCTTCTTCGCTGAGCCGCTCCAGCCGCTTGGCGTGCGTCCGGGTCGAGCCCAATGCGCCGACATAGAAGGCTTCCGAGCGGATCGCCACGCCCAAAGCCGGGTCGTCGAGCTTGGGGTCGTGGGTCAGCGTGACGACGGCGGTGCGCCGGTCGGGCGCCAGCTCGGCCATGGCGTCGTCTGGCCATTCGTCGGAGAGGCTGACGCCCGGAAAGCGGTCTTCGCTCGCGAATGAGCGGCGCGGGTCGATCACGGTGACGTCGTAGCCCGAAAGCGCTGCCATCCGCGTCAGTGGCTGGGCGATGTGCACGGCGCCGACGATGATCATCCGCAAGGGCGGGTTGAAGACGTTGAGGAAGACCCGGCCGGCCTCGGTCTCGACGACGCGTCCGCGGTCGCCGAGCGCCGCCTGGGTCGCCGCCTCGGCCAGGGCGTCGTCGCCGTCCGCGCCCGGATAGAGGAGGCGAGCTTCGCCGCTTTCCAGGTTGGTCGCCAGCACCACCGGGCGCTTCGCCTCCCGGTCGGCCAGCAGTTGCCGCAATGTCTCGGTTTTCATTCCAACCGCTCTACGAAGACCTCGACCTTGCCGCCGCAGGCGAGGCCGACTTCCCAGGCCATCTCGTCGGTGACGCCGAAGGAGAGGAGGCGCGGCTCACCATCGTCGATGGTCAGAAGCGCGTCGTGCACCACAGCGCCCTCGATGCAGCCGCCCGAGACCGAGCCGATGAAGTTGCCCTCGCCGTCGATCGCCAACTGGCTGCCAACGGGCCGGGGCGACGAGCCCCAGGTGCTGACCACCGTGGCCAGCGCCACGTCCTTGCCGCCGCTCCGCCAATCGGCCGCTTGTTCCAAGACCTTCTCGTGATCGACCAGCATCAGACCGCCTCCTTGAACGAGAGATAGGCTTCCTCGTGCCGGGGCGCCGGGTGGCTGAGGGCTGCGGTCAGGTCGCCCAGGCTTTCGAGGTTGTGCACCGTGCGAAAGTCGTCGACATGCGGCAGCATCGCCCTGACACCTCTCGATTTTGGTTGGAATCCCTCGTAGCGCAAGAGCGGATTGAGCCAGATCAGGCGCCGGCAGGACTTGTGCAGCCGCTCCATCTCCTTCTCGATGCCGGCCCCGGCGTCGCGGTCGAGGCCATCGGAGATCACCAGCACGATGGCACCCTGGCCCAGCACCCGGCGCGACCACTCGGCATTGAACTCCTTCAGGCAGGCGCCGATGCGGGTGCCGCCCGACCAGTCTTCGGCCGCCTCGCCGACCTTGGAGAGGGCGATGTCGACGTCGCGGTGACGAAGATGGCGGGTGACGTTGGTGAGCCGGGTGCCGAAGGTGAAGGTCTGGACCCGGTCGCGGTCGTTGGTGATGGCGTGCATGAAGTGCAGGAACATCCGGGAATAGCGGCTCATCGAGCCGGAGATGTCGCAGATCACCACCAGCGGCGGATGCCGGCGCCGGCGCGAGCGTCGCTTCAACGGTATCGTCCCGGTCGAGCGCAGGGCGGCGCGAAGGGTTGCCCGCATGTCCACCCGGCGGCCGCGCGGGTTGGGGCGCATGCGGCGCACCGGCACGTCGACGATCGGCAGACGGAGCCGCGCGATAGCGGCCTTGGCGGAGGCGAGCTCGACCGCGCTCATCGCCTCGAAGTCCATCTTTTGCAACAGCTCGGCATCGGAGAAGGTGAAGCTGGCGTCGATCTCCACCTCCTGTTGGGCGTCCTCGTTCTCGCCCTCGCCCCGGCCGGGGAAGAGGGCATCGGTAAGGCGCCGGTTGACCTCCTGCGCTTGCTCTTCCGGCGTCTGCTCGACGTCGACCCGAGGCAGCAGCATCGACATCATCTGCTCCAGGATCTTCGGGTTGCGCCAGAAGACGTGGAAGGCCTGATCGTAGAGCTCGCGCTGGTCCTGACGGTTGACGAAGACGCTGAAGAGGGCCCAGTAGAAGTCGTCCCGCCGTTCCAGGCCGACCGTCTCCGCCGCCCGGACCGCCTCCAGCACCTTGCCGGGGCCGACCGGCAGGCCGGCCGCCCGCAGCACCCGGGCGAAGTGCATGATGTTTTCGGCCAGATGCCCGCCGGACGTTGCCTCGTCGCTCGGCGCTTCGGTATCGGGCTCGCTCATCCGCTCTCGCTGGCGAGCTCGCGGTTGACCTGCTCCAGGATGCGGGCCGCCTCGCTGCCTTGGATCTTCTGGATGTCGTCCTGGTACTTGAGCAATACGCCCAAGGTATTGTCGACGGTCTCGGGATCGAGGACCAGCTTGTCGAGGTAGGAGATCGCCGTCGCCCAATCGATGGTCTCGGCGATGCCGGGCAGCTTGAAGAGATCTTGGCGGCGCAGCTCCTGCACGAAGGCGACGAGCTGGCGGCCGAGGCGGGCATCGGCTCCCGGCACCTTCGTCTCCAGGATGCGCAGTTCCCGCTCCGCGTCGGGATAGTCGAGCCAGTGGTAGAGGCAGCGCCGCTTCAGGGCGTCGTGGATCTCGCGGGTCCGGTTCGAGGTTATGATGACGATCGGCGGCTCGGCGGCCTCGACGGTGCCGATCTCGGGGATCGTGATCTGATAGTCGGCCAGCACTTCCAGGAGGTAGGCCTCGAAGGGCTCGTCGGTGCGGTCGAGCTCGTCGATCAGCAGCACCGGCGCGCCGGCCGCGTCGCCTTCCAGCGCCTGCAACAACGGCCGTTTGATGAGGAAGTCCTCGTTGAAGACGTCCTCGCCGAGCTTGCCCCGGTCGACCCCGCCCGTGGCCTCGGCCAGGCGGATCTCGATCATCTGGCGGGAGTAGTTCCACTCGTACACCGCGGAGGCGACGTCAAGGCCCTCGTAGCACTGCAGGCGGACGAGGCGGCGGTCCAGCGTCTCCGCCAGCACCTTGGCGATCTCGGTCTTGCCGACGCCGGCCTCGCCCTCGAGGAAGAGCGGCCGGCCCATGGCCAGCGCCAGATAGAGCGTCGTCGCCAGGCTGCGGTCGGCGACGTAGTCGCCCCGGCCCAGCAGGTCGAGGGTCGTGTCGATGTCGGCCGGCAGGTCGGTCGGCAGGGTGCGGGGCTCGGTTTGCGTCATGGGCAGTTAAGCTAAGACCTAAGCTCTGGTTTGCAAAGAAAAACGGGGAGGCGAACCTCCCCGTGAAATGTGCCGCGTTTCCTCCTGCGTCAAGGGCGGCTTGGTGCCACCCCTGCGCTGGTTTCTTCTTGTTGTTATCCGTTGGCGACGTCGACGGCGCGCTTGGCCATGACGCCGACCAGATGCGCCCGATACTCGGCGCTGCCGTGGATGTCGCTGTTCATACCGTCGGCCGAGACCTGGATGCCGTCCAACGCCGAGGCAGCGAAGTTGCCGCCGAGCGCTGCCTCCATGTCGCTGGCCCGGAAGACGCACGGGCCCGCCCCGGTCACCGCCACGCGGACGCCGCCCGAACCTTGGGCGACGAAGACGCCGACCATGGCGAAGCGAGAGGCCGGCTGCGGGAACTTGGCATAGCCCGCCTTCTCCGGCACGGGAAACGTGACCGCTTTGATGATCTCGTCCTCGTCGAGCGCCGTTTCGAAGAGGCCGGTGAAGAAGTCGTCCGCCCCGATCTCGCGCTTGCTCGTTTGGATCGTGGCACCGAGGCCCAACACCGCCGCCGGATAGTCGGCCGCGGGGTCGTTGTTGGCGATCGAGCCGCCGAGCGTGCCCATGTTGCGGACCTGCGGATCGCCGACCAGGCCGGCGCAGGCGGCGAGCGCCGCGATGGCGCCCTGGACGTCGGCCGAGGCGCAGACCTCGGCATGCCGGGTCGTCGCCCCGATGGTGACCGTGCCACCGTCGACGCCGATGCCCGAGAGCTCGGCGATGCGGCCGATATCGATGACGTCGGACGGGCTCGCCAGCCGCTGCTTCAAGGTCGGCAGCAAGGTCTGCCCGCCGGCCATGATGGCCCCATCGTCGGCGCTTTTGAGGGCGGCCGCGGCATCGGCGAGGCTGGACGGCCGTTGATAGTTGAAGTTGTACATAGTCGCCTCCCGTTCCTTTTTCCTACCCGGCCGCCTGGGCCGCGCGCCAGACCTTCTCGGGCGAGGCAGGCATGTCCATATTGGCGACGCCGAGAGCGTCGGTGACCGCGTTCATCACCGCCGCCGGGGCGGCGATGGCACCGGCCTCGCCGCAGCCCTTGACGCCCAGCGGATTGTGCGGGCAGGCGGTGTGGTTGAGGCCGACGTCGTAGGACGGCAGATCGCCGGCTCGCGGCATCGAATAGTCCATGTACGAGCCGTTCAGAAGCTGCCCGGCGGCGTCATAGACCGCGCCCTCGTGCAGCGCCTGGCCGA
>JASLMY010000146.1 GCA_030746295.1 Alphaproteobacteria bacterium | reverse complement strand
CCTCCACTCTCTGGAAGAGTTCTAAAACCGGACAGATCACTTGTTACATAGACCGGTCATATCCTGTGTTACCGACACGGCGGTTGTCCTGGATTCCCGCTTTCGCGGGAATGACGATAATATTGTCGGCGGATGATTCTGCGGCGCCAACGAGAGTGCAGGATCAAGTAGATCAGCGTGCCTTCTGTCAAGGGGATCGGCCACCGGCCGGAGGGGAGAACACTCAGTGTCCAGAGAGCAAGCGATCGCCCGTGCCGCCGCCTATTTCGACGACGGCGGCTACTTTCTCGATCTGGCCCGCCGGGTTGCCATTCCCTCGACCGCCCAGGTCGAGAAGCACCGGCCCGCCCTCTACGCCTATCTGGAGGAGGAGATCGGGCCGACGCTGGCGAAGATGGGCTATCGCTGGGAGGTGCTGGAGAACCCGGTCGCGGGCGGCGGCCCCTTTCTGGTGGCGGAGCGGCACGAGGGCGACGACCTGGCGACCGTGCTGACCTACGGCCACGGCGACGTCGTCCGCGGCCTCGAAGGCGACTGGCACGAAGGCCTGGACCCCTGGCACCTGACCGTTGTCGGCGACCGCTGGTATGGCCGCGGCACCGCCGACAACAAGGGCCAGCACTCGATCAACATCGCGGCGCTGGCGACGGTTTTGGAAGAGCGCGGCGCGCTCGGCTTCAACTCCCGAATTCTCCTGGAGATGTCGGAAGAGATCGGCTCACCCGGTCTCGCCGCCTTCGCCGAGGCCAATGCCGAGCGCCTGCGGGCCGACGTCCTGATCGGCTCCGACGGGCCTCGACTGACGCCGGAATCGCCGACGATCTACATGGGTACGCGCGGCGCCATCAACTTCGAGCTGGTGGTGAACCTGCGCGAGGGCGGCCACCACTCGGGCAACTGGGGCGGCCTGATCTCCAACGCCGGCACCCGCCTCGCCAACGCCATCGCTTCGATCGTTGGGCCCAAGGGCGAGATCAAGGTACCGGCGTTGAAGCCCGAATCGATGCCGAACTCGGTGCGCGCCGCACTCGCCAGTTGCGTCGTCGATGGTGGCGAGGAGGGGCCCGAGGTCGAGCCCGACTGGGGCGAGCCGGGGCTGACGCCGGCGGAGCGCGTCTTCGGCTGGAACACCTTCGAGGTCTTGGCCTTCAAGGCCGGCAACCCGGAGCGCGTCGTCAACGCGATCCCACCGGCAGCCACCGCCTGGTGCCAGATCCGCTTCACCGTCGACCGCGATCCTGAGACCTTCCTGCCGGCGATCCGCGCGCACTTAGACGAGCACGGTTTCACCGATGTCGAGGTGACGCAGACCTCGCGCGACTTCTGGATGAACGCGACCCGCCTGTTGCCGGATCATCCCTGGGTCGAGTGGACCGTCGAGTCGATCCGCCGTACGATGGGCGAGCCGCCGATGGTGTTACCCAACCTGGGCGGCTCGCTACCAAACGACGTCTTCGCCGTCACCCTCGGCCTGCCGACGATCTGGGTGCCGCACTCCTACGCCTCCTGCTCGCAGCACGCACCGAACGAGCACGTCCTGCCGCAAATCATGCGCGAGGGGCTCACCATGATGACCGGCATCTTCTGGGACCTCGGCGAGGGAGAGATACCCGCCTCGACGCCCGAGTGACGATGGCGCTGGCGCGTTTCGAGGGTGGCGCCAGCTGTCTGCCGGCGCCTATCTCGCCTTACCCGGCTCTTGTGGCTACCCGATCGTTTGGGTGGAAGGGATTGGCGACAACTCCCGAGTCAAGACCACAGCGCGATGAGTTTCGCCGAACGCCAGTACTAAGCCTCGGTCATCCATAAGGTGGTGGTTTAACGCGTCACGGTCCGGGTCGCTTTGTTCCGTCGGTTCCGGGCTGGCGGGCCGTTGCTTTTGGCGCATTGCCTTCCATTCACGGGCCAGGCGTCGGGCTTCCGATATGTCGGTGCCAGACATCTTCTTGGCAAGAATTTCTCGGCGTTTTACGGCTGACGAGTGACCCTCTGCTGCTGCGAGTTCGTACCACATGAGCGCCTTGACGTCGTCCTGCGGCGCGCCTCGGCCGAGTTCGTACCTGTAGCCGAGGCTGCCCTGGGCAGTAACGGAGCCCTGCTCGGCGGCCAGCCGAAACCACTTTACTGCCTCCGCGTCGTCTTTAGGCACACCCTGGCCCACCGAATACGCATGGCCGAGGCTACTCTGGGCGCCGACATGCCCCTGCTCGGCGGCCGCACGCCACCACTTCACCATCTCGGCATCGTCTCGGTGCCCGGCGTCCCCAGTGTAGTACATGGTGCCGAGCCTGTACTGAGCCTGCGCGTTGCCCTGTTCGGCGGCCTTTCGGAACCATTTGAGGGCCTCACCAAGATCATACGGCACGCCCCGGGCGTGTTGGTGCATGCGGCCGAGGTCATACTGAGCTTGCGCGTATCCTAGG
This sequence comes from Alphaproteobacteria bacterium, assembly GCA_030746295.1. The sequence goes on along the minus strand of JASLMY010000146.1, from coordinate 10,039 downwards.
ACGGCAGCCTTCCGATACCACCGTGCCGCCAGGGCGAAGTCCTGCGGTACGCCCCGGCCCCATTCGTACATGAGACCGAGGCCCGTCTGAGCGCCGACATGATCCTGCTCGGCGGCCGCACGCCACCACTTGATCGTCTTGGCGTCGTCCCGCGGAACTCCCCGACCCTCGTTGTACATGCGTCCGAGGTTGTATTGGGCAAGCGCCAATCCCTGTAGGGCCGTCTTACGATACAATCTCACCGCCGCCTCATAGTCCCGCGGCACACCCCGCCCATTCTCGTACATGGAGCCGAGCGCGACTTGGGCGATCGTAAGGCCCTTCTGGGCCGCTTTTCGATACCAGTTCACCGCCAAAGCATCATCCTGCAGGACGCCCCGGCCCATATCGTACATCCGGCCGAGGTGGTATTCGGCCAGCGCAGACCCCCTGTTGGCCGTTCTCAGAGACCGATCCAGCGCCTCGTCATAATCCTGCGGCACACCCCAACCGTTTTCGTACATGAGGCCGAGCCGGAAATGTGCGATCGGAAGTCGCTGCTCATCCGCCTTTCGATACCAGTACACCGCCAGTGCATAGTCTTGCGGCACACCCCAGCCATGCTCGTACATGAGGCCGAGGTTGTGCTGGGCCACGGCGTGGCTTTGTTCGGCGGCCCGTCGATACCACCCTGCTGCTTGGGCGTAATCCTGCGGAATGCCCGTGCCATCGGTGTACATGACGCCCAGGATTATTTGAGCTTCTACATGGCCCTGTTCGGCCGCCAAGCGGTACCACTTCGCGGCTTCGACATAGTCTTGCAGTCCGCCCCGGCCGGCGCCGTACATGTAGCCGAGGATATACTGGGTCTCCGCATAACCCTGCTCGGCCGCTTTGCGAAACCACTTCATCGCCTCGGCGTCATCCTGCTCGATACCCTGGCCGTCGCGAAACATGAGGCCGAGGTTGTGCTGGGCAGCGGCAACGCCCTGCTCGGCGGCCCGCGAAAACCAGCTCACGGCCTCGGCAGCATCTTCCGGCACACCGGCGCCGTCGCGATAGTGGTTGCCGAGATTGAGCTGGGCCCAGGCATCACCCTCTTCGGCGGCCTTACGATACCACCGAGTCGCCTTTGCGTGGTCCGTCGGCACGCCTTTGTCCATGCTAAGCATGACGCCGAGCTTGTACTGGCCGCCGACATGGCCCTGCTCGGCCGCCTTTTGAAACCAGCTCAACGCCTGGGCAGCGTCCCGCGATAGACCCCCTAGACCGTTGCGGTACATGAAGCCGAGGCAGAACTGGGCGTTGGCATCGCCCTGCTCGGCGGCCCTTCGATACTGCCTTACCGGGCCACCATCGTTCCGCTGTGCGTCTTCCCTGGCGGACTGGTTGTAGAGGGCTATGGCGCCGGGTCGCACGGCGGCCCTTCGGTACCACCCGGCGGCCTCGGCGAAGTCCTGTGCCACGCCGCGTCCGGTCCCATACATGTCACCGAGCTTGTATTGGGCCCACGCGTCGCCTCGCTTCGCGGCCTTGCGGTACCAGCGCACCGCCTGGACGTCGTCCTGCGCCACGCCCTGGCCCTGGTCGTACATGATGCCGAGATGGGTCTGGGCTCGGACGTGGCCCCGCTCGGCAGCCTTTCGGAGCCATGTTGCCGCTTTGCCATAGTCCTGCGTGACGCCCCAGCCGTTGTAGTGCATGAGGCCGAGGTCGTACTGGGCTCTGACGTCGCCCTGCGCGGCCAGCGGTCGCCAGATACGCAATGCGGTTGCGTAGTCTTCCAACTCGGCCGCCTCCAGTCCCTTGAAGTAGTCCTGGGCCGCAACCGGTAGCGCTATCAGGACGGTCAAGACAGCAGCGAGCAGAAAACGCATGACGTGTGTCCTCATTGCTCGGAAATATAGCACGATGCCAGTTTAGACGCCTACCGGCAGTTAATCAGGCGAGAGACCGAAATAGCGTCGTGGCCACGTCTACGCGCCGGCGGGATTTTCCGCTACCATCCGCCCCTGTATGAGTAGGTCTCTCGTCACAGCCTATACCGACCTATCACCTGGATCGGACATGACCGGCATCCTCTGGGACCTCGGCGGGGGGAATGCGGCGGCGGCCATCGGCGAGTGACGATGCCGCTGGAACGCTTTGCCGGCATCGTTCGGGCCCTGAAGAACCCCAACTACGGGACTTATGTCGCCGGCAATTCGGTCTCGCTGATCGGCACCTGGATTCAGCGCATCGCCGTCGGCTGGCTGGCCTGGGAGCTGACCGGCTCCGGCGCCTGGCTGGGGGCGGTCGCCTTCGCCGACCTCTTCCCCGCCGTCTTTATCGGTCCCTTCGGTGGCGCTGTCGCCGACCGGCTGAGCCGGCTCCGGATCATCACGATTTCGCAGGCCCTCGCCATGGTCCAGGCCTTGGCGCTCTTCTGGCTGACCTTCAGCGGCGCCGTCACCATCGAATGGCTGTTCGCCCTGGTGCTGGTCAACGGCTTCGTCATGGGCTTCAACCAGCCCTCGCGCCTGGCCCTGGTGCCGAGCCTGGTGCCGCGCGAGGATTTGTCGACGGCGGTGGCGATCAACGCCATCGTTTTCAACTTGGCGCGCTTCATCGGCCCGGCGGTGGCCGGCCTGCTGATCGTCACCTGGGGCGTCGCCGCCGCCTTCGCCGCCAACGCGCTGTCGTTCGTCGCCTTCTTCGTCGCCATCTCGCGCATTCGCTTGGTCGAAGCAGCACCCCGGCACGGCGACGGCGCGCGGCGCTCGCTGCTGGCCGATGTCGGCGAGGGAATCAGCTACACCGTCAGGCATTCCGGCATCGGTCCGATGCTCTTGCTGATGGTCGTGCTGTCGCTGGGGGTCCGTCCTTTCGTCGAGCTGCTGCCGGGCTTCGCCGACGTGGTCTTCCACCGCGGTGCCGAGGCCTTGGCCATGCTCTCCTCCACCATCGGCATCGGCGCCGTCTTGAGCGGCATCTGGCTCGCCCAGCGCGGCCCCCGGGCCGGTCTCGCCCGCCTGACGCTCGTCGCCGCCGGCTGCGTCGCCGTGGCGATCCTGGCCTTCGCCGCCAGCGACGTCTTCTGGCTCGCACTTCTCGCCGTCGCCTGCGCCGGCATCGCCATGGTGCTGAGCGGCGTCGGCGCCCAGACCCTGATCCAGCTGACGGTCGAGCCCGAGATGCGGGGCCGCGTGATGAGCCTCTACGGCATCATCTTTCGCGGCGGCCCGGCGGCGGGGGCACTCGTCATCGGCACGCTTTCGGAATTCTTTGGCCTGCGCTGGCCGCTCGCCGGCGGGGCGGTGCTGGCGCTGGGCGTCTGGGCCTGGATCTGGGTCCGCCATCGCCGGCTGATCTACGAGTTGGAGGCGGGCCGCGAGCGAGCGGTTTAGGCGCGACCCCCGATGCTCTACCATGACGGCGCGGCGCGCGACGCCGCTGTCGAGAGGACGAGGGACGCCGATATGACCGAGCCGCTGCCGCTCAGCGACATCCGTGTCTTGGAATTCAGCCACGCCATCATGGGGCCGTCGACGGGCATGATCCTGGGCGACCTCGGGGCCGACGTGATCAAGATCGAGCCGGTGCCGGACGGCGATCGGACCCGGCGCCTGAAGAATGCCGGCACCGGCTTTTTCCCGTTCTACGCCCGCAACAAGCGGAGCCTCGCCATCGACACCGCCGCGCCCGAGTGCCGGCCGATCCTGGAGGCGCTGATCCGGCGCGCCGATGTCATGATCGAGAATTTCGCCGTCGGCTCGATGGAGCGGCAGGGTCTCGGCTACGAGGACGTGGCTGGGATCAACCCGCGCATCGTCTACTGCGCCCTCAAGGGGTTCCTTTCCGGGCCGTACGAGAACCGTCGAGCGCTCGACGAGATCGCCCAAATGATGAGCGGCCTCGCCTTCATGACCGGCCCGGCAGGCCGGCCCCTGCGCGCCGGCACTTCGGTGATCGACGTGTTGGGCGGCATGAGCGCCGTCATCGGCACCCTGGCGGCGCTGCGCGAGCGCGAGGTGACGGGGAAAGGCCAGCTCGTCAAGGCTGGCCTCTTCGAGGCCGCCAGTTTCATCATGGGCCAGCACATGGCGCAGGCGATGATCACCGGCCAGCCGCTCGTCACCATGGCAGAGCCGGTGCGGGCCTGGGGTATCTACGACATCTTCCACGGTAGCGACGGCCGCATGGTCTTCATCGGCGTCGTCACCGAGACCCAGTGGCGGCGCTTTTGCGAGGTCTTCGAGCGGCCGGACCTCCTGGCCGACGAGCGGCTGGGCTCGAACGGCGACCGGGTCGACCATCGCGGCTGGCTGATCCCGAGCCTGGCCGAGTTCTTCGCTCAGTTCACCGGCGCCGAGCTATTGGAGAAGTCGGAAGTGGCCGAGCTCGCTTTCGGCCCGGTCAACCGGCCAGAGGACCTGATCGACGACCCGCACCTGAACCATGACGGCCATCTGGTCGAGAGCACGCTGCCCGACGGCAACAAGGTCAAGGTGCCCCGGCTGCCGATCGAGCTGGGCGAACGCTGGTTCTCGGTCCGCACTGATCCGCCGGCGATCAGCGGCCAGGCATCCGAGATCCTGGCCGAGATCGGCATCGACGCGGGCGAGGCCCGGCGGCTGGCGGCGGAGGGCCTGATCGTCCTGCCCGAGCAATCGACATCGGAGGCGGCGGAATGAGCGAGTCGGACCGGATCAAGGCCGAGGCCGAGGCGCGGGCGAGGCGCTTCCGCCTCGACGGCGAGGTCGCCGTGGTTACCGGCGGTGGCCGCGGTATCGGCCAGGGCACGGCGGAGACGCTGGCCGCGGCTGGGGCGCACGTGGTGGTGACGGATCTCGACGGCGAGGCTGCCAAGTCGGTCGCGAGCGCCATCGTCCAGGCCGGTTTCAAGGCCGAGGGACAGGCCATGGACGTCACCGACGAGACCTCGGTGGTGGCCCTCTTCGAGGCGGTCTGGCAGCGCCATGGCAGGACCGACGTGCTGATCAACAACGCCGGCATCTCGCTCCGCCATGCGACCGAGGAGGCGCCGCTCGACGACTGGAACACGGTCGTGGCGGTGAACCTGACCGGCGTCTTCCTCTGCGCCCGCGAGGCCGGGCGGCGGATGCTGGAGCGCGGCAGCGGCCGGGTCGTCAACCTGGCCTCGAAGTGGGGCTTCGTCGGCGGGCCGATCTACGGCAACCTCTCCTACCACGCCACCAAGGGCGCCGTCGTCAACCTGACCCGAGCGCTGGCCACCGAATGGGCTGGCCGCGGGGTGCGCGTCAACGCCGTGGCCCCGACCTTCGTCCGCACGCCCTTGACCGGCCATCTCTTCGAGGACCCGGAGACCAACCGCTGGATGCAGGAGAGCATCCCGCTCGGCCGCCCGGCCGAGGTCGAGGACTTGATGGGGGCGATGCTCTACCTCGCCACCGACGCATCAGCCATGGTCACCGGCGACATCCTCCTCGTCGACGGCGGCTGGCTGGCGCGTTAGGAGCCGGCGGGCGCCGTCGCGGCGAGGGGCCGGGGGCGCTCGGCGGGCAGGAAGAGGGCGGCCAGCAGCATCGCCAGGGCGAGCGCGGCCAGCGCCAGGTAGAGGGCATCCCAGGCGCCCGACCAACGGTAGCTCAAGGCCACCATCTCGATGCCCAAGGGGAAGGCGGCGAAGCTGGCGACGTATTTCAGGCCGTAGACCAGGCCGCGGCGGCGGCTGGGCGAGTAGCGCGCCAGCAGCACGTTCTCGGCCGGTGCCGCCAGGTCCATGGTGAAGGCCATCGCCATCGCCACCGGCAGCATGGCCCAGCCGCCGACGGCCACCGCCAGCAGGGTCACCGGCAGCTTGATGGCGAAGGCGGCGACGTAAATCCACTTCGGCGAATAGCGGTCGGCGAGCCAACCACCGCCGATTTGCGCCGTGGCGCCCACCAGGTAGATCACGGTGACGAGGCCACCGATCGTCGCCACGCCGCCATCGATGACGCCCTCGAAGCCGTCGCTCAACCACTTCGGCAACACCGTGATGAAGGCGGCGTAGTAGAGCGAGCCTAGAAGCAACGCGATCGTCAGGATGACGAAGGCACGGACGATGTCGGAGCGGTCGTCCTCGGGCGCCGGCGCCAGGTCGTGCTCACGGTCGACGATGCGGCCGCTGGCATAGAGCCACGCCAGCACCAGGCCGATCGCGACCGAGACCAGGCCCGGGATCAGGAAGGCGCTGCGCCAGCCCGACAGCGCCACCAGGCCGCCCGCGATCACGGCGGCGGCGGCGAAGCCGATGCTGCCACTGAGCCCGACGATTCCCATCACGCGGCCGCGGCCGATCGCGTTCTTGACGATCCAGGCGGTGCCGACCGGATGGTAGATGGCGGCGAAGAGGCCGAGGAAGCCAAGCGCCCAGAAGAGCGATGGTGTATCGTCGACAAGCCCCGCATAGACGGTCGAGAGGCCGCTGCCGAGGAAGAAAACGATCATGACGCGGGTCTCGCCGAAGCGGTCGGAAAGCCAGCCAGCGAGCGGCGCGCCGGCGCCGACCAGAAAGGCACCGAGCGTCCAGAGCTGGATCAGCGTGTCGTAGGAGGCCGCCCAGACGCTCTCCAGCGTCAGCACGATGACGAGGAAGAGCCCCGTCAGGATGTGCATGACGGCATGGCCGGCGGCGGCGAAGACGATCGTCAGGCGGCTAGAGGACATGGCTCTCGGCGAGGATATGCGGCGGTGTTCGCCGACCAGCTCAGTCGAGGCCGCGAACGAACTCGGCGATCGCCTGGCCGATTTCGTGCGGCGAATCTTCCTGGATGAAGTGCGTGCCCTTGACCGTGATCTCGCTCTGGTTCGGCCAGGCGCGGCAGAACTCACGCTGCGGGCCGATCAGGATGGTGCCGGGGTCGGCGTTGACGAAGAGCTTGGCCGGGCCGCCTTGGCCGAGCCACTGGCCATAGGCCTCGACGATGGCGACCACGTCGTCGGGCTCGCCGCCGACCGGGATCTCGCGCGGCCAGGTCAGCGTCGGCCGTCGGCTCTCGCCGGCCTCGAGATAGGGGGCGCGGTAGACCGCCATCTCCGCCTCGGTCAGGCCGCGGATCACGCTCGCCGGCAGGATCCGCTCGACGAAGACGTTCTTCTCCAGCACCATCTCCTCGCCGCCGGGCGAGCGCATGGCTTGGAAGATCTTGCGCGCTGCCTCGGGCCACTCCTCCCAATGCATCGGTCGGACGATCGCCTCCATATAGGCGATGCCGCGGACCTGGTCGGGAAAGCGATGCGCCCGGTGGAAGCCCAGCGCCGAGCCCCAGTCGTGCACCACCAGGACGATGTCGGAGGTGAGCTCCAGAGCCTCGAACCAGGCGTCGAGATAACGGACGTGATCGACGAAGCGGTAGGAACCGTCTGGCGCCTTGCCCGAGGCGCCCATGCCGATCAGGTCCGGTGCCAGGCAACGGCCCAGCCCCTGGAGGTGCGGAATGATATTGCGCCAGAGGTAGGACGAGGTCGGGTTGCCGTGTAGGAAGACCACCGGCTTGCCTTCGCCGACGTCGACATAGGCCATCTCGCTGTCGAGCACGGCGATCCGCTTGCGCTCGAAGCTGTCCTCGACCGAAATCCCGCTGTCGCTCATGATCTCCTCCCCGAGAGCCTGATCGCAGGCCCTAGATAGCACCTTTTGACCCGCCCGGGCGAGGACGGCCCGTCGGCGGCGTCTTTGTGCGATTACAGGTCGAGCTGTCCCTGGCCGTCGAGGCGAAGATGCTCAACCGCGAGGTCGTACGCCGCCGCCAGGCGCTCGGTGATCAGGCTGCGATGGCAGCCCCGGGCGTCAGCCTCCAGGCAGACGAGGCAGAGGCGCTCGTCCTGCGCCTGCTCGGCCAGCCGGGCGAGGTCGGCCTCGGCCCCCTGCGAAGCCAATTGCGTCTCGTAGATTCGGCGGTAGGTCGCAATGTCGCCGGCTTTGGCGGCTTCCCGCGCGGCCTTGGGGTTGCCGAGCGCCGGCAAGTGCCGATAGGCGATATCGGCCCCGGCCAGGTGGCCGGCCAATCGCTTCTTGGTGAAATCTGCCTTGCGCGAGAACGGCTGCGCACGAACGTCGACCACGGTATCGATCCGGGCCGCCGCCAGGGCCTTTACGAAAGCGTCGATATCGGCGCCCTCGTAACCCAGCGTGAATATCATCGCCATCGGCCACTCAAGAAATCGTGTCTGACACGAGATACAGTGGTGAGCAGAGGCGCTCCTAGCGGCCGTGGCAGTGCTTGTACTTCTTGCCGCTGCCGCAGGGGCAGGCGGCGTTGCGCGGCACCTTGCCCCAGGTCGACGGGTCGTCGGCGTCGATCTCGCGCTGACGGGCCCGGCGCGCGGGGCCGCGCATCTCGGGCGGTGCAGGCGCCAGCTCGTTCTCGCCGGTCAACGGGTCGAGGTGCGTCTCCTGCATCTCGCTCGGCGGCGGCCCGCCGGCCATCGCCAGGGCCGGCTCCTCGAAGCGGAGCTCGACATGGGCCAGGACCTGGGTCACGGATTCGCGCAGCCGATGCAACAGCGCATCGAACAGGTTGAAGGCCTCGGCCTTGTATTCGTTCAAGGGGTCGCGCTGGCCATAGGCGCGCAGCCCGATGCCGCCCCTCAGGTGGTCGAGGGTCAGGAGATGCTCTTTCCAGAGCTGGTCGAGGATCTGCAGAAGCAAGCTCTTCTCCGCCATCCGCATCACCTCGGGCCCATAGTTGGCGGCCTTTTCGGCCATCAGCCGGTTGGCCGCGTCGTCCAGGCGATGGCGGATCTCCTCGTCGGCGATGCCCTCTTCCTTGGCCCAATCGACGATCGGCAGGTCGAGGCCCAAGATCTGGCGGACCTCTTCGGCCAGGCCCTCCGCGTCCCACTGCTCGGCATAGGCCTTCTCGGGGATGTGGCGCGCCACCAGGTCCTCGACCACGTCGCGGCGCATGTCGGCGACGGTGTCAGCGACCTCGTCCAGATCCATCAGCTCGCGGCGCTGATCGTAGATGACCTTGCGCTGGTCGTTCATCACGTCGTCGAACTTGAGGATATTCTTACGGGCCTCGAAGTTGCGCGCCTCGACCTTCTCCTGCGCCTTCTCCAGCGCCTTGGTGACCCAGGTGTGGACGATCGCCTCGCCCTCCTCGAGGCCGAGCTTGCGGAGCATGCCGTCCATGCGCTCGGAGCCGAAGATCCGCATCAGGTCGTCGTCGAGGCTGAGAAAAAACTTCGAGGTCCCGGGGTCGCCCTGGCGGCCGGAACGGCCGCGCAGCTGGTTGTCGATACGGCGGCTCTCGTGCCGCTCGGTGCCGAGAATGAAGAGCCCGCCGGCGGCCAGCACCTTCTCCTTGTCCTCGGCGACCTCGACCCTGATCTTCTCCGCCTTCTTCTCGTCGACGCCGCCGTCGTCGGTCGCTTCCTGCTGGATGCGCATCTCGACGTTGCCGCCGAGCTGGATATCGGTGCCGCGGCCGGCCATGTTGGTGGCAATCGTCACGGCGCCGTGGCGGCCCGCTTGGGCCACGATATGGGCCTCGCGCTCGTGATGGCGGGCGTTCAGCACCTCGTGCGGGATCCGCTTCTTCTTCAAGAGCTCGTCCAAGACCTCCGACTTCTCGATCGAGGTGGTGCCGACCAGCACCGGCTGGCCGCGCTGGTGGCAATCGGCGATGGTATCGACGACCGCGTCGTACTTCTCCTCGGCGGTGCGGTAGACCTCGTCGTCAAAATCCTCGCGGATCATCTCCATGTGCGTCGGCGCCGCGATGACCTCGAGCTTGTAGATCTCCTGGAACTCGGCCGCCTCGGTCGCCGCCGTGCCGGTCATGCCGGCGAGCTTGGGATAGAGGCGGAAGTAGTTCTGGAAGGTGATTGAGGCCAGCGTCTGGTTCTCGGCCTCGATGGTGACGTTCTCCTTCGCCTCCAGCGCCTGATGCAGGCCGTCGGAATAGCGACGCCCCTCCATCATCCGGCCGGTGAACTCGTCGATGATGATGACCCGGTCGTCCTTGACGATGTAGTCGGTGTCGCGCTTGAAGGTCTGGTGGGCACGCAGTGCCTGGTTGACGTGGTGCACCACCGTGACGTTCTCGAT
>JASLMY010000145.1 GCA_030746295.1 Alphaproteobacteria bacterium | reverse complement strand
CACGGCCGGGTTCGGCAGCTCCACTATCGGTAGGGATCCAAACGGCCGGCGAGGTTGCCATATCGCTCCGATGATGACGAAAGGGCCAGATCGAACGAGCAACTACTACGTAAGGTAGCACATTTGTTATACAAGGTCTAATCGACGGCCGATAGATCTGTTGCCAATGTGGTGTCCATCCGAGATTCTGAACGGTATACTTGCCGCCTTTTTCCCTCAAACCAATGCTCTCTGTCGATTGCATTTAGAACGAAACTTACACAATTTATAGGAGTTTTTGTAGCATTGCGCCTTCCGCGTCGACAGGTCGCACTGGCGTGATGGCGAAGCTCCGTCATAAGCTTGTCGAACCATGAGCATACTGAAATCGGGCCATTCGACGAGCGGGGCGGAATTCGAGGCCAATTGCGCCGCCTACCGGGCATTAATCACGGAGCTGCAAGCCCGACGCGTCGAGCACGAGGCCTGGGGCGAAAGGCCCAAGGCCCGGCACGAGGCGCAAGGCAAGCTCTTGCCCCGGGACCGGGTCGAGGTCCTGCTCGATCCGGGCTCGCCCTTCCTCGAGCTGGGCGAGCTGGCGGGCATCGACATGTACGAGGGCGTGCCGCCCGGTGCGGGCCTGATCACCGGCATCGGCCAAGTGGCGGGCGTCAGCTGCATGATCATCGCCAACGACGCCCCGGTCAAAGGCGGCACCTATTTCGCCATGACCGCCAAGAAGCACGTCCGGGCCCAGAAGATCGCTTGGGAGCATCGCCTGCCCAACATCACGCTGGTGGATTCCGGCGGCGCCAACCTGCCCGAGCAGCCGGGCATCTTTCCCGACGTCGGCCAGTACGGCAGCGTCTTCAACCAGATCGTCCGCCAGTCGGCCGAGGGCATTCCGCAGATCTCGGTGGTGCACGGCGCCTCGACCGCGGGCGGCGCCTATGTGCCGGCGCTTTCGGACGTCACCGTGATCGTCCGCGAGCAGGGCTATATGCATCTCGGCGGGCCCGAGCTCACGTACGCTGCCACCGGCGAGGACGTCGACCGCGAGAACCTGGGCGGGGCCGAGATGCACAGCCGCATCAGTGGCGTCACCGACTATTTGGCCGAGAACGACCGCGAGGCCCTGGCCATGGTGCGCCGGATCGTCGCCGACAGCTGCCGCCGGCCCGAGCGGCTGCGGCCCCTTCGCCCACCCGCCCCGCCCCGCTACGACCCGACCGAGATCTATGGCCTGATCCCCGCCGACCCCCGCATTCCGGCGCCGACGCGCGAGATCCTGGCGCGGCTCGTCGACGACAGCTATTTCGACGAGTTCAAGAGCCGCTACGGCGAGACGCTGCATTGCGGCTTCGCCTATCTCGGCGGCTTCGAGGTCGGCATCCTGGCGAACAGCGGCGTCATCTTCTCCGACAGTGCCTTGAAGGCGGTGCACTTCATCGACCTTTGCTGCAAGCGCGACGTGCCGCTCCTCTTCCTTGCCGACAACTCAGGCTTCATGGTCGGCCGCGAGGCCGAGCACGGCGGCATCTCCAAGGACGGTGCCAAGATGATCACTGCCATGGCCTCGGCCAACGTGCCCAAGTACAACATCATCATCGGCAAGTCCTACGGTGCCGGCTACATGGCGATGTGCAGCCGCCCCTTCGAACCGCGCTTCGTCTTCGGCTGGCCGAACGGGCGGGCGGCCCTGATGGGGCCTGAGCAGGCGGCAATGACGCTGGTACTCGTGCAGCGGCGCAAGCGCGAGCGTGACGGCGAGCCCTGGACGGACGATCAAGAGGCCCGCTTCAAGGAGCCAATCCGCCGCGACTTCGAGGACTTCGCCTCGATGTACAACTACGCCGCCAACCTCTGGATCGACGGCATCCTGGATCCGGTGGAGACACGGGCCACGATGGCGCTGCTCTTGGACTTGGCGGCCAGGGTACCGGGACAGGAGACCCCCTTCGGGGTCTTCCGCATGTGAGGCGCGATGACCGGGATCTCCAAGCTCTTGATCGCTAATCGGGGCGACAGCGCCATCCGCATCGCCCGGACCTGCCGGCGCCTGGGCCTGGCGATGGCCGGCGTCCATTCCGAGAGCGACGCCCGCGCCGCCCATGTTCGGGCCATGCCCGAGTCGGTGGCGATCGGTCCTGCGCCCGCGGCGGAGAGCTATCTCGACATCGACGCGATCCTTGGCGCGGCCCGTGCCGTCAGTGCCGACGCGGTCCACCCCGGCATCGGCTTCCTGTCGGAGAGCGCGGAATTCGCCGCCGCCGTCGAGAAAGCTGGCCTCGTCTTTGTCGGCCCGCGCCCCGAAACGCTCGCCACCTTCGCCGACAAGCTGGCGGCCAAGGCAGAAGCCCGGGCCGCCGGCCTGCCCGTGCTCGATGGCGATACCGATGCCAGCGCCGACCCGGCGGCACTCGTGGCCATGGTCCGGGCCCTGCCGCTTCCCGTCGCCTTGAAGGCGGTCGCCGGCGGCGGCGGGCGAAGCATCCGCCGCCTCGCCTCTGAAGACGGCTTGGAAGAGCAGATCGCCTCCGCCCTGAGGGAGGCCGAGAGCGCCTTCGGCCGGCCCGAGCTTTTGGTCGAGCGCTTCCTGCCGCAGGCCCGGCACTTGGAGGTGCAGCTCTTGGGCGACGGCGACGGTCATGTCGTGCACCTCTACGACCGCGAATGCTCCTTGCAGCGCCGCTACCAGAAGATCGTCGAGGAGGCGCCCGTTGCCGGCGTGCCCGAGCCGGTACGCGAGGCGATCTGGGCCGCCGCCTGCCGACTGGGGGAGCGGACCCGGCTCCGCGGCCTGGCGACCGTAGAGTTCCTTTACGACGGCGAGGACTTCTTCTTCCTCGAGGTCAACCCGCGCCTCCAGGTCGAGCACACGGTCACCGAGGAAGTGACGGGCCTGGACCTGGTCGAGCTACAGCTCCGGGTCGCCAAGGGCGCACAGCTCGGTCTCGCGCAAGACCAGGTGGCCATCATCGGGCACGCCATCCAGGCGCGCCTCTATGCCGAAGACCCCGAGAACGACTTTCTGCCCACTAGTGGCGTCGTCCATCGAATCGATTTCCCAGCCAACGACGTTCGGGTCGACGCGGCGATCTCCGCCGGCGAGACGGTGGGCCACCACTACGATCCCTTGCTGGCCAAGCTGATCGCCGCCGGAGCCGACCGCGGCCCGGCCCTCCACCGCCTGCGCGCCGCCCTCGGCCAATCCGCGATCCTGGGATTGGAGACCAATCTCGCCTTTCTGAGGGGTATCGTCGGACATGCCGACGTTATTTCCGGCGACGTAGATACCGGCTGGATCGACCGCCACATCACCGCCTTACCGAGACAAGCCGACAGTGTCGGTGCGCTCGCCTTTGCGATGGCCGGCTGTCTCTGGCTCCGCGGCCAACGCCAGCGCGAGGAGAGCGACCCCTGGCAATCCTGGTCCGGGTTCACCGGCTGGCGCCTGGGACGCGCCGAGCCGCGGCCGACGCGCAAGCCCAGCCTAACGGTCCGCATTGGTCCCGAGCTCGCCGAGATCGCCTTCGCGCCCATCGCTGCCGACGGCCGGCTCGTCGTCGCCGTGAACGGCGAGTGCCTCGCCTTGACGGTCGAGGAGCAGGCCGCCGGCGCGTATCTGGTGGAAACCGACACTAAAGTAATCGCCGTCCGGTCGCTCGGAGATGGCGATGCGATCTATCTCGACGGCCCCTTCGGCAGCCTGACTGCCCGGGTCGCCCGCTTCGTCGACGAAGCGGCGGCCGTCGGCGGTGCCGTCGAGGGCCGCCTTCTGGCCCCGGTCATGGGCCAAGTCACCAAGATCAACGTCGGGGTTGGGGATCGGGTCAGTGCGGGCGACATCCTGATCGTGCAAGAATCGATGAAGATGGAACTGCGCTTGGCCGCACCTTGCGACGGCGTCGTCGCCGCGCTGGCCTGCGCCGAGGGTGACATGGTCGAACGCCACGGCCTTTTGGCCGAGGTGCATCACCAAGAAATACCGGAGACGCCGGGATAAAGGAGACCGTCATGAGCGATATGCCGAAGTTCGTGGAGTTCCACGAGGAAGGCCCGCGCGAGGGCTTCCAAAGCGAGAAGAAGCTCTATCCGCTGGCCGACCGCGCCGCCGTCGTCGACGCGCTGTCGGAGACCGGGCTCTGCCAGATCCAGGTCGCCTCCTTCGTCAACCCCAGGGCGGTGCCGGCGATGGCGGATTCGGCTGAGCTCTTCCAGGCGATCCGGCGCCGCGAGGGTGTGCGCTACACCGCGCTCTGGCTCAACGAGCGCGGCTTCGAGCAGGCCGCCGCGACGCCCGGCGTCGACCTCGACGGCAAGCTGATGTTCTACACCACCGACCGCTTCTGCCAGGCCAACAACAACTGCGACCAGGCCGAGATGCGCCAGCGTCAGGTGCAGTGGCTGGCCGCCTACGACCGCCACGACCTGGCCCTGGAGTCCGCCTATATCATGACCGCCTTCGGCTGCTATTTCGAAGGCGAGGTCGATATGTCGGCGGTGTTAGGGAACGTCGAATTCATCCGCGACCTCTGCCAAGAGCAGGGCCGGCCGATCCCGAAGATCTACCTCGCCGACACTGTCGGCTGGGCCAATCCGGACCTCTTGAAACGGCGCATCGGCGCCGTCCGCGAGATGCTGCCCGAGGTCCGGATCGGCCTGCATCTGCACGATACCCGCGGCCTCGGTGCGGCCAACTTCTACGCCGCCCTGGAGATGGGGGTCGACCTCTTCGACAGCTCGCTCGCCGGCCTCGGCGGCTGCCCCTTTTCCAGTCACGCCGACATGGCGGCGGCCGGCAACATCTGCACCGAGGACATGGTCTTCATGTGCCACGAGCTCGGCATCGAGACCGGCATCGACTTGGAGGCGCTGATCGAGGCGGCCCGTCTCGCCGAGCGCACCATCGGCCGGCCGCTGATGGGCAAGTGCATGCACTCCGGCTCGCTGCAGGCAGCGCGCGAGGCCGCTGCCTGAGGGCGGCCGACGACGACGATGGGAGCCGACATGACCGATACCGACGAGCTGCTGTTCCAGGTCGAGGACGGGATCGCCACCATCACCATCAACCGGCCGGCGCAACGCAACGCCATGAACATCGCCGTCGGCAACGGCCTGCACAAGCTCTGGGAGGAGATCGACCTGAGACCCGAGATCCGGGTCGTGATCCTGACCTCGGCCGACTGCGGCACCTTTTGCGCCGGCATGGACTTGAAGGAGGCGGCCCAGAAGAAGCAGGAGACCGGCGAGGACATTCTGACCTTCTACAAGGACCCCTTTCAGGCCCGCATGCGCCGCGTCCGGGTGCCGATCATCGCCGCCATGACCGGCCACTTGATGGCCGGCGGCATGATGTTCAGCCTCAACTGCGACCTGCGCGTCGGCCTGGCCGGCACCAAGATCGGCATCACCGAGAGCCGCATCGGCCGCGGCTCGCCCTGGGGCATGCCGCTCCTCTGGATGTTGCCGCAGCCGATCGTGATGGAGATCGTGCTGACCGGCGACCTCTACCCCATCGAGCGATTTCAGGAGCTCGGTTTCATCAACTACCTGGAGCCCGACGCCGACGCCGTGCGCGCCCGCGCGAACGAGCTGGCGGGCAAGATCCGCGACAACGCGCCCCTGTCGGTCAACTGCGGCAAGGAAGCCATCAATACGGCGATGAGCGTCGGCGCCGAGACCGGGCTGGAGCTCGCCTGGCGGATCTATCGGCCGGCCTACGAGAGCGAGGATGCCCAGGAAGGCCCGCGCGCCTTCGCCGAGAAGCGCAAGCCGCTCTGGAAGGGCCGCTGAACCGAACGAGAGGAATGGAGATCATGAGCAGCACATCGGAAAGCGCCCTCGCCGACGAGCCGGAAGTCCTGGTCGAGGTCGACGACGGCATCGGCCGCATCACCTTGAACCGGCCCGCCGAGCGCAACCCGATCGGCGTGAACTTGGCTGCCGAGATGACGGCGGCGCTCGACCGGCTGGAGGCCGATATGGACTGCCGGGCCATCATCCTGACCGGCAACGGGCCGGTCTTCTGCGGCGGCGCCGACTTGAAGCGCATCCTCTCCGCCACCGGCGACATCGACATGGAGTGGCAACTGCAACTGATCCGCGGCTTTAACCGGGTGATCCAGCGCATGCGCAGCCACGACCTGCCGATCATCGCCGCCGTCAACGGACCTGCGGTCGGCGGCGGGGCGGCCTTGGCCATGGCATGCGACATTGCCATCGCCTCGGACAAGGCGAGCTATTACTTCGCCTTCGGGCGGATCGGTGCTGCCGGCACCGACATGGGCTGCACCTACCTGCTGCCACGCTTGGTCGGCCAGATGCGCGCGGCGCACCTGATCCTGACCGGCGCCACGGTCACGGCCGGGGAGGGTCGTGATCTCGGCCTCTTCACCGATGTGGTGGCAGCCGATGAACTGCGGCCCGCGGCCGAGACCATCGCCCGGCAGATCGCCGAGGCCTATCCGCGCCGTGCCGCCGCGACCACCAAGCTGGGCCTGGTGCGGGGCGAAAACATGCCCCTCGAGGCCTGCCTCGACTACGAGGCGATCGCGCAGAACTACAACTTCCGCGGGGCCGAGCACCGCGAGCGCTTGGGCGCCTTCCTCGGCGCCAAGGGTTGAGGCTTACCCAGGTGGCCCCTACCATGCCTCTGACAATGGGGAAGCAGGGGAGACCACCATGACCGATAGCGCTGTCACGCAAGCCGAGACCTCGGCCGACGCCGTCATCATCGCCAAGAAGGGCGAGGCCACCTATGTCCCGGGCCGCCGTGAGTGGATGAAGTACCGCGAGCTAGGCGTCACGCAAGCCAGCGGCGGCAAGATCCGGGCCCAGGTGACCTCGGCATCGCAGGGATTGTCGGCCCCGACCGGTTGGCACGTCCACCTCTGCGAGGGCCAGTTCGTCTACATGCTCGACGGCTGGGTCGACCTGGAATTCGCCGGCGGCAAGACGGTGCGCGTCGAGGCCGGGGATTCCCTTTATATCCCGGGCGACACACCACACAACGAAATCGCCACCTCCGACAGCTTCGAGCTCATCGAGATCTCGGTCCCCGCCGACATGGGCACCGAGCCTTGCGACCCGCCGGCGGGATAGAGCCGCTCGGCGCCTCAGACATATAACGATCGGACTGGCTCCCGCGCGGTCATCGCGAGAAGGCGAAGCCGACGAAGCGATCCAGTGCCTTGGATTCCCAGCCTGGATCGCTTCGCTCTGCTCGCGATGACGCTGCCGGGAATGTTGTAGGCCAGACCCCCGCTAAACGGCGCCGAAGTCGATGACGGAGCGGACGACCTTGCCTTCCTTCATCGCCTGGAAGCCCTCGTTGATCTCTTCGAGCTTGATCGTGTTCGAGATCCAGTCGTCGAGGTGCAGACGGCCCTGCATGTAGAGCTCGACGAGGCGTGGCATGTCGACCCGGAAGCGGTTCGAGCCCATCGAAGAGCCCTGGATCTTGCGCTCGCGCAGGAAGTCTGCGCCGTGCACCTCGATCATCTCGCCGAAGGGGACCATGCCGACGATGGTGGCAGTGCCGCCGATCGCCAGCATCCGGAATGACTGCTCGGCGGTCAGCTTCAGGCCCAGGCACTCGATGGCGTGATGCACGCCGCCGCCGGTCATCTCCATGATCTGCTCGACCGGATCGCCGTCGTTCGGGTTGACGAGGTCGGTGGCGCCGAGCTTGGTCGCCAGTTGCAGCTTGACGGGATTGGTGTCGACGGCGATGACGCGGCCGGCACCGGCGACGTAAGCGCCGTTGATCGCCGCCATACCGACGCCGCCGCATCCGATCACGGCCACGGTCTCGCCCATCGCCACCTTGGCGGTGTTGACCGCGGCGCCGAAGCCGGTGATGACGCCGCAGCCGATCATCGCCGCCCGGTCGAGCGGCATGTCCTTGCGGATCTTCACCACCGCGTTCTCGTGCAGCAGCATCTGCTCGGCAAAGGACGACAGGTTTGCGAAGGTGTGCAGCTGCTCGGGCTTCTCCCACTCCAGGCGCTCGGCCTTGCCCGGCGGCATCTTGACGTCGGTGTCGAGGCAGAGGTTGGGCCGGCCGGTGGTGCAGTTCTCGCAGGTGCCGCAGAAGACCGAGAGGCAGGTGACCACATGGTCACCCGGCTGCACATAGGTCACCTCCGAGCCTACCGCCTCGACAATGCCGGCGGATTCGTGGCCCAGCACCACCGGCAACGGGTGCGGGTAGAGCCCTTCCATGAAGTGCAGGTCCGAGTGGCAGAGGCCGGCGACGGCGGTGCGGATCAGGACCTCGTGCGCTTTCGGCTTCTTGGCGCTGATCTCCTCGATGACGAGCGGCTGGTTGACTTCGTATAGGACCGCGGCCTTCATGGGTCTGTTCCCTCCGTTGCTTTGTCTTGTCTTGTGACAAGACTATCGCCGAAGCGGGCACGGTTGCCAATGGCGGCACGGCCTCCCTGAGGGTCCGCCCCCAGACGACCGGCATCAAATGGGCGAGGTCCGGATTGTTCCGCAACCTCGGCATGCGGCGTAGCATCGATGACAGAGGCGGAGCAGCCAAGGGTACGAGGACGATGACGACGCTCGATTGGATCAAGGTGGCGGAGGCAGCCGAGCTGCCCGAGGGGCGGGTCAAGACGGCGACGGCGGGCACGACCTCGCTCTGCCTCGCCCATTTCGAGGGCCAGTGGTCCACCATGGACAACCGCTGCCCGCACCAGGGCGGGCCGCTCGGTGAAGGCTCGATCGAGACCGGGACCGACGGCCAATGTTGGATCCGCTGCCCCTGGCATGGCTGGGACTTCGACCCCCTGACCGGCAAGCCGCCGGGCGGCCATGAAGACTCGGGCCAGAAGATGTACCCGGTGGAGCTGCGCGATGACGGCATCTACGTCGGCCTCGAGCCGGCGCCGGCCGTGGCCCGCACCGTCGCCGACGTCATGGCCGAGACCATGGTCGCCTGGGGTGTGCGCCGCGTCTTCGGAATGGTCGGTCATTCCAATCTCGGGCTCGCCGACGCGATCCGCCGGCGGGTCGTGGCCGGCGAGATCGACTATGTCGGTATCCGCCACGAGGGTGCGGCCGCCTTCGCCGCCTCCGCCTACGGCAAGCTGACGGGCCGGCCCGCCGCTTGCCTGACGATCGCCGGCCCTGGCGCCACCAACCTCCTGACCGGGCTATGGGACGCCAAGGTCGACCGCGCCCCGGTACTGGCGCTGACCGGGCAGGTCCAAACCCAGGTCTTCGGCCCCGGCGCCTTCCAGGACATCGACCTCGGCTCGGCCTTCGCGGCCGTCTCGCGTTTCTCCCAGCCGGTGCTGTCGACCTCGAACCATGCCGAGCTGATGTCTCTTGCCTGCAAGACCGCGCTGGTGGAGCGCGACGTCAGCCACTTGATCTTTCCCGACGATGTCCAGACCTTGCCGTCCGAAGCCGCCGCCCAGGGACCCGAGGGCCGCATGGGCCGCCCGGTGGTGATGCCGGGCGAGGCGGAAATCGACAAGACGCTGGAGATGATCGGCACCGCCAAGCGCCCGGTCATCGTCGTCGGCTACGGCGCCCGCGAGGCAGCCGACGCGGTGATCGCCCTCGCCGAAGAGCTCCGCGCCCCGGTGCTGACCACCTTCAAGGGCAAGGGGTTGATCCCCGACGGCCATGCCAACGCAGCCGGCGTGCTCGGCCGTTCCGGCACGCCGATCGCGAGCTGGTTCATGAACGAGGCCGACCTCCTGATCAGCCTCGGCACCTCCTTCGCCAACCACACCGGCATCGAGCGCGCCAAGCCGATCATCCAGGTCGACTTCGAGCGGATGCAGCTCGGCAAGTTCCATCCCGTCACGCTGCCGATCTGGGGTGAGATCGGCGAGTTCGCACGGCTGATCGGCGCGCGGCTCGACGGCCGTCCGGACGTTCCCGACCAGATCGCCGAGCTGGCCGAGCGCTGGCGGATCTGGCGGGCAGAGAAGGAAAGCCGCCTGACAGAACAGCGGGGCCAGGGCGTGCCGTCGGCCGCGGTCTTCGCCGCACTGGCCCGCCAAGCACCCGAGGACGCCATCATCGCCGTTGACGTCGGCAACAACACCTACTCCTTCGGCCGCTATTTCGAATCCGCCGGCCAGCGCGTGTTGATGTCGGGCTATCTCGGCTCCATCGGCTTCGGCCTTCCGGCGGCCATGGGCGCCTGGGCGGCGACCCAGGACCTTGAAGAATTCTCGGGCCGGAAGGTGATCTCGGTCTCGGGCGACGGCGGTTTCGGCCAGTACGCGATGGAGTTCACCACCGCTGTCAAGCACGGCATGGACATCACCCACGTGCTGCTGAACAACAACGAGCTCGGCAAGATCTCGAAGGAGCAGCGGGCCGGCGAATGGCCGGTCTGGGAGACCGACGTCCACAACCCCTCCTTCGCCTCTTTCGCGCGGCTTTGCGGCGGCAAGGGTCTGAGGGTGAGCGAGGCCGGCGAGCTGGACGGCACCATCGCCGAAGCCCTCGGCCACGACGGCCCCGCCCTGGTCGAAGTCGCGACCGACCCGGACCTCATCTGAGGGCCCGCCGACGGGCGTACCCATTTGGGGGTTGACCGCGTCTCGACCCGCCGACATGCTGGGCGATGGAGGCGAGGGGCCAACGAGGAGTCAATCCGATGTGGTCACGCAGACAATCGTTAGCCGCCCTGATTCTGATGCCGATGGTCGTCTCGGCGACGGCCTTCGAGGTTCGCGCCGACGAGCCCTGGCGGCTCCGGATCGAGGCGGACAGCTTCCACGAGGGGCATCTGGGAAGCATCAACGCCGCCATCGAGGTCGGTCGGGGCGAGCGGGTCTACCACCTTCGTGACGGCAGCTTCGATCTCGCCGTCACCTTCACCAAGACCGGCGATGCCGTGAAGGGGCGCATGGCCGTCACGCCCGGGCCGGAATGGGACACGGTGACGATCCCCTTCGACGGCGCCGTGGTCGACGGGGTCATGGAAAAGAAGTTGATCGGCACCACCAACATCCAGAAGTTCGGCTTCGGCAGGGGCAAACGAGACAGTCGCACGATCGACATCGTCTTCCGGCTCGAACGGCTCTGACTGGCCGAACCTGGTCGTCGCCCGGCTGTTGAGCGAAGCCGATGAAGCGCGGATTACCGGGACGATGATCGGGCGACCAGACCATCCCTTTGCCCTATGGTTCGTCCAACTGGACGAGATCGCGAAGGCGCCCGGTGGCAAGTTCAAGGCCGTCCGCTCGGAGCTCGATAGGTCGGGATCGGGTTCGGAAGGGAGTGTTTGAGAAACGTGTCTGTCCATGCTGAAAGGTGACCATGAACACTACCGACAGATTGAAGTCCCACGCCCGCGATCGTGCCGACCATCCGGCGATCGAGGAAGGCCAGCGGACCCTGACCTATCGCGAACTCGACGCCGCCGTCGACAATGCCGCTGCCAACTTACAGGCGGCGGAGATCGGTGTCGGCGATGTCGTCGCCGTCATGCTGCCGGACAACACCAATCATCTGATCATCCTCTGCGCCTTGGCACGGGTCGGCGCCGTGCTGTTGCCCTTCGATGTCGCGATGCAGCCGGCGGCGGTGGCGAAGAGGTTGGCGCCCTATTCGGCCAAGGCAATCGTCCAAACGACGCCGAGCGGCGCCATCGGTGGGCCGGTGCCGCTGACCGTCGCCGCGCTATGCCAGCCCGCGACGCGTTCGTTCGTGGCGCCCGAGTTGGGCGGCGATCACCCGGTAGCCCTGGTCCAGTCATCCGGCACGACGGGAGTTCCGAAAACGATACTGCGCAGTCATACCGAGAAGCAGGAATGGGTTTCGCGGATCATACCGATCCAGGGCTGGACCCAAGACGAGCGTTGTCTTTCGCTCCTGCCTATTTGCTTCGCCACCGGCCGCAACGTCTGCCTCGCGGTCCTGGAACTGGGGGCGACGCTGGTGATCGATCATCCGGGCTCGTGCGAAGCGCTGGTGGCGACGATCAACGAACACCGTATCACCTATCTGAGGCTGACTCCTCCGTTCTTGCGCCCACTTTTGGATTACGCCGCCGACAAGGCGCCGTTGTTTCCAAACTTGCGCGGCATAGGGATAGGCAGCGCGCCGGTTACGGCTTCGCAGCGTCGTGCCGCGAGGGAAAGCCTCAATCCGAACTTCATCGTGTTTTACGGATGCAACGAGACAGGCTGCCTGACGACAGCGACGCCAGCGGACCAGGACGCCCATCCGGATGCCGTCGGTCGCTTGGTGCCGGGCGTCGAGGCGGAGATCCTGGATAGCGACGACCGGCCGCTCGGCTTCGGAGAGGTCGGCCTCATCCGCTTTCGCGGACCCGGAATTGCCACCGGTTATCTAGAGCCCTTTTCTCACGTGGTCTCAAACCAGGTGCATCACCTTCCGCATCGCCTTCGCATTCGCATCCACATATCGCATCGTCAAATTCAGCGATGAGTGCCGAGCCGAGAGTGAACTACCGTTCACACCCCTTGTACTTCTTTTTCATACACTCGCGAGCGAGTTCCTGAGCTTCTGCGATTTGGGCAAAAGTCATTCTTTCCTCAAGTCTTGCTCTATTTTCAGCACCTGATTTGTCGCCGTTTGCTCCTGCGACATTGGA
>JASLMY010000144.1 GCA_030746295.1 Alphaproteobacteria bacterium | reverse complement strand
CTCGCTCAACCTACGTTCCTCCGCGCGTCGGGATTTCGGGGATGGGCCAAGCATAGCCGTCCGCCGTCCGAGGGCAAGCCGCCCCCTTCACCCGCCGGCCGCTTGCCGGCATTATCGGCCGCCGTGTTTGCCACTGGTGCGAGCGACCCGAGCCATGACCGACCCAACTCCCGCAAGCCACCACGCCGAGCGTGCCCTCGACGGCATCAAGGTGCTGGACGTCGGCACCTACATCGCCGGGCCCGCAGCCGCCACGGTGATGAGCGATTTCGGCGCCGACGTCATCAAGGTCGAGGCGCCCGGCGGCGATCCCTACCGCGAACTCCGCCGCCAGCCGGGCTATCCCGAGAGCGAGCACAACTTCGCCTGGCTCGCCGATTCCCGGAACAAGCGCTCGATCGTCCTCGACCTCGCCCAGGACGCGGCCCGGGATATCCTCTATCGGCTGGTGCGCGAGGCCGACGTCTTCGTCACCAACTTCCCGCTGCCGGTGCGCGAGCGGCTCGGCATCCGCCACGAGGACTTGGGCCCGCTCAACGAGCGGCTGATCTACGCCTCGCTCACCGCCTACGGCGAAGCGGGGCCGGAGGCGACCCGCACCGGCTTCGATTCCACCGCCTGGTGGGCCCGCTCGGGCCTGATGGACCTCGTCAAGCCGGCGCCCGACGCAGCCCCGGCGCGCTCGATCCCCGGCATGGGCGACCACCCGACCGCGCTCGCCCTCTACGGCGCCATCCTGACCGCTCTCTACCAGCGCGAGCGCACCGGCAAGGGCGCCCATGTCACCTCGTCGCTGATGGGCTGCGGTGCTTGGTCGAACGCGATCTACGTGCAGGCAGCACTCGCCGGGGCCGAGATCCCGCGCCGGCCACCGCGCGAGGAATCGCCGAACGCGCTGACCAATATCTACCGCTGCCGCGATGGCCACTGGTTCTTGCTGGCCGGCGTCAACGAGGAACGGGTCTGGAACCGCCTCTGCCGCGCCGCCGAGCGCGAGGAGCTGTTGGACGACCCCCGCTTCCGCACCATGGCGGGCCGTCACGCCAACGCCGGCGAGCTGTTCGGGGTCCTGGACCAGCTCTTCCTCGGCCGGGACTGGCCGGAATGGCTGGAGCTGATGCAGACGGCGGGGATCACCTTCGGCGTCGTCAACCGGGTCGAGGAAGTCCGCGACGACCCACAGATGCGCGCCGCCGGCGTCCTGGTCCCGTTCGAAGACGGACCGGACGAAATCGCGCTTACCGTCGACACCCCGCTCTGGATTCGGGACCAGGCCAAGGTCCCGCCCCGGATGGCGCCCGAGGTCGGCGAGCACACCGACGAGGTCCTAGCCGAGCTCGGCTGCGACCCGGACACTATCCGCCGCCTCAGGGCCGAGGGCAGTGTCGGCTGAGGGACGTTCCCCGTCAGCCGCCCGCCGCCGCAGCCTCGATCGCCGCCTCGTCGAGGCCGACCCGGCGGGCCGTGTCGGTGAGCGCCGCCCAGTTCTCGTCCGTCAGCGGCACGCCCGAGGCTAGGCGGTCCTGCCGCGTCCGGCGCTCGGGCTCACCCGGCAGCAGGACCTCGCCGTCCACCTCTGCAGGCCGGGAGCCCTTGACGAACTCGGCATAGGCGGCGACCTCGCGGGCGACGGCGTTGTCGCCGTCGAAGGCGTCGACGGCCATGTAAAGCGACAGCATGCCGTTCGCGACCTGGCGCTCGGTCGGCCCGGCACAGCCCGAGCCCGTCAACGCGCCGGCCAGAAGTTCGCAGATGAGCGCCAGACCCGAGCCCTTGTGGTCGCCCATGGCCCGCAGCGCGCCAGGCCCGTTCCTGGGGTTGGGCGCCGGCCCCTCGGCATCGGCGCCATAGAGCACCAGGGGGTCGGCCGAAAGCTCGCCGTCTGGCGTAATGAGCGCATTGCCGGGGATCGGCTTGCCGCCGTTATAGGCCACCAGCGCCTTGCCTTCGGCGACGACGGAAGTGGCGAAGTCGAGGATGATCGGCGGCGCCTCGCCTTGCGGCACGCCGGCGGCGAAGGGGGCGGTCGAGAAGCGCCGCTCGACGCCGCCGAACGGGGCCACGAGCAGCGCGCCGGCAACGTTGACGAAATGCACCGAGAACTGGTTCTGAGCCGCCGCCATCTCGGCGTACTCGCCGATCCGGCCCATGTGCCCGGAGTTGCGCACCGCGATCACGGCAACGCCGTGCTGCGCCGCCATGGCGATGCCGCGTTCCGTCGCCGCCGGGCCGATCGTCTGGCCGAAGCCGTAGTTGCCGTCCAAGAGCGCCATTGAGCCGCTCTCCGTGACGACGCTCGGCTGCTGCCCGGGGACGAGCTTGCCCTCGTCGACATACTGCACGTAGCGCGGCACCCGGACGACACCGTGGCTGTCGTGACCGGTGAGGTTGGCGCCGACCAAGCTCGTGCCGACACGCGCGGCCTCTTCCCGGTCGCAACCCTTGGCGTGAAAGATCTCGGCGACGAAGCGGCCGAGGGCGTCGGCATTGATCAGCACCTCTTATCTCCTCTTCTTGAATTCGGGTCGTCCCGCCCGCGTGATAGCATGGCTGCCCGCCAGCACGCGACCGGAGCCGGAGATTGATGCCCCCGAAGCTATTGAGCCTTCTCGCCGTCATCCTCGCCGCCAGCGTCCTTTCGACAGCCGGGGCGGCGGAACAAATTGCCTTCGAGCGGCTCCAGGTCTCGGACGAGACCTTCGAGCGGCCGCACGATCTCGTGCTCTCGGCGGACGGCAAGCACCTCTACGTCGCCGACGTCGGCAACAACGTCGTGCGCGTGCTGGACCCGGAGAGCCTCGCAACCGTGGGCCGCATCGGCGGCGATGTCTTGGCCGCACCACACGACGTCACTTTCGATTCCGACGGCCGGTTGCTGGTGGCGGACAGCGGCAACGACCGCACCGTGGTTTTCGAAGTCGCGGGGCCGACGGGCCGAAAGATAGCCGTCTGGGAAGCCGGGCAGGCGAGCCCCGAGGGCGTCGCGGCGGCCACCGACGGCCGGGTCTACGTCACCAACGCCTCGGCCCACACCGTGCTGGTGCTCGAGAACGGCCGCATCGTCAATCGGCTCGGCGGCCGGGGCGCCGGACCGGACGGGTTCGCCCGCCCGCACGACATCCACGTCGATGCCAAGGGCCGGGTACTGATCGTCGATCCGGGCAACAACCGGATCCAGATCCGCGATTTGCAGCTGAAGCTCCTCAGAACCCTCGAAGGCCCTGGCTACGACTTCAACGAGCCCAAATACGTCACCGTCGACGCCGCCGGCTGGCTTTACGTCGCCGACGAGTACAACAACCAAGTCAAGGTCTTCGACGCCGACTTCCGGCCCGTCGCCACGCTCGGCGACGGCCAGGCGGGCAGGGCCCCGAACCGGCTCAGAAAGCCCGAGGGCGTCGAGGTCAGGGGCGACCGACTATGGATCTCCGACACCTACAACGACCGAATTCTCCTCTACCGAATCCGACGCTGAGACGCGTTTCCGGCAGCCGTCAGTTCCGTGTCCGGCCCCGACGAGCTCCTGCGGCATGGAGGTTCGATAACTTGGCGCCACGCGCTTCGATGCGCGCCGTCCACTCGGATGCGCTTTCAATTCACCCTTTGAAGACGCAGATGCACGACGACGTCGTACATGTTGCCACCGTAACCGGCACTCTGGTCGACGGCGGTGGCCGCAAACCTCTTCTCGAACCGGTCACCCTCGATCTTGTCGTCGAGCGTCAAGACAATGTCGTGCCAATTGGGGTCCGGAGAAACGCTCAGGCTTCCCTGAATCCTGTCACCGAAGGCCGTGACCTTGAGCCAAACGGTAAAGGCACCGCTATTAATCCTGCTTCCAGAAGAAGAACCGTCGACGATCGAAACGACGCTTTCGACGCGACCGACATGGCCGGTCGCATTGCCGCGCATATCGACGTAGAGACGCCAATTGCCGTTCAAGCCCCTCGGGGGCTCGGGTTGCTTGGGAACGCTCAGTGCCACTCGCTTGGCGGCGGCCTCCTCGGCCTCGCGTTGGCGCGCCTCCTCCTCTTTCCGCTGGCGCTCGGCCTCGGCTTGCTGGCGTGCCTGTTCCCGGGCCACGCGCTCGGCTTCGGCCTGCTGCAGCGCTCGCTCTTCGGCCTCCCGTCGGGCCTGTTCCTCGGCCTTCCGTTGGGCCTCGGCTTGCCGTCGTGCCCGTTTCTCGGCCTCCTGCTCGGCGAGTCTGGTGCGGCGCTTGTCCGCCTCGGCTGATTCGCGCTTCGCCTTCTGCCAAGCACTCTTCTCCTGCAGCAAGGGGGCGTAAACATAGCCCAGAGCCTGGTCGCCTCGCTCGACCCGGAGCCATTTGCCGTCGGTCGTACGTCCAGGCACGTAGACTTCCGTGCCGGCCGGCAGGGAGTCTGCCTTCTTCGAGCTGATCGTCGGTTCGGCACGGACATTTGCCCGCTTGACCGCGACATACGTCGCCTCGACCGGTTCCAGCGCCACCGTCAGCTCTTTCGGCGGCACGAGGTCACCGGGTTTTGCCGGCGCCACGGCACTGACCTTGGTCTCGAAGGTGCCGAGGCGTGCCTTTGCCAGCGGCGCAAAAGCGCCGTTGGGATAGGCCTTGAGATAGGCGCGGTAGACGTTGGCATCCCTGCTCTCCTGGATGCTGCGCCAGAACGCCAGCTCGGTTGCATCGGCTTCGTCCTCCGGTGCCGCCTTGGGCTCGGCCAGCGCCGCCAAGCGCTTTTGCGCCTCGGGCGCGAACTTGCCCTCCGGATAGGCCTGAAGATAGGCCTCGAAGTCGGCCGCCCGCTCGCTCGTCACGATCGACTGCCAGAAGGCCAGTTCCACTGGACCCGCGGGCTTGGCAGCCGCCGCCTTCGCCGCTGCCACCTCCAATGCCTGCATCCGGATCCGGACCAAGGCCGCGAATGCGCCATCCGGATAGCGCTCCAGATAGCCCCGGTAGTCGGCCGCATCCTCGCTCTCGCGGATGGTGTTCCAGGCCGCGATCTCAGCCGCCGCCTCGTCCTTCTTGGGCGTGCTCTCCGGCTCGGCCTTGGCCATGGGGGCGCTCAGCGACGCCAGCCGGTTACGGGCCAAGACCGAGAACTTGCCTTGCGGATAGGCCGCCACATAGGCCTCGTAGTCGGCGGCCAACTTGCTGTTCTGGATCGACTGCCAGAAGGCGAACTCAATGCGCCCGGCGCTCGGCTCGTCGCTCTGCGCCACGCCGGGCGTCGTCGGTGCCGACGCGAACTCGACCGCCGGCCGGGTCTGCATCGGCACGAAGAGGAAATCGCCGCCTTCGTCGCCGGCGAAGCGGATGTCGGAATACTGCGGCGTCTGCTCGGCGTTGAGCACCACCTTCTGGCGCAGCTCGCGGAAAAGCTGGTAGCCGTCGACGATCTGCCGGTTCTCGCGAAGCGACTCCAGGAACGCCCGGGTGAAGACCGAATGGCCGTCGCCGCCGCCGTCGTTGACCGGTTCCAGTCCGCCCGAGGTCAGGGCCTTGCGCGCCCGCTTGCCCGCGATCCTTCTCAGCTCGGCCTCGCGCTCGGCGCCGACCTTGAGCAGGATCGGCGCGTCCCGCGACAACACCCCGGAATAGCAGCTGTCCGCCACCACCAGGGCGTGCTTGGCCGACGAGGCCTTCAAGAGCCGGGTCACCGAGGAGATCGAGACCCATTCGACCTGGCTGTCCTCCTCGGCCTCGGTGGTCAGCCAGAAGCCCTCGTCGGTCGGCCGATCGAGATAGCCGTGCCCGGCGTAGAAGATCAGCACGTTGTCCCGCTCGGTCAGCCGCGCCCTCAGATCGTCCAGCGCCGTCACCAATTGGCTCCGGTTCGGGTTCAACAGCAGCGTCGATTCATAGGCATATTCGCGGCGCAGCACGTCGTGCACTGCGCTGGCATCGTTGACCGCGGTCTCCAGGTCGGGCAGGTGCTTGTAGTCGTTGATACCGATGACGAGCGCATGGTAGCGCCCGAAGTCGACCGTTTGTGTGAGAGCCGAACCCGAGGCAAGGCACGACAGGAAAAAGAACAACACGATGGCGTAGCGCATGACGTTCTCCCCGTGCGCGTAGGCTAGCACGCCAAATGGGCCTTGTGGACCACCAAATATCCGTGATTACAGTCTCTTAACAATCATTGCGGCATGCGTCGCGCGGCCCGCAGGGGGCGGCGGCGCTGCCGGCGTCTCAACTCTTGGTCAAAGCCTCGATCAGGCTGTTGCTCTCGGTCAGGCGCAGCGCCAGGCTCTTGGCCATGAACTCGTGATAGGCGGCGGCCGCCGCCGGGTGCTTGGCGGCCATCTCCTCCAATGCCTGGCGGCTCAGGCGGTAGGCCCGGCTCGGCACCAGGGCCACCACCGAGGCCGAGCGGCGGACGCCGAGGTAAAAGGCGATCTCGCCGACCGCGGTGCCTGGGCCCATCTGCTGCAGGATGACCTTCTGGCCGTCGCTGGTCTCGAGCTCGACCGCGACCCGGCCGCTCTCGATGAAGTAGACGTCGGCGCTCTCCTCGCCCTGGCCGATCAGGGTCTCGCCCGCCTCGAAGGAGATCCGGGAGACGTAATGCATGAACTCCGAGACCCGGCCGAGGGTCGGAAAGACCCTGAGCAGATGCTCCTCCAGCGGCTCCTCGGCGGCGGTGACCGTCTCGCCGCTCTCGACGATGATCTGGTTCTCGCACCACTCGAGGCCGTGGTCGAGGTCGAGGAAGACCCGGACCCGCGTCTCCGCCGAGTCGGGCTCTTGCGCGGCCCCCTGCCCGTCGCCCTCCCCGGCGTCGTCGCCGCGTCGGATCCCACGACGCTCCTCGTCGATGCCCTCGCGGCGCAGGGTCTCGAAGAGTGCGGGCGGCAGGTTGGTGAGGCAGATCTCGAAGCCCTTGGCCTGGGCCAAACGGGAGAGCTTCTTGAAGCTGGGCGCGAAGGAGGAATCGAGACCGTTGACGTGGCTGGCGTCGAGCACCAGGTAGTCGAGCGGCGGATGGCCGCTCGCCTCGGCCCGGCGCTTGAGACGGCTCATCAAGTTCTGTGCGGTGCCGAAATAGAGGAAACCCTGCAGCATCATGACGTGGATCCGTTCGCCCTCCTGGCGGAGGATTCGATGCAGCGCCTCGGCGCGCTCGACGTTGGATTGGATCTGCGCGCCCGAGAGCTCGTTCTTGACGATGTCGACCCGGTTGTAGTTGATCGCGAAGAGGATCACGCCGGCAACGACGCCGACACCGACGCCTTCCAGGAATCCGACCAGCGCCACGGTCAGGAAGACCAGCAGGACGATTGTGTAATCGGCCTGAGAGAGCCGCTGCCGGGCCTCGACGACCCAGGTCACCACCAGGTCGGCGCCGAGATAGAAGAGCAGCGCGCCACCGACCAGTTTCGGCAGGTGGGCGAGCAGCGCGCCGCCAAAGAAAAGCGCCGATAGACAGATGAGCGCCGAGACGATGCCGGCCAGCCGATGTGGCCGGCCGATCTGCTGCGTGCGGAGCGTGCCGCCGATGCGCTGATAACCGGGCAGGCCGGCGCCGAGACCACTCAGGAAGTTGGCGATGCCGGCCGCCTTGAACTCTCGGTCGAGGTCGATGTCGCGGCGCAAGCCGAGTTCCAGGTCGGTTCCGGTGGCGAGAAGCCCCAGCAAGCTGACGGCGAGCAGGCAAGCGAGATAAGGCGTCTGGGCGACCACCAGCGACCAGTCGGCGACGCCGATGTCGGCGAGATAGCCGTGCGGCAGCGTGAGGGCGCCGCTTTCCGAAATACCCGCGAGCCAGCCCTCCTCCCTCAGCACCTGGACCTCGATGCCGGTACCGGCCGCGACGGCCCAGAAGGCCACGACGGCGAAGAGCAGAAGTAGGGGCAGGTTGAGGGCGCTCGGCCGGCGCCGGCGCAGCAGGCAAAGCAAAGCCGCGATCAGGGCCGCCGGCAACCAGCGCAGGAGCGCCTCCCAGCCGAACACGTCGACGGCCTGCTCCAGGCTCAAGGGGATCCCCGTCAGGGTCGACACGCCGCCCGAGATCAAGAGCCAGCCGATGCCGGCGAGAAGCCCGCCCATCACCGGATGTGGGATGTACCTGGTGAAATGGCCCCATTTGAAATGCCCAAGCGCCGCCAGGAAGACGCCGGTCGCCAGGCTGGCCAGGAAGAACGTCGTCACCACCGTGGCCAGGATCGCCTCCGGCGGCCGGCCGACCATACCGTCGGCGATGGCGGCGGCCATCAGGCCCAGGATCGCCGCCGGCTCGGCGATGCCGCCCAGCATGCCGGGATAGCCGCTCAACAAGGCGATAATCAGGCCCAGCGCGGCAGCGCTGAAGAGGGCGATGGCGAAGCCGGCATCGACGAAGGGCGCCAGGGCGCCTTGGAAGATCAGGATCGCGAAGGCGACAGCGGTGAGGATGGAGAGAACACCGTTGAGCGTCGCCGCGACGATCAATCGGCCGAAGGCCACAGCCCCGAGCCCCTCATTCGCGCCCATGCTTCCCCCTCGTCGGCAGGGCGACGATGGTTACCGAATCGCGGCCATCATGGCGCCTGTCGGGCCGCCGTTCAATCGAAGCCCTGAAACCAAACCGGATCGCCGGCCCCGATCGACACCGGATCGGGCCGCCGCGAAGATTGCCAGTCGGCCGGGGCGGGCGCACAATTGCGGCCGATTCGGGCGCCACGGGCGCTCGCCACCACGGGGGAATAGGGCATGAGCGGGAACGCGGTCTTGACGATTGAATTGCGGCTGCTGACCTACACCGCATTCATCTGCTTGATCTTGTGGATTCCTTACATACTCGGCGTGATCAAGACGCGCGGCATGGGCCGGGCGATGGGCTATCCGTCGGGCGTCGCCGACGACCTGCCCGAATGGGCGCAACGGGCCAACCGGGCGCACATGAACTTGGTCGAGAACCTGGCGCCCTTCGCAATCCTGGTGCTAGTCGCGCACCTCATCGGCGTCTCCAACACTTACACGGTGGTCGGCGCGCAGCTCTTCTTCTGGGCGCGGGTTGTGCAGTCCGTGGTCATGATCGTGGGCATCCCAATGCTGAGGACGCCGGCCTTCGCCGTCGGCTGGATCGGCAACCTGCTGATCCTGGGCCAGGTCCTCTACCACTAGCGGGTGGGATCGCCGGTTCGGGCCCGCCGTCAGTTGACCCGGGCCGGCGGCTCGGCGGCCGTCGGCGGCGGCAGGTCCCAGCCGGCACGATCGGCTTGGCGGGCGATCAGGTGCGCCAGGTTCCAGACCACGGCCGCCGGCAGCACGCAGTCGACCCGCCCCTTCGGCACCAGCCCGAAGGTGACGGCGACGTACGCGCCTTCGCCCGGGGTCAGGGATAGCGTCTTCACCAAACGCGGTCCTTCCGCCATCGGCGGCAACGGCGTGCCTTCCGCATAAGGTTGCTCGAAGTCGGCGCTCTGGACCGCGGCCTCGCGGGCAAAGTCGACCATCATCTGCTGCCCGGCCGGGTCGTTGCTGCCGGCCGGGACCAGTCGCTGGGCCAGCTGATCGATCGCGCCCAGAAAGCCGCGGGTCAACCGCCGCGTCAGCCACAGCCTGACCTCGTTGCCGTCAGGGAAGGCGCCGCGCAGGGTGATCCGATCCTCGACCTTCGAATAACTGGCCGAGAACTGCAGGTTCCCTCGTTCCGATTCCGAGCCTGCCAAGGGTTCAATTCGCCCTCAGCGACGGTCGCCGCAAGGAACGTGGCGGCAGATGCCCTCGCGCCTGATTGCCATGAGCGGACGCTAGGAGGTGCGGGTGGCAGCGTCAAGGCTCGCGCAATCGGTGCACGCCGGCCATAATCGGCGCGCAGGCATCGTCGAAGCTGAGGGAAATCGAGGCCATGAGTTGGGAGCCGGAGATCGAGGAGTTGCGCCGGCGCGAGGCGCTGGCCAAGCGCATGGGCGGGCCCGAGAAGGTGGATCGCCACCACAACCAGGGCAAGCTGACCGTCCGCGAGCGGATCGACCGCCTGCTCGACGCCGGCTCCTTCCATGAGACCGGCGCGCTGGCCGGCCGGGCCGAGTACGACGAGGCCGGCGAGCTGATCGATTTCCTGCCGGCCAACCTGGTCACCGGCCGCGGCCGCATCGACGGCTGCCCAGTGGTGATCGCGGGCGACGACTTCACGGTTCGCGGCGGCGCCAACGACGCCGGCATCCGCGAGAAAATGGTGCAGGCCGAGCAGATGGCGAACGAGCTGCGGCGGCCGCTGATCCGCCTGGTCGACGGCACCGGCGGCGGCGGCTCGGTCAAGACCATCGAGATGGCCGGCTGCACTTACATACCCGCACTTCGGGGCTGGAACTTCGTCAACGACAACATGTCGACGGTGCCGGTGGTGGCGCTGGCACTTGGCTCGGTGGCGGGCCTCGGTGCGGCTCGGGTCGCCGCCAGCCACTATTCGGTGATGGTGAAGGAGACCTCGCAGATGTTCGTCGCCGGCCCGCCGGTGGTGGCCCGGGTTGGCCCGTCGCTCACCAAGAACGAGCTCGGCGGCTCCGACATCCACACCCGCAACGGCGCCGTCGACGACGAGGTCGAGAGCGAGGACGCCGCCTTCGAGGCGACCCGCCGCTTCCTCTCCTACCTGCCGCCCTCGGTGCACGAGGTGGCGGCGCGAGGGCCCATCACCGACGATCCCGAGCGCCGCGACGACTGGTTGATCGAGGCGATCCCGCGCAACCCGCGCAAGGTCTATCCCATGCGCAAGATCGTCCGGAGCCTGGTCGACCAAGAGAGCTTCTTCGAGATCGGGCGCAAGTGGGGCCGGCCGGTGATCACCGGGCTCGCCCGCCTCGACGGCTGGCCGGTGGCAGTCCTGGCGAGCGACCCGAACTTCTACGGCGGCGCCTGGACCGCGAACGCCTCGGAGAAGGCGATGCGCTTCGTCGACCTGGCCGAGACCTTCCATTTGCCGGTGGTGTGCCTCGCCGACATTCCGGGATTCCTCATCGGCCGCGAGGCCGAGGAGGCGGCGACGATCCGCCACGGCGTCCGCGCCATGGCGGCGATCGCGCAAGCGACGATGCCGTGGTGCGCGGTGCTGGTGCGCAAGGTCTACGGCGTCGCGGGTGCGGCGCACATGAACTCCTCGCGCTTCAACCTGCGCTACGCCTGGCCCTCGGGCGACTGGGGCTCGCTGCCGATCGCCGGCGGCCTGGAAGCCGCCTACAAGGCCGAGCTCGAGGCCTCCGACGACCCAGCGGCCAAGCTCCAGGAGATCGAGGAACGGCTCGACCGCTACCGCTCGCCCTTCCGCACCGCCGAGCCCTTCCTGGTCGAGGAGATCATCGACCCGCGCGACACGCGCCCGCTGCTCTGCGAGTTCGCCAACCTGGCCGCGCCGCTCTTGAAGCCCGGCCGCCCCAGCTTCGGCGTCCGGCCCTGAACTGGCCGACAAGGCCGCTTCACCATGGAAGACTGGACGATCCGCAGAGCGGACATACCCGATGCCGATGGCCTCGGCAGATGCATCGATGCGGCCTACGCCCAATATGCCGGCCGCATCGACGACCTGCCGCCGATGTCGGAGGACTGCGCGGCCGAGATCGCCAATCATCTCGTGTGGGTGGCCGAAGCCGGCGGCGAGATCGTCGGCGGACTTGTCCTCATCCCGAGCGAGGGCTTCATGCTGCTCGCTAATGTCGCGGTGCACCCCGACCGCCGAGGCACGGGCATAGGGAGGCGGCTCCTAACCCTCGCTGAGACCGAGGCGCTAGGTCGTGGATACGATGAAATGCGGCTCAACACCCATGCCGACATGCCGGAGAACATTCAACTCTACCTCGGCAGGCGGTGGTTGCAGGTGAGCCGCCAAGGAAAGAAGGTCGAGATGAGAAAGATCTTGCCGAGGTAGCCGGCCATCGCCAGGTCGGATCGAGCCACAAACTGGGGGGCAACAGCCAGTTGGCACCCAACCCTAATCGCGGACTACACCAATAATTAGAGTCTAATTAAGATTGCCATGTCTGTCACCGCAAAGAAAGCGCCAAGGACTGGCATGTGCTACACTCGCGTCAAGTGAGAACGTCATACGACAACAGATCGTCGCCGTCCTAGTGGCCATGCTGCTGCCCGCAGGCGTCTGTTCGCAACAGGATGCATAAAGCGAATGACCCTATAGCTGCTTGACGCCTCGCCCAAGTGTGTGCGGACAGCCGTGAGATGCAGGAGGAAAGGCCGTGCTCCAGGTAAAGATACAACCCGCTCTATTGCGGACCATCACTGTTGTTGCGCTAGTTATCTCAATTGTCGCATGTCGTACGATTAGTTACGATACAGTGGCGGCGCGTCCTTCAGCTCAGCACCAATTGTTGTTGGATCGAAGCGTTTCAAGCACAGAGTCCCTACCTTCATCGATCAGCGTGCGATACCGACCCGTTGGTCGAGTGCCATGGGAACTCTCAACTGATTTCTCCAAGTGCTCTATAGTTTCAAAAGGATACTCGAAGTTCCTGCTAAGGGGGTTTTCAACAATCCACCGAGCGGAAGATAACAATTTGGTGCGAACCGGGTATCTAGATGAAATGATATACATTGAGCCAAATGGAAAATCTATTTCCATGCCATTAAACAGCATGAAGTACGAAGAGTTGATATATGACGATCTTGGAAATTACAAATCGATCTGGGTTGGGTACGACGTGACCTGAGCCCCAAGGCTCCCTCATTCATAAGGAGAGTCCTGTTGCTGCATAACTCATTGTTGATGGGTTCGCGA
>JASLMY010000143.1 GCA_030746295.1 Alphaproteobacteria bacterium | reverse complement strand
ACTCTCCGCCCAGGCTCTGGAGCAGCCGGCGCGGGATCGTCGCCGTCACCGCCGTGAAGCCGCGTACGCTCGTCAACCGCACGTACTTGCCAGCCGCCAGGCGGCGGGCCTCGCCGTCGGCCGTCGTCACCAGCAGGTCGAGCCCGCCCTTGCCCGTCAATC
Source organism: Alphaproteobacteria bacterium (assembly GCA_030746295.1). Next base: position 12,614 of record JASLMY010000143.1, on the reverse strand, counting down.
GGTAAGGCGTGCCGTGCAGCGGGGCGCGGCGTTCCTGTTGCAGGCAGAAGGTACTGAGCTCCGCCCGGCAGGTCTCTCCCATGCAGGTCAGGCGCACGGGATCGAGGGTCTCGACCAGGGCCAGCACCTGAGGCGTGCCGGCTTGGGCGCCGCTGGCGATCAAGGTTAGGCAGGCGGTGAACGCGGACAGCAACCACTTCGACATGATCCACCTCCGATTGGTGTCTCTATCCGACCGAAGGGCCGTCGCGCGACGATTCCCCGTCGGTCGAGCTTGCTTGCCCGAGTGTAGCAGATCCATGGCTAGGCGGCGCAGGTTTCGAAGGAACGCGCTACATCGTGATCTCGAACGTAACCCCGGGTGCCTCCCCGAGCGCCGAGCTCTCGGTTACCGCATCCGCGCCCAAGTCGGCGTACACGGTCAGCTCGCCGGTCTCGTAGTCCACCATCTGGGTCGGATTGGGGTCCGAGTTCAAGATCAGGAAGGTAGCACCGGGCGGGGCCAAGGGATGCCGGTTCAGCGAATGCCAGGTGCCCCGCGCGAAGGAGTACCCCTTCGCGGGATCGATGAGGAAGGCCCGGACGTCGGCGGGGTCGGGCACGTCGGCCGGCGCCTCCGTCCGAGTCGGCGCGGCGACGCAGACCACGGCGGGTGCGCCGGACAACTGCACGAAGCTTTGCGTCACGCCGAAGTGGCGCTCCAGCACGGTGAAGCTCAGCCCGTCTCGGGGCTGCCAGATGATGCTGGCCGTGGTCCTGCCGGCATAGGTGTAGCCGGTCTCCTTGATGACCCGCCGGTCGGCCGGCCGCTCTGCCGCGTCCCAAAGTGCGCCGAAGGGGGCGAAGCTCTCTTCCGTCATCGGCTCCATTCGGATCATGTGCGTCTTCGTCATCGCCGCCTCCCCTCTCTTTGATCGATCTCGATACCGTCGGCGCCATCATCCCAGGCCAGTCGTCGGCGAGGCAATCCCGAAATTAGAGTCCGCGCTCGGCACGGCTTGCGAAGCTGCCGGTCCCGGGTGTCATATAGGACCTGGGCGAGCGTCGGCCTGACGGTTCGCCGCCAGGGTGGATTGCGAAGCGCGAAGCGCAAAGGGGATGGCGATGAAGCTGGGCCTGTTCATGATGCCGGTGCATGACTGCACGCGGGACTATCACACGACACTGATGGAGGACGTCGAGGCGGTCGTCCACGCCGATCGGCTGGGGTTCTCGGAAGTCTGGGTCGGCGAGCACTATGCCTCGGCGGCCGAGCAGATCACCTCGCCGCTCTTGTTCCTCTCGCACCTCTTGCCGCAGACCGAGCAGATCGTCTGCGCCACCGGCGTCATCTGCCTGCCGCAGTATCACCCCGCCTTGACCGCGGGCCAGATCGCCATGTTCGACCACCTGGCCAAGGGCCGCTACATCATGGGCGTCGGCCCGGGCGGCCTGCCGCCCGACTTCGAGATGTTCGGCACCATGGAGGTTGATCGCAACGCCATGATGATCGAGGCCATCGACATCATGCTGGAGATCTGGGCCAACGACCCGCCCTATGACATCAAGGGCGAGCATTGGAACATTACGGTCAAGGACTGGGTCTACGACGACATCGGCTTGGGCCACATGTGCAAGCCCTACCAACAGCCGCATCCGCCGATCGCGATCTCGGCGATGAGCCCCTATTCCGGCTCGATCCGCTTTGCCGGCGAGCGCGGCTACATTCCGATCTCGGCCAACTTCATCGGCACCTGGTCGGTCAAGTCGCACTGGGAGACCTATGCCGAGGCCGCCGCGAAGGCCGGCCATGCCACCGACCCGGAGATCTGGCGCGTGGCCCGCAACATCCACGTCGACGAGACCGATGCCGCCGCCGAGGCCTTCGTGCATGCCGCCGGCGACAGCACCGACTGGTACTTCCAGTATCTCTACAAGATCTTCGAGCGGGCCGACATGAAGGCGCCGTTCGTGGTCGGCCGCGACGACGATCCGGCGGCATTGGCGCACCAGGACCTGCGCGACAACTACACAATCTACGGCAGCCCGGACACGGTGGCCGAGAAGATTCTGGCGCTCCGCGAGGAGATCGGTCATTTCGGCACGCTGGCGCTAACCGGTCAGGACTGGACCGACAAGCCTCGCATGAAGCGCTCGATGCAGCTCCTCGCCGAGGAGGTGATGCCAAAGGTCAACGCCGCCATCGGCGCCAACGCCGCCGCGTAACCCGACGGCGGCTTCAGATTTCGATGACGTCGAGGTCGTTGCCGACGATGACCTCGCCGGCGTAGTTCGAGGCATCGAATACCGGCTCCACCTCCGGCAGATGGTGCGTCAGCACCACCTTCGGCACCTCCGCCATCCTCGCGATCTCGACGCACTGCTGCGGGCTGGCGTGGAATTCGTGCAGGCGTTCCAGCACCCGGCGGCGGGCCGGCACGATCTCGCCTGCCGGCATGCAGGCGCAGGCATCGGCGACCAGCACGTCGGCGCCGGCCGAGAAGGCGACGATCTCGTCGCACATCGCCGTATCGCCGGTGACCACCAGCGAGCGGCCGCCGAACGAGAAGCGGTAGGCGAGCGCTTCCATCGGCGGGTGATGCACCGGGCCGGCCGCGACCCGGCAACCGTCGACCGTCTCCGACCAGCCGACCGCCACGTCGCGGACTTCGATGTCGTCGAAACCGGCCCGCGGGAAGCCGAGGTCGATCGCCCACTCCGCCTGTTCGCGGTAGTAGCTCTCGACCAGGCGCTCGTGCATCTCCGCCGTACCCGCCGGGCCGATGACGCTCAGCGCCTGCCGGCCGAGGTTCCAACTGCCCCATACGAAGGCCGGGTAGCCCAGGATGTGGTCCCAATGCATGTGCGTGAGGGCGACATGCTCGATCTCGCCGAGCGACGCGCCGGCCGCTAACAGCTGGCCGACGACACCGTCGCCGGCGTCGACCAGCATCGAGCCCAAGCGCCCCCATTGCACCAGCGCAGCCGGATGATGGCGCGCCAAGCTCGGCCGCGGCGAGCCGGTGCCGAGCAGCACGATCCGAAATGTGCCGCCGTCCCTGTCGCTGCTCGCGTTCGACATGATGGCCCGGTCCCCTGGTGATGCCTACTTCATCTCGGCGGCGAAGATCCCGCTGGCGATATAGTCCGAGTCGGCCGCCGAGGTGCTTTGTTCGGTGATATCGAAGCCGCCGCCGACGGATTTGTGCTCGACGACGCCGCCTTTGAAGGATGCACTACCGTGAGGCCGTAGATCCAGCTGACCTCGGACAACGTCACCGGCTAAAATAGAGGAGCCGACGGGGCGCCGACAGGAACGGCCGGAAAGGCGAGGTGCCCCGTACGCAGGTAATACAACCCGTACGGCTCAACCGGTCCGTCCTCATTCGATCCCATACACCTCGCTGGCCGCCTTGGCCGAAATCAGACCCGACGCAAGATCCTTGCGAACCAGATCTCGATGCCGCTCACGCGGATCACCTTGCCCGCCGCCGCCGCTGGCGCAGACCAACAGGCTGTCCTCCGGACCCAGCTGCATTTGTGCGCCCAGGATCGCCGTCTTCCCATTCCTCTCGAACCTACCGGCGGGCGCCGCGTGGCCGCCCTGGATACCCGCGGGCGCGTATTGCACACGTGATCCAAAGATCGATCCGAGCATGTTGCGAGAGCCGCGGTCGCCCAATTCGCTGGTGAGCAGCCGCATCTCATTGGTTTGACCGAAGCCACCGCGGAAGCGACCCGGGCCGCCCGAATCCTCGGTGATCTCCCGGCGCATGAACAGGACCGGCGCCTCCGCTTCAAGTACCTCCACGGGCGTATTGCCGACGTTCGATGGGAAAGCCATGCAGGAGCGGCCATCCGATGCCGAACTCGCGCCGACGCCGCCGCTGACGAAGAAGTTCGTGCTGAACGGCTGGCCGTTCAACCTCTCGCCCGTGAGCGTCGCCATCCATGCCGGTGCGGCACCGCAGTTCGCCAACGCATGCGCCGGCGCCACCGGCGCGAGAGCGGCGAACACGGTCTCGGGCACGATATGCGCCACCATATGGCGGCCGACGACCGGTGCCGGAAAGGCGGGATTGAAAATCGCGCCCGCACGGCAACTCACCTTTATCGGCCGCAGACTGCCCGCATTGTTCGGGATCTCCGGATCCAGGCAGCGGATCGGATAGACGACGTATGACCGCGTCAAGCCCAAGAGGATCGCGTTTATCCCGCAGGCGACCTGGTCGGACGAGCGGGATAAGTCGACGTCGATCTCCCCGTTCTCGATCGTCACATCCGCGACGACGCGCACGGCATCCATGCCGGGAAGCATTCCATCGCACACGGTTTCGGCCGAGTAGCGACCCTGCGGAAGCGAGCGCAGGAGCTGGCGCAACGACTCTTCCGAGCGCTGCAGAATCGGCTCGGATATCTCGGACAGGGCAGCCGCGCCGAGATCCGAGACGAGCGAGCGCACGTCCTCCGCCATGAGGTGGTTGGCACCCAGCTGGCCGCGCATATCGCCGACAAAGTCGTCCGGAACTCTGAGATTCGCGGTCACCATGCGCATGAACAGCGCGAAGTCCTCCCCGCCTTCCCTGAGGCGGCAAGGCGGTATGCGAATGCCCTCTTCGAAAACTGAATTCGCCTCGATCGTGCTGCCTCGGCCGCCGATGTCCGGCTGGTGACAGATTGAAAGGGCGAATCCCACGAGCTTCTTCGACAGGAATACCGGCGTCGCGATGCTGATATCGTTCAGATGGCCGGAAGCCTGCCAAGGATCATTGGTGATCAGGAGATCGCCTTCGCGCAGCTCGTCCATGGGCCAGGCCCGCAGCATGTTGTCGAGCGTATGATCCAGGCACCCGAGCAGACCCGGTGTGCCGAGGCTCGAGCACGCCACGAGCTCGCCCTTTTCGTCGAAGACGCCGCAGCCGAAATCGCGCGCTTCCGTGATGACGCTGGAAAACGCCGTTCGTATGATGGCGCCGCCGCCACGATTGGCGATGTTGGTGAGCCGCGACAGATTGATCGCTACGTCGACGTTGGCCAAACTCACTTTGAGCTCCCGCCTTCGGCAATGTTTACTTCCAATGTGCCGTCCTGCGCGACGCTGACGCTTCCTTCCGGGCCGACAACCAGGGTCGAATGGGGTTCCTCGACCAAGACCGGGCCTGAAATAACCTCTGCGAACTCCATTGCGTGCCGTGTCGTCACCCGGCAATCGCGGAAGCCGTGCTCGGGCCCGAAGTAGGCCCGCCTCGTGCCAGCGGCGGCGTGGCGCTCACTCTTGATGTCTTCCCGCGCGCCGGCGACGGCTTCGCGGGATTGCTCCGCGCGCAACGTCCAGTCCACGATCTCCAGCGGTCCGCTTGAAATGCTGCGCCCGTAGACGAGGTCGTACTGCGATTCGAACCGCTTTCGTATGGCGCTCGCGGTGAACTGGCTCGGATCGTCTGCCAGGTCGAGGATGTCGATGGTGAACTTCTGGCCCACGAAGCGAACCGCTATGGCGCAGCGGATCTTGGCGCTGGTCGTCAGCCACTTTGGAAGCTGTTCCAGCACCCGCCTTCTGAGCGAGGCGAGAACCGTCGCCGCGACCTCGGGCAATGCCTCGTCTACCTGCACGACCCGGGTTTCAGTCAGCTCGAACGCAAAAGGCGCGTTCACCATTCCCATCGCCGAGAACACCGAAGGTTGCGGCGGAATGAGCACTCGCGAGATACCGAGTTTCTTGGCCGTCCAGTAGGCATGGACCGGCCCGGCGCCGCCCGCCGCCATCATCGTGTATTGGCTCAGGTCTTCGCCGTGCTCCACCGCATACCGGTCGAACGCGGTCGCCATGTTCTCGTTGACCACGTCGTGGACGCCCCAGGCCGCCGCGACGGTATCCATCCCGAGCTCCTCGGCCAGCCGTTCGAAGGCCGCCGTGGCCGCATCTGTGCGAAGCCGCAGCTGCCCGCCGAGGAATCGGTCCGCAGCCATGTAACCCAGCAAGAGGTCGGCATCCGTAACCGTCGGCATGGTGCCGCCGTTGTCGTAGCAAGCCGGACCCGGCGAAGAACCCATGCTTTGCGGTCCGACCTGGAGGAGGCCGAGGCTGCTCTTGCGCGCCAGGCTGCCCCCGCCTGCACCGATCTCGATCATGTCCACGACCGGCAGATGCAGGGGCAGGCCGCTTCCTTCCTTGAAGCGGTCCTCCCGCGCAACCTCGTACTCGCGCGTGGTGACCACCTGGCCGTTGCTCACGAGACAGCCCTTGGCGGTCGTTCCGCCCATGTCGAAATAGAGCAGGTTCGGGATGCGCCTGTTCTTCGCGCTGTCGGCGGCGGCAATGGCGCCTGCGACCGGGCCCGACTCAACCATGCGGGCCGGAAAGCGCGCCGCCGTCTCGGCCGTTGCCAATCCGCCTTCGGAGAACATGACGAACAGGCGGCACTCAGCCTCTAAGCCCTGCAGCCTTTCTTCCAGTCGCTTCAGATAGCGCGACGAGAGCGGCTTGACGTAGGCATTGATCGCCGTCGTGCTGGTGCGCTCGTACTCACCCGCAGTGGGCAAGACGTCGGTGGAAAGGCTCAAGACGAGCTCCGGCGCCTTCTCTTGTAGAATTTCGGCGACCCGGTCTTCGTGCGCGCGATTCTGGTACGAATGCAGAAGCGCGATGGCAACGGATTCAATGCCCTGCGCTCTCAAACCCGGCAGCAAAGCATCGATGCTTTCGACCGAAACCTCCTGCAATGCCGCACCGGTGGCGAGCATCCGCTCCTCTACCTCGAACCTGCGTTCGCGCGGGATCAGGGCGGGCGGAGCGACCGGCGACGCGCTGTAGGCCTCGTAGCGATACTCGCGCGCGATCTCGAGGACGTCTCGGAAGCCCGCGGTCGTAACGAGCGCCGTGGGAGCGCCCTTTCGCTCTATCAGCGCGTTGATCACCAATGTCGTGCCATGGATCACTTCCGTAAGCTCCGCACCTTCTGCCAGCGGAAGCAGATCTTGCAGACCGGCGATGACCGCGACAGTGGGATCGTCGCGAGTGGTGAGCACCTTATGCTGCCATGTCTTCGCCGACTGATCGTCGATCAAGACGAAGTCCGTGAAGGTGCCTCCGATATCGCAGCCAAGTCGAAGCACGAATTATTCCCCGTTGCGCGCGAGAACCGGGAGGACGTCCAGGAAAGCGCTCACGTCTGCCAGATCGCTGAAATCGTCCAACGCCCTCGCGAGGCCTTGCACTTCGGATTGTTCGAGTAGGCCGCCCATTACACTCAGGAATTTTCGGTCGACATCGGCATCGCCGATTGGGCTCTCCTTCGTGCCGCGCGGCGAATAGACGCGCTTGGTCAGCTCCCGCCCGCCCTTCAGCTGGACATTCAGCTCGGCGAACTCCCTGAAATCGCTGGTACGGCTCGCGATTTCCGGATGCACGTAAATGGAGATGCGTTCGACCAGCGGCAGGATCGACGGGTCGGTTACGCGGTCGTCGGTGAAGTCCGACAGCAAAGGCCCTTCGCCGCTGGCAAGGACTCTTGCCAGGACATAGGGAATGCTGAACTTCGCCTGCGGCCCGTTCTGCGGCCGGTCATAGCGCACGACGCCCGGCGTCCAGAACGACACGCCGCAGCGTATGGACGCCACGTCCTCGGCTCGAATGCCGTGTTCCCCGATGATGCCCAGCAGCGCGTCGATCGGGCGGTGAATGCATTGGCAGCAGGGGTAGATCCGGAACTCCGGGCCGGGGTCCACGAGGCTCCAAGGCGCCCCGAACGCGAGCGTTGCCTCGGTGGCGGCCTCGCCGGCGAACATCTGGAGGTATCCGTTCTCACCCTCGAGCGCGGTGTGGCTCGCGACGACACCACGCCGGGCCGCCATCGCCCCCAGAAGCCCGGCGCGCGCCGCGAGGCCCGCATGCATAGCCTTCACTTCCGTCCCGAATTGGACGCGCAGTCCCGACGTCTGGGTCGAGGCGATGGACATGGCGAAGTTCGTGGCTTCGGGGTCCAGCCCCAAGAGTCGGGCGCTTGCCGCGGCCGAGCCGATCGATCCCGTCGTGAAGGTGGTATGCCAGCCGCGGTCATAGTGCTCCGGCGTGAGGGCGATGCCGAGCTTCGTTTCCACCTCCACGCCGGCCACAAATGCCGTCAGGAAGGTCGCGGCGGACACCTTCTGGAACTTGGCCAGCGCGAACAGTGCCGGCAGAACCGGGCTCGAAATGAAGGCATTGCTGGCTTCGGAAGTATTGTCGAAATCGAGCGCCTGGCCGGCGGTGCCGTTGACCAAAGCCGCCTCTTGCGGTCCGGTCCTCACGTCCCATCCCAGGATATGGCAGGGCCCGCCGGGGTTGAGGTCGCGCGACAATGCGACGAGTTTCTCCACTTGAGGGGTCTGCGAGCCAGCCAACGCCACCCCGATCCAATCCTTGAGAAGACTGCTGGCCGCCGCCATGACCCGAGCCGGAATGTCGTCTGGCTGCAGGACCGCCACAGCGTGCGCCAAGGCTGCCGAGGTCGAAGACGATTCGTTCAACCTGACAATCCCCGTATGGCTGAAGCTTACTGCTTGGATCGTAGCCATCGGGGCGCATGATGGCAATCTGAGGCCCGATCAACGCGATCGCCCCCGGCCGCTGGCCGCGAAATTGCGATTTGCCGGGCATCCACGAAACGGTCATCATGCATTGGCAGCCGGTGCGATGCGGACGGCGGCACGATGGATCGCGGGAGGTCGGATCGATGTCTGACGAGACGCGCAAAGCCTGGACCTCGGCCTCGGGCATACCGCTGAAGCCCCACTATCGCGCCGCCGACGTGCCGGCTGCGCACGACCCGGACATCGACACGGCACCCGGCGAGGGCCGTTTCCTGCGCGGCGCCTATCCGACCGGCTACCGAACCAAGCCCTGGCGGATCTTTCAGCTGAGCGGCTTCGGCAAGCCGGAGGACGAGAACGAGCGCATCAAGATGCTGCTGGCGCACGGCGAGACCGGCTTCATCATGGAGCACGACCGCAACACCGCCGACCACCTCTACGACGTCGATCACCCCGATGTCGTGGCCCGGGCGGAGGACGTCGGGCTGACTGGTGCTGTGATGCAGAGCGTGCGCGACATCGCCATCTGCCTCGACGGCATCCCGATCGAGGCCACTTACGGCCACGCCGGTGGCGGCGTGGTGCAGCACGCGCCCTTCGCGCTGGCCGGCTATTGGACGGTGGCCAAGCGCCGCGGCCTCGACCTCTCGCGGCTGCCCGGCACCGGGCAGAGCGACTTCAACCTCACCTACATCGGCTGCGTGCCCAAGCAGCAGATCCCGACCGCGCCGGGCTTGCGCTTCAACATCGATATCGTCGAATTCTGCAACGACCACCTGCCGCGCTGGGTGCCGGTCTCGATCGCCGGCTACAACGCCGCCGATTCCGGCCTGAACGCGTATCAGGAGCTGGGTGCCCTCTTCGCCAACGCGATCGAGTATCTGGACGAGATCGTGCGCCGTGGCCGGGTCGACGTGGCCGAGGTCGCGCGTGGCATCGGCGGCGTCAGCTTCCGCCTCTCCATGGATATTTTCGAAGAGGCCTCGAAGATGCGCGCGGCCCGCAAGATGTGGGCGATGTTGCTCGCCGAGCGCTATGGCGTCACTGACGAGAAAGCCTGCCGGATGCGCATCCACTGCGTCACCGCCGGCTCGCGCATGACCTATCAGCAGCCGCTCAACAACATCGTCCGGGGCACGCTGATGGGCCTCGCCGGAGCCTTGGGCGGGATCCAGTCGCTCGGCGTCTCGGGATATGACGAAGCCTTGTCGATCCCGTCCGAGCACGCGCACCAGATGTCGGTCCGCATTCAGCAGGTCTTGCAGAACGAGACCAACCTGACCGCCGTCGCCGACCCACTCGGCGGATCCTACTACGTGGAGAGCCTGACGGCTGAGCTCATCGAGCGCGGCCGCGCTTTCTGCGACGAGATCCTGGACCAGGGCGGCTATCTGGCGACGCTCGACAGCGGCTGGCTGGCGGCGCGGGCGGCGGAAAACCAGATCGCCGAGTTCGAGGCGCAGGACCGGGGCGAGGAGATCGTCGTCGGTGTCAACGCCTTCGCGGAAGACGACTCGCCGCACCAGATCGACGGCTTCATGGGCGTCGACGACGCCTTCGAGATCGCCCTGGGGCGCCTCGAAGAAGTGCGCCAAAGCCGCGACCAGGCCCGTGCCGGCGCCGCCTTGAAAGCATTGGAAGCCGGCTGCCGCGGCGACGAAAACATCATGCCGTGCATGATGGAGGCACTCGACGCCGAGGTCACGCTGGGCGAGATCGGCGGCGTCTTCCGCGACGTCTTCGGCGACTGGAAGTCGCCCATCGCCATGTGAGGCGTGCCGGAGCCCAGCCTCATGCGAGAGCCGCAGCGAAGCCGCAACACCGCCCGCATCGTCATCGCCAAGACGGCCCTCGACGGGCACTGGCGCGGGCCGCAACTTGTCGCCCATGCCCTGGGCGAGGCCGGTTACGAGGTCGAGCTGGCCGGCATGCTGACGGCCGACGAGGTCATCCGGGCAGCGACGGAGTCGGAAGCCGACCTGCTGGGCCTTCATATCGGCGGCCATGTCGAGGTCGCCGAGCGGGTCATCGGCGAGGTCCGAGCCGCCCTGCCCGAGCTGCCGATCTTCGTCGGCGGCGTCGTGCCGCCCTGGGCCAAGAAGCGGCTCGAGGAGCTCGGCGTCGAGGTCTACCCGCCCGGCTCGCAGATGCGCGACATCGTCAACGCCGCCGCGCGCCTGACCGGCTTCGCCCCTTCCGGTTAAGGGCCCCCGCCGAAGGCTTTTACAACGGCTGCCCGACTTGGGCATAATCCCCCAAGAAACCATAGGTTATCTGCAAAACGCCGAGCGGTTCCGGCGCCCGGCGAGACGGAGGCACGTGCGATGCCCATAGAAAACGTCGCGATCACGGGGGTCGGCGTGGTCTCGTCGCTCGGCACCGACTTCGACGAGTTCGACCGCAAGCTGGCCGAGGCCCACGTCGCCGTCACCGCGGCGCCCTGGGCCGGCGACGAGGGCCTGGAATACGCCTGGGTCTCATTGGTCAAGGACTTCGAGCCGAAGGACTGGATGAGCGACCGGGTGATCGAGGGCAGCGACCCTTTCACCTGGTACGCCATGGCGGCGGCGATGCAGGCGGTCGAGAGCTCCGGCCTGACCGAGCTCGACCCCAGGCGGACCGCCGTGATCGTAGGTACTGCATTGGCCGGCGCCGAGTCCTTCGCCGAGTCCCAGCACGGCCTCGACACCATCGGACCCGACGGTGCCGACCGCAAGCTGCAGATCCAGGCCTGGCCCAACATGGCCGCGAGCCAGATCGTGATGCATTACGGCCTGCACGGGCCCTCGCTGACCCTCAGCACCGCTTGCGCCTCGGCGCACGACGCCATCGGCACCGCCGCCAGGATGATCGAGGCCGGGATGGTGGACGTGGCGATCACCGGGGCCAGCGACCGCACCCGGACCAAGCTACAGATTCTGACCATGGGCAAGTACGGCATGTTCGCCCAGCAGCCCGACCCCTATAAGGCCTGCCTGCCCTTCGACGTTAATCGCACCGGCGTGATGCCGGCCGAGGGTGCGGGCATGCTGGTGCTGGAGCGGGCCGACCGCGCCCGCGCGCGGGGTGCCACCATCCACGCCCGTATTCGCGGCTATGCCTCGATGGCGGACGGCTACCACCCCTCCTCGCCCGAGCCCGACGGCAAGTGGGAGCAGGTGGCGATGGAAGAGGCGCTGGCTGACGCCGCCCTGCCCGGCGGCGCGGACGAGATCGACGCCCTGATGGCGCACGGTACCGGCACCACGGTCGGCGACACGGCCGAGACTCGCGCCATCAACCGCCTCTTCGCCGGCCGCGAGACGCCGCTGCCGGTGGCCTCGGTGAAGGGGCACCTGGGCCACACCGCCGGTGCGGCCGGGATCATGAGCCTTTACGGCGGTCTCGCCAGCATGAAGGCCAATGCCGTCATCCCCAACGCCGGCACCAAGGAGGTCGATCCCGAGGTCGAGTTCCACGCCGTCATCAACGAGCCGCACGAGACCAAGGTCGATACTGTGCAGGTCAACGCCTTCGGCTTCGGCGGCCAGAACGCCTCCATGATCGTCACCCGGGAATAGGCCACCGAGAGGCGGTCGCTTGCCCGAGATCCCCCGCACCGTCGCCGACGCCTACCTCCGGACGACGCGCCGCCTGCCGGAGAAGGAGGCCGTCGTCGGCGCCGACGGACGGCGCTACAGCTATGCCGAGGTAGCGCGGCAAGTCGAACGGCTGGCTGCCGCCTTGCAAGGGCTCGGCTGTGGGCCGGGCGACCGGGTGGCGGTGTGGTTGGTCAACTCGCCCGAATGGGTCTTCGCCCAGTTCGCCTGCGCCCTGCTGGGGGTCCTCGTCGTCCCCGTCAACGCCAGGCTTCGCGCCGACGAGGCCGCCTATGTGCTGGAGAAGTCGGCCGCCAAGGTCCTGATCGCGCAGACGCGCTTTCTCACCAACGACTATCTGGCCCGCCTAGGAGAGATCGCCGGTGGCCCAATCGGCCGCGGCGAGACCGTGGATATCGTCCGCCTGCCCGAGCTCCGCACGGTGGTCCTGATCGACGATGCGGCGGTGCCGGGAACGGTCGCCCT
>JASLMY010000142.1 GCA_030746295.1 Alphaproteobacteria bacterium | reverse complement strand
CTTTCTGCAGGGCGCGAACGTACTTGACGATCTTCTCCAGCTGGCGGTCCGTGACGCCCTCGACTGGTTTCATGTCGCCGAAGCGCCAATGGTGCGCCCGGGCACCCTGTCGGACCGCGCGAATGAAGGAGAAGTCGGCGTGATGTCCCGGATGATAGACCCGATGCAAGAACGTCGGCCCCTTGTCGGTGCCGACCCCGTTCACGCCGTGGCATTCGGCGCAGTACCTCCGGTAATTCATTTTGCCCAGGTTCAGCTCGGGTGTCATTTGCGGCTCGACCACCCCCTCGAGCTTGGCGCCCGCTGCTGTCATGCCGGCGCCCGCGAGGGCCGAAAGGGCGCCCGCCAGAAAGACGACGGTCAACCATGATCTGCGTTTCATTTCTCTTCTCCCCGATCTCAGTCCACGCGCCTTAGGGCCGGGACAAGTTGAACGGTGCTTTCGTCTCCGGTGCCGTCGATTGGGAGAAAGGTGCCGAACAGTGCCGGGGCTCTAAACGATGAATTGCGCACCGTCCGCCATCTCCCTTTGACGGGGCCGTCAAGCTCAATGGGTGAGTTTGATTTCGCCGTGCATGCCCGCGCCGTAGTGGCCGGGCACGTTGCAGGCGAATTGCAGCTCTGCATGCGCCGAGAAAGTCCAGACCAACTCCCCCGACTTGCCGGGCTCCAACAAAAGGCTGTTGGGCTCGTCGTGCATGCCGTGGCTCATGGTCCGCTGCATCTTCTTCGCGGCATCCCAGTTGATGCGGTCGGGCTCCAACACCCCGTGTTCGACCATCTTCTCCATTTCGGGCCCGTGGGCGATGTGCATCGCGCGCGTCGCAATGTTGAACTCATGCACGAATTCGCCCTTGTTGACGACGATGAATCGGACTGTTTCGCCCTCCTTCAACGTCATGGCTTCGGGCTCGAAGTAATTGTCGTACATCGTGATTTCGATGGTTCGGGTGGCACGTTCGGAGGTGCCGGGCTTGCCGATGTCGGCGGCATGGGCCTGGCCTTTTCCGTGACCATGACCGTGCTTCCCGGCGGCAATGGCCGAAGCGGACAGCAGCCCGGTCGCAACGGTCATTGCGACAAACGTCATGGTGGTTCGCCTGGACATGTCGGGGCCCTTTCGAAAGTGAGTTGATGCCGGCGCCGCTCGCGCTCAATACCGAGACGCGTGAGCGTTTCGTCCGTTACGGAACAGGATTTGTTCAGGCGCGTGGCGGCGGGGTTTCGACGCCGGGCGGCCGGCCGTGACCCACATGATGTCTTGAGGGCTTTCGAACGAGTCCGCTGGCGGCGTCGGCACGCGCCAAAACCAGTCGGTTCGGGGTGCAGTCGGTCGCAGAGCAATGGCCGGCAGCGCTGGCGCAACAGACGTCGGTGGTATGGCCTGGGCAGGTCCCATCGCCATCGGCGGTTGACGCGCTGTGCCCGCCGTCAACCTGAACGGATGCCGTGACTTGATCATCGCCATACGCCATCGCGCTCCACGGGAGTGCGACGATGAGCGACAAGGCGAGCGCGACGATCAGGAGTCTCTGCATGACTTCGTCAGACTTGGCATCTTGAGCGGCTAAGTCAAGCAGGTAACTCCTCCATCCCTCGAAATCCATCCTACGCAGACGAACCAAGGAACTTCCAGAGGGGCCACCTCGAGACCATCAGCGTCCGCCGACGCATTGCCTGGAAATGGGCGCAATCCGGACATCGGTGGTCCGAGTCCCGACATGACCCCTTGGAACGCCCGGACATGGAGCTAGACTCTCCGTCAGCACCGATAGAGGCTAGCGCGGTTTGACGTTCCGGTTGCCGGAAACCTTGTCGTGCACTTCGAGAATCGGGTTCAAGGAGGAACTGCAGGTTGGACCGAAGTTCCTTGATCAGGGTCGTTGTGGTTGTGGTAGCCATCGGCTTGTTGATCGGTAGCGGTACCTATCTGTCTGAGATCTTCGACAGCGGTTCACCCGAGACAGAGACATCGGCAGACCCAACCGACCACTCACAGGTGGCGCTTGGCCAGAGTGTCTATGCAGACGCCTGTGCATCGTGTCACGGCGCAAATCTGGAGGGGCAGCCGAACTGGCGTCAGCATAAAGCGGATGGCCGGCTGCCGGCGCCACCCCATGACGACAGTGGCCACACTTGGCACCACGATGACCAGACCCTGTTCGTTCTGACAAAACACGGCGCGGCGAAATTGATTGGACGCCCGATAGCGACAGATATGCCGGCGTTCGATGGCGTATTGAGCGACGGGGAGATTTGGGCCGTGTTGGCTTTCATCAAGAGCCGGTGGTCGGCAGAAGCGCTTCGGCGACAGGCAGAGATGAACAAGCGCGCCAGTGTCGGCCGATGATGATCGATGATCGCTGAGCGAACGAGGTCCATGAGGCCAATCACGGTAGCGGTCGACTTCACGCTCTTTGGCGAGCTCTCACCTTTCCTGATTTATGGCGCGTGGCTGTTTCCTGGCGCTACTGGCCAGTCAGGATCTCGGTCCGCCGGTCTTCCGCCACGTCTGCGGCGACCATCCATTTGCGGATCGATTGCGCCGAGGGCTCAAACTTCCAGGACAACTCCTCGGGCGTTCGGCCGGCCGGCACCGGCTCCACAATCTGACGGCGGAACTCATGCGGGTACGGTGCCCGCTTGAATGACATCGTGGATTCCTCTCTCCAAAATGATCAGGTGTCCACGAAAACGGGGCAAGCTCAAAGCAGATGTGGCATAGTTCGATCGGGGTGGAGAGCAACCGACCGACCTCGAATGCGTCCACGGGTGGCCGACAGTCACCCCTCTTCGAGAGGGAAGGGGGCCATGGCGACCGTATTCGCGCCATGTCGGAGACGTGAAGATACTTCCGGCACCTTCCCGACTACTTTGCGGCGCTCACCTGCAAGCCGGTCGGGCAGGCGACCCCGGTGCCGCCGAGGCCGCAGTAGCCGCCCGGCACCTTGGCCAGGTACTGCTGGTGGTAGTCCTCAGCGTAGTAGAATTCGCCGGCGTCGACGATCTCGGTGGTGATCGTTCCGAGGCCGGCCTTCTTCAAGGCCTTCTGAAAGGCCTTCCGCGAAGCCTCGGCCTGGCGGCGCTGGGCCTCGGAATAGATGTAGATGCCGGAGCGGTATTGGGTGCCGACGTCGTTGCCCTGGCGCATGCCCTGGGTCGGGTCGTGGCTCTCCCAGAAGACTTGCAGCAGCCGCTCGTAGCCTACTGTCTCGGGCTCGAAGACGACGCGCACGACCTCGTTGTGGCCGGTTCGGCCGGAGCAGACTTCCTCGTAGGTCGGGTTCGGCGTCAGGCCGGCGGCGTAGCCCACCGCGGTGGTGTAGACGCCCGGCAGCTGCCAAAAGCAACGCTCCGCACCCCAAAAGCAGCCGAGCCCGAAAAGCGCCAGCTCCAGCCCCTCGGGGAAGGGCGGCGTGAGCGGGCGGCCGTTGACGAAGTGTTCTGGCGGCACCGGCATGACTTCGGCACGGCCCGGCAGCGCCTCCTCGGCCGTCGGCAGCCTGAGCTTGGCATCGGAAAACCACCACATGGCTTCTCTCCCCATTCCCCTGGACCGGCGCACCGGAGATCATAGCGCAATCGCGGCGCCGAGGTCATCGGTCGGCGGGCTCTTCTGCGTGAAGCCAGGCCTGACTAGAATGCCGTCCATGACATACGAGACGATCGGAGTTCGCCGGCTCGCCGGGGCCATCGGCGCCGAGATCACCGGCGTCGATCTGGCGGGCCCGTTGTCGAACCGACAGGCGGCAGAGGTCCATCAGGCGCTGAACGAGCACCTGGCGATCTTCTTTCGCGACCAGGAGCTGACGCCGGAGCAGGAGGTCGAGGTCGGCCGCCTCTTCGGTGAGCCCTATCAGATCCCGTTCGTGACGCCGAAGCCGGGCTATCCCGAGATCGTCGAGATCGTTCGCGAGCCCGAGGACGCCGGCAAGCCGAACTTCGGCGGCGATTGGCACTCGGACATGAGCTTCCAGGAATGCCCGCCCATGGGCTCGGTGCTGTATGCGTTGGAGATTCCGCCCTACGGCGGCGATACCATTTGGGTCAACATGGAGGCGGCGTTCGAAGCGCTTTCCGCTGGCATGAAGGCGATGCTGGACGGCCTGATGGCCTATCACAGCGGCCAACGCTCCTACGGCAGCAAGGGCCGTTTCGCCGATGCCGACAACGAGATCTCGCAAATGCGCGTCGCCGCTGACGAAAGTGGCGATGCCTTGGTCGCCCATCCCGTGGTCCGCCGGCATCCCGAGACCGGGCGCCGGGGCCTCTTCATCAACCCGATCTACACGATCCGCTTCATCGACATGAGCGAGGCCGAAAGCCTGCCGATCCTCGACTATCTTTTTGAGCATGCGCTGCGGCCCGAGTTCTCCTGCCGCTTTCGGTGGAGCTGGGGGGCCGTGGCGATCTGGGACAACCGCAACACCATGCATTACGCGATCGCCGACTACGAGGGCCAGCGTCGGGTCGCCAACCGCGTTACCATCGCCGGCGACCAGCCGCATTGAGGGGATTTGCCGCGGTCCGTCCCGCGGGGCATTATGCTGGCAGATGAGATAGCGAACGGGTTCAGGGGAGGACCGACGCCATGGGTTTGCAGACGCTCGATCACTATACCGTCCTGACCGAGGACGTGGACGCCTCGGTTGGCTTCTATGAGGCGGTGCTGGGCTTGAAGAACGGCGAGCGGCCGCCCTTCACCTTTCCCGGCGCCTGGCTCTACATCGACGACAAGCCGGTCTTGCACCTGATCGGGCGCGACGATGCCGCCGGCAAGGACACCGGCCATTTCGACCACGTCGCCTTTCGCTGCGACGACTATCCCGGCATCAAGGCCCGGTTGGAAGAGAATAAGGTCGATCACGAGGAGCGGACGGTGCCGCGCCTCGACATGAAGCAGATCTTTCTCTTGGGACCCGAGGGCGTCAAGGTCGAGCTCAACTTCCTGCCCGAGGACCAGTAGGGGGCCGCACCTTGGCGAGCGCCGGGAGCGCGAGCGGTGGCTTTAGGGCGGCGCACGCGTCGGCAGTCGATTGGGAGGCGGCCGTTGCGGCCTGCCTCGAGGACCTGGCGCCGCTCCCCGACGGCGCCAATGTCGGCTTCCTCTATCTGACGGATCACCTGGTCGACAGCGTTGCCGAGATCCACGGGGCGCTTCGCCGGGGCACCGGCATCGAGGCCTGGGTCGGGAGCACCGGCATCGGCGTCTGTGCCACCGGTATCGAGTATTTCGACCAGCCGGCGCTGGCGGTGATGGTGGGTCGCTTACCGGCCGACGAGTTTGCGCTTTTCGATTCGGCCCGTGACGATCTGGCCGCTTTCGTCGACCAGAACCGGCCCTGGCTGGACCGGAGCCCGGGCAATTTCGGCGTCGTCCATGCCGATCCCCGCAATCCAGAGATCATGCAGTTGATCCCGACCTTCGCCGAGGCCGCGTCGGCCTTCTTGGTCGGGGCGTTGACCTCTTCGCGGGCGGCACACACGCAACTCGCCGGCCAGGTGACGGAAGGCGGCTTATCGGGCCTGCTGGTTTCGGGTCAGGTCGGTGTCGCCACCGGCCTGACCCAGGGTTGCTCGCCAATCGGCGAGGCGTATGTCGTCACCGAGGCACGGGACAACATAGTCATCAGCCTCGACGACCGGCCGGCGCTCGACGTCTTCAAGGAGGCGGTCGGCGAGATCCTGGCCCGCGACCTCAGCCGCGTCGCCGGCTATATCTTCGCCGCGGTGCCGGTCAGGGGCGCCGACTGGGACGACTATCTGGTCCGCAACCTGGCCGGCTTCGACGAGCGCGAGGGCCTGCTGGCGATCGCCGAAGTGCTGGAGCCGGGCCAGCGGCTGATGTTCTGCCGCCGCGACCAGGCCTCGGCGCAAGAGGATCTGGAGCGGATGCTGGCGGGGCTGAAGGGGCGCCTCGACGGCCCGCCGCAGGCCGCCCTCTACCACACTTGCCTCGCCCGCGGTCCCAACCTTTTCGGCCCGGCCAGCCAAGAGCTGAAGGCGATCCAGGCGGCCCTCGGCGATGTGCCGCTGGTCGGCTTCTTCGGCAACGGCGAGATCTCCGCCGGCCGCCTCTACACCTACACCGGCGTCTTGTCGCTCTTCCGCTAGCGGCTTTCCACTTCAGGCGATGCGGTCGCCCTTGCGGGCCGGGGCCTGGGCGCGGCTGTCGACGCCCGGCAGCATCTTGGCCGGGTCGCGCGTCACCTTGACGTCGATCACCGAGGGCAGGGACCGCTCGGCCATGCCGTCGCGAATGGCGCCGGCCAACTGGTCCGGGGTCTCGACCCGGATGCCGTGACAGCCGAAAGCAGTGGCGATTTCGGCGTAGTTCATCTCCTCCAGGTCGCTCGACTGGAAGTGGCCGCCGAAGAGGGCCTGTTGCAGCGCCTTGACGTAGCCGGAGGCAGCGTTGTTGACGATCAGGACGGTGAAGCCCGTGCCCAGGCGCTTCGCCGTCTCCAGCTCGCCGATCACCATGTTGAAGCCGCCATCGCCGGTGATCCCGACAACCGGCCGATCGGGGGCGGCCAGTTGCGCGCCCATCGAGCCCGGCAAGCCGTAGCCGATGGAGGCGAAGCCGCGGTTGGCGATGATGCCGCGGCCGGCCCGCTTGGTGTCGTAGAGCAACCCCGTCCAATGTGCCGCGAAGCCGCCGTCGGCGACCACGATCGCATCCTCCGGCAGCACCTGGTTCAGCTCGTGGCACATCCGGGCCATGTTGACCGGGCTTTCGTCCGAGGTCAGGCGCGGCATCACCTCCTGGCGCCAGGCGGCCATGCGGGTCTCGACCTCGCCGGCATAGCCAGCGCGATCTGCCCGCGCCCGCTCGGCGCCGTCGGCAAGCGCTGCGTCGAGGTCTTGGATGCCGGCCTCGGCATCGCCCCAAAGCGCGATCTCCGGCGGCACGCAGCGGCCGATCTCCTCGGCCACGATCTCGAGGTGGATCAGCGGAATCTCACGCGGCGGCAAGACGTAACGCTTGGTCGCGATCTCGCCGAGCTTGCAGCCGATCACCAGGATGCAGTCGCTCGCCTCCAGGACGTCGTTTGCGATCCGCGAATAGCGGCCGAAAAGGCCGAGCGACAAGGGATGCGTGCAAGGGATGGCGCCCTTGCCGCTCATGGTGTGAGCAACGGGAATAGCATGGGCCTCGGCGAAGGCGGTCAGTGCCGCTTGCGCCCCGCTCAAGTGGACGCCGCCGCCGGCCAGGATGATCGGTCGCTTGGCGCCAGCCAACAGGGCCGCCGCCCGATCCAGCTCCGTCGCGTCGGGTCGGACGCGCATTGCCGGGATCGACAGCGCGCCCAAGTCGGCATGGAGGTCGTCGCCGTCGAACTCGTGCTCGCCGTGACAGACGTCCTCGGGCACGTCGACCAGCACCGGCCCCGGCCGGCCCGAGGTCGCGACCTGATAGGCGCGGCGGAGCAATTCCGGAATCCGCTGGATCTTCTCGATACGGATGACCTCTTTCACCGCCGGCGCGAGAATTTCGAGCTGGCGCGCCTCCTGGGTCATGTTCTTCCAGGAATGGTCGCGGTTGGTGTCGCCGGTGAAGGCGATGATGGGGACGCCGGCGTTCAGCGATTCCACCAGCCCCGTGGTCAGGTTGGTGGCGCCGGGCCCCAGTGTCCCGTCGCAGATGCCGGGCCGTCCGGTAATCCGGGCCCAGGCGTCGGCGGCGACGGCGCCGCAACGCTCGTCGTTGATGAGGTTGTGCTTTAGGCCCGCATCGGCCATGGCATCGTAGAAGGCCAGCAGTTGGAAGCCACCCATGCCGAACATCGGCCCGGCCTCATGCAGCTTCATGATCCGCGCCATCGCCTGGCCGCCGGTCAGGTGCTCGTTGGGTCGATTGCTCTGGGTCGCTTTGGCGCTGTCGCTCATTTCGTTCACTCGCTTGCTGCCATGTGGTGCCGGATTGTGGCCTCGGCGAAGTCCGACAGGCTCATGCCGATTTCCATACCGACGCCGGCCGCGGCGCCGTTGAAGTGGCTGATCCGCCCGGTCTCCCAGCTGGAGCGGACATCGCCGACGCGGGCCGTGCGGACGTCCACCGTGACCGCGGCGATACCCCTCTCGTCCAGGACCGGCAGGCGGCTGATGCCGATGTCGTCGATACCGAGGCCGGCGTCGTTGAAGGCGCAGGCGAGCACCGGCACCGAGATCGCCGAATCCGGCCTGCCGCCCAGAAGTGCGCCGTGACTGGCGGTGAAGACGATTTGGCCAGCGTCTTCGGGTCGAAGCAGCGACGCGGAATCGACGCCCCAGACTTGGGGCTCGCCCGGACCTTCGCGGAAGAGGAAGCGGCTTTCCTCGTATACCGGGGCCGCGCCCGTGAACGGCGCCGCGGCCAGCATGGCCTCGGCACAGGCCATCGCCGACATGCCCGGCCGGCAGCCGAGCGCCCCGGCGGCCTGGTTTACGTGGCGGATCTGGCCGCGGCGCATCATGTCCTCGCCGTCGGCAATGCGGGCGGTCATGTTGTCGACGGTGGCGGCCGGCAGGCCGACCTCGTCCAGATAGCCGAGCGAGCCGATCCCCGCCTGGTCCTTACCGATGCCGGCATCGTTCAAGATCACCGCCCGAACCCGTGCCTTGGCCGCGAGATAGCCGGCATAGACGCCACCGTGGCTGGCACCGATCAGAACCTGGTCCTTGTGCTCGGGCCCGAGCTTGGTGACGCTGTCGGCGGTGACGATCCGGGGCGCCTCGGCTCCGCTGTCGCTCATCTTGGCGCGCCTCCCGTGATTGCGGTCGGAAGTCCGACCCGGGCAGCACTTCTACCCGGCGGAAAAAGCTTATACAAGTGGCGCACCTGCTGACCGTCGGGAGGATCGGAGTGAGCCAAACATCGTCCAACGTCGATGCCGAGCGGCTGCTCGGACAGTACCGAACCATGTGCCGCATCCGCGCCTTCGAGGAGGCGGCCGAGCGGGCCCAGAAGGCCGGCCATGTCGGCGGTGCGGTGCATCAGTCGATCGGCCAGGAGGCGGTGGCGGTCGGCGTTTGCGCCAACCTTCGGACCGAGGACCAGATCACCACCACGCACCGCGGCCACGGCCATTGCATCGCCAAGGGCACCGACCCGGCGGCGATGATGTTGGAGCTCTGCGGCAAGCAAGGTGGCACCTGCGGCGGTAAGGGCGGCTCGATGCACATCGCCGACTTCTCGGTCGGGATGCTGGGCGCCAACGGCGTCGTCGCGGCCGGCATTCCGATCGCCGTCGGCGCCGCGCACGGTGCCAAGATCAGGGGCGATGCCCGTGTCGTGGCCTGTTTCTTCGGCGACGGCGCGATCAACCGGGGGCCATTCCTGGAAGGTCTCAACTGGGCCAAGATCTTCGGCCTGCCGGTGCTTTTCGTTTGCGAGGACAACGGTTTCGCCTCCACGACACGCGGCTCGGCGGTGACCGCCGGCGAGGGTGCCGCGGCGCGGGCCCAAGGCCTGGACGTTCCCGCCGTGGTGGCTGACGGCAACGACGTCGTGGCGCTGGACGGCCTGGTCGGCGACTGCCTGGCCAAGATCCGCGCCGGCGGCGGGCCGATGTTGATCGTCGCCCGGACCTACCGCCTGAGGGGCCACACGACGGCCGATCCCGGCCATTATCGACCCGAGGCCGAAGTGGCCGAGCATGGGAAGCAGGATCCGCTTCTCCGTGCCGAAGCTCAGCTCGCCGATCTGGGAGTCCCGGCCGACCGGTTGGTCGAGGCACGCGAGGCAGCGGAAGCCGAGATGGCCCAAGCCGAAGCGGCGGCGATCGCGGCACCCTATCCCGACCTCAGCCAGGCCTTTACCGACGTTCAAGACATAGGGGCGCCGGCATGAGCGAGATGACCTATGCCGAGGCCGCGATCCAGGCGCTGGCCGAGGAGATGCGGCGCGATAAGACGGTCTGGGCGCTGGGCGAGGATCTGGGCCGGGGCGGCGTCTTCGGCCAATATCGGGGCTTGGTGGACGAATTCGGGCCCGAGCGGATCGCCGATACTCCGATCTCGGAGGCGACGATCATGGGTGCCTCGGTGGGCGCCGCGCTGGTCGGCAGTCGCCCGGTGGTGGAGATGCGGTTCTCGGACTTCGCGCTCTGCGCCGTCGACGAGCTGGTGAACCAGGCGGCAAAGGCCCGCTTCATGTTCGGCGGCCAGGCCCGCGTGCCGCTGGTGGTACGCGAGCCGATCGGGATGTGGCGTTCCTCGGCGGCACAGCATTCCCAGTCGCTCGAATCCTGGTACGTCCATATACCGGGCCTGGTAGTGGTGACGCCGGCGACGGCCGCCGACAATAAAGGCCTCTTGAAGTCCGCCATCCGCAACGACGACCCCGTCGTCTACATGGAGCACAAGGACCTCTGGCCGGTTCCGGGCGAAGTGCCGGATGACGACGACTATCTGGTGCCGTTGGGCAAAGCGCGGCTGGCGCGCGAGGGCGATGACGTAACCATCGTTACCTGGTCGCGGATGGTCGGTTTGGCCGAGGTCGCGGCCGACCTGGCGGCGGCAGACGGCGTCTCCGTCGAGGTCGTCGACCTGCGCACGCTTTGGCCCTGGGACAAGGACTGCGTCCTCGGCTCGATCGAGAAGACCGGACGCTTGCTGATCGCGCAGGAATCGGTGCAGGTCGGCGGCTTCGGGGCCGAGATTGCGGCGACCATGGCAGAAGAGCGGTCGGGCGCCCTGAAGGCGCCGATCCGCCGTCTGGGAGCGCCCCGGGCGCCGATCTCCTACGCCAAGCCGCTGGAGGACCGGGTTCGGGTCACGCCCGAGGCCATGGCGGCGGCGGCCAAGGAGCTCGCCGCCGCTTGAGGCGAGGCGCATGACGTCGACGGCGACACCCGGCACGGCCCTCGTCACCGGCTCTTCCTCGGGCATCGGTCGGGCGCTCGCCGAGGTCTTCGCGCAACACGGACACGATCTCGTGCTGACGGCGCGCAATGCCGAGCGGCTGGAGAGCTTGGCGGCGAGCCTTCGAAACGAGCACGGTGTTGAGGTGTCCTGCATCGTCCAAGACTTGAGCTTGCCAGACGCGGCGCAATCGCTCTTCGATGCGGTCGCAGCGCTCGGCCTCGAAGTCGACATCCTCGTTAACAATGCGGGCCTCGGCCTCTACGGCCCTTTTCATCAACGCACTCTGGCGGAGCACCAAGAGCTGATCCAGGTGAACGTCGTTGCCTTGACGATGCTGAGCCATCTCTTCGGCGAGCGCATGGTCGGCCGCGGCCGCGGCCGGATCCTGAACGTCGCTTCCACCGTCGCCTTCCTGCCGGGGCCGATGATGGCCAGTTACTTCGCCTCCAAGGCCTACGTCCTACGGCTTTCCGAGGCGCTTCAGACGGAACTGTCAGGGACGGGCGTCACCGTTACCTGTCTCTGCCCGGGGTTGACCGAATCCCGGTTCCACGAGCGCTCCGGCCTGCTGGGGACACACCTTCTGAGGTTCAGCCAAGCGAGCGCCGAATCGGTCGCCAAGGCGGCCTATCGGGGCTGCATGGCCGGGCGCGCCGTCGTCTTGCCAGGATTGCGAAACCGCCTGGTGCCGCTGGTCGAGCGCCTGCTTCCGCGCATCGCCGCCAGGCGACTGATCTGGGCCTTCATGAAGCGCCGTTAGGGGCGATCGCGACCAGCTTTGAGGAGGCTACGGGGTAAACCTCGTCGCGGCCCAGCATGAAGGCCCGGAAGTCGCCGCCGAGGTAGGGTCGGAAGGCCCGGTCCAGAACGTCGAGTCCGCCCGTGTAGGCGCCGAAGGCCGGCAGCACCAGGCGCAGCCCGTCCGTGGCGAAGCAGCGCCGCACCAGGCGGCGGCCCTTGACGACGACCGCGGCCTTGGGATGCAGGTGGCCCGCGACCTCGCCCGCTGGTGAGCCGGGCCGCGGCTCGTGCCGAAAGCTGAGCGGTCCCATGGCGACTTCGTGCTCGATCCGGCCACCGAGCCACGCTGGTGGGGCAGGGTCGTGATTGCCGGCGATCCAGATCCAATTCCGCCCTTCCTCGAGTTCTTCCAGCTCGGCGATCTCGTCCTGCCCGAGCCGCTGGCCGGCGCCCGAATCGTGGAAACTGTCGCCGAGGCAGATCACGGTTTCCGGTTCGTGGCGGCCGATGAGCGCCCCGAGTTGCGCCAGGGTGGCGCGGGTATCGTAGGGCGGCAGCAAGGCGCCGCGCGCTGCATATGCCGAGCCCTTCTCGAAATGCAGGTCGGCCACGACCAGGACCTCCCGGTCGGGCCAATAGAGGCCGCCGGCAGGATCTGGCAGCAGTCGGGCGCCGTTGACGAGCACGATTTCCTTCTAGGCCGGCCGTAGGCTCAAAGCAACCGGGTGGCCTCGTCGATGAGCGCATCGGCGGCCTCGCCCAGCAGGGTCTCCATAGCCTGGCCATAGACCGGCTCGCGGCCGATCTCCAGCATCAGCGGCACCGCCAGCGGCGAGACCCGCTCCAGGCGGCGATAGACGATGTGGCCCTTGATCCGGCCCAGCATCTGGCCCAAGCGGCGGATGTCGAGCAGGCCTTGGGCGACGTCGGCTTGCGTCGCGGTCAGCAGCACGTGGTCGGGCTGATAGCGGCGCAAAACGTCGTAGATCAGGTCGGATGAAAAGGTGACTTGGCGGCCGCTCTTCTCCTCACCCGGGAATCGCCGCTCGATCAGCCCGGCGATGACGGCGACGTTGCGGAAGCTACGCTTCATCAGGTTCGATTCGGCAAGCCACTCCTCCAGGTCGTCGCCCAGCATGTTCTCGTCGAAGAGATCGGCGATCCGGCTCGCTTCCTCCAGGCTCCAGACGGCCAGCGCGTATTCGCTGGCGACGAAGCCCAGGGGGCGATAACCGGCCCGTTCCATCCGCCGGGTCAGCAGCATGCCGAGCGTCTGATGCGCCAGCCGGCCCTCGAAGGGATAGGCGACGAGATAGTGCTTGTTGGCGCGCGGGAAGCTCTCGATCAAGAGCTCTCCCGCGTCCGGCAGGACAGAGCGCCAGCGTTGGAT
>JASLMY010000141.1 GCA_030746295.1 Alphaproteobacteria bacterium | reverse complement strand
ATGTTCCAGGGCGTCTGAGGTGCAGACCGCCTTCTCCCCGGCCCAGCTTGCCGATCCGGACGTCGCCGAATCGGAGCGCATCTTGCGTGCCTGCGTCCATTGCGGTTTCTGCACCGCGACTTGCCCGACGTATGTGCTGCTGGGCGACGAGCTCGACAGCCCGCGTGGACGCATTTACCTGATCAAGAACATGCTGGAGGCCGACGCGACGCCGAATGCCGAGGTGGTGGGCCATGTCGACCGGTGTCTCGGCTGTCTCGCCTGCATGACGACCTGTCCCTCGGGCGTCAACTACATGCACTTGGCCGACCATGGCCGCCGCCATATCGCCCAAACCTATGTCCGGCCGCTGGCCGAGCGCCTGCTGCGCCGTCTGTTGCTCTTTGTCCTGCCCTCGCCGGGCCGCTTTCGCCTGGCCCTCGTCGGTGCGGCACTGGCGCGCCCGTTTCGCGGCCTTCTGCCCGGTGCGCTCAGGCGCCTCGTGGAAATGGCGCCCGGCCACCTCTCCAGCCGCTCGGACGTCGACCGGCCGCAGGTCTTCCCGGCCGAGGGGCCCAGGCGCCTGCGCGTCACCCTCTTGAGCGGTTGCGCGCAACCGGTGCTGCGCCCGGCGATCAACGAGGCGACGGTGCGCCTCTTGACCCGCCACGGTGTCGAGGTGGTGATCGCGGCCGGTGCCGGCTGCTGCGGCGCGTTGGCGCATCATCTGGGCGCCGAGCCGGCGGCGTTGTCCCAGGTAAAGGCCAACGTCGCGGCCTGGGCGGCGGAGCTGGCGGGTGGTGGCCTGGATGCCATCGTCGTCAACGCGTCCGGCTGCGGCACCGTCGTCAAGGACTATGGCTTCATACTGCGCGACGACCCGGCCTGGGCTGAGAAGGCGCGGACGGTCAGCGACCTTACCCTCGACGTCTCGGAACTGCTGGCGCGTCTCGATCTCGAGCCGAGGGTCGAGACCGGCGGGCTCTCCGTCGCCTATCACGCCGCCTGCTCGCTGCAGCACGGCCAGCGGGTCACGGTCGAGCCGAAAGCGCTGCTCGAGCGGGCCGGCTTTGAGGTCAGGTCGGTGCCCGAGGCGCACCTCTGCTGCGGCTCTGCCGGCACCTACAATATGCTGCAGCCCGCACTTGCCGACCGCCTCAAGACCCGCAAGGCCGCTAACATCGAGAGCACCGATGCGGACCTGGTCGCCGCCGGCAACATCGGCTGCCTAGAACAGATCGCCGACGGCACCAACCTGCCGGTGGTGCACACGGTGGAGCTGCTCGACTGGGCCACCGGTGGGCCGAAACCGACGCCGCTGGCGGCTCTGAATGCAACGCGCGGCAAGGCACCGGCGAAAAGTCATGCCTGACGGAGGCACACAGCGATGCGCCTTGGCGATCATGGTTCGCGATGGTCTCGTGCTGCTGGCGAGGCGGTCGGGGCATCGCCGGCGCTACCCGGGTGTCTGGGACGTCATCGGCGGCCACCTGGAAGCGGGCGAGAGCATCGAGGAAACCCTGGTGCGCGAGGTCGAGGAAGAGGTCGGCGTGACGCCCAATCGCTTCTCGGCGTTGGGGGAGATCGACGAGCCGAATCCCGAGATCAACGACCCGCACGTCTACCACCTCTTCACGGTCCACGACTGGTCCGGCGGCGAGCCCCGCCTTGCCTCCGACGAGCATACCGAGATCGGCTGGTTTTCGCTGGCCGAAGCCGTCGCACTCGACTTGGCGTTGCCTGAGTACCGGGATTATTTCCGCCGCGTGTTGGCCGCAGGATAGGGAGTGCTATCTTAGTCACCATGCGACACGCGCTCCTCGGGATGGTTGCCGTGCTCGTCGCGGGCCTCGCCGTGGCTCCGGCGGCGGCGGATCAGAACGACCCGCGCCTCGACAGCCTGTTCGGCCAATTGCAGGCAGCGCCCTCGCCGCTTCAGGCCTCGCTGGTCGAGGCCCAGATCTGGTCGACCTGGCTCCAGACCGAGAGCCCGACCGTCAACCTGCTGATGCGCCAGGGCCTCGAGGCGATGAGCCTCAACCGCTACCAAGACAGCCTCGACATCCTTTCGAACGTGGTCGAGATCGCGCCCGACTATGCCGAGGGCTGGAACAAGCGGGCGACGGTCCTGTTCCTGATGCGACGCTATCGGGATTCGATCGTCGACGTCGAGCGGACCCTGGCACTGGAGCCGCGCCATTTCGGCGCCTTGAGCGGCCTCGGACTGATCTACAACGCGCTGGGCGAAGAGGCCAAGGCGCTGGATGCCTTCGAGCGCGCGCTCGCCGTCAACCCCAACCTTCGTCACGCCCAGGCCGAAGTGAAGCGGCTGAAGAAGAAGGTTCGCGGCGAGAAGATTTGAAGCATATCAATGCTGATGGGGTTCGTTGGTTCGCTATTGCGAGCCCTCTGATCGTCATGGCGAGGCGCGTAGCGATCCGACCCCATTTTGCCCCATGCCAGTCACAGCGATCTTCCCAGATATTCCAACCTCCCAATCTGCGCATGGGGCATCTCATAGTTCAATTTGACGGTCCTCGCTCAACCTGCCGCCAACGCTGCGCCAAGGGCGGCGCTCTCGTGCCGTTCCAAAGTCAGCACAAGATCGCAAATGCGTTCTGCACTGTCGGCACCGATTTGGGTCTCGGCGCAGGCGAGGAACTTGGCGGCGACCCCGTTTGAATCGAGGAGGCGTTCGCCGGCACCACTGTTGACGCGGATATGACGGGCAAGGGTTTGGCCATCGCGCAACGCTACGCGCACGCCACCCGAGAAATAGTCGGGAAACGCCGTATCCGGATCGGCCGAACAGCGAACGCGCTTCGTCAACGCGGTCAGTTCAGGGTCCGACAGGGCCGCGTCCGACAGTTCCGCCAGTCCGAACCGTCCCCGCGCCAGGCACGCGGCGACCACGAATTGAGCGCTGAATTTCGCTTCATAATCGGTTTGTGGCGCCATCTTCGCCTCGGCCGGTTCCGCGACGATGGGCAGCGTCGGTTCGGGCAACAGCGCCTCTACCGTTTCGATATCCGACGCATTCACCTCATGGCTCAATTCGATCGCCGCATCGGCGCATCCGTGAATGAAGTGACACACCGGATAGGGCTTGATGGCGGTTTCGGCGAGACGCCATCGTTCACCCAGACCGTCGGCGAGCTGGTTCGGATCGGTTTCCGCCGCATTGCCTTGGAAGTGGGTTTCAAATAGTCCGAACTTGCCTTCGTAAGGTCGACTGGGTCCGACGAAGCCATTGCGCGCCAGATACGCCGCCGTGATCCCGGCCACCGCCCCCCAACCCGGGTGGAGCCGCTTCGTCCAGGCGCCCTCTTCGAGGAAGACCTGAATTCCAGCCGCGGTGCTGCCGGTAATGCCTTGCGCCGAGGTCAATGCCGCCGCATCCAACCCGAGAAGCTTGCCCGCGATGACGGACGAGCTGAAATGCGAAGCGATCGCAGTGGCGTGGTAGCCCGCGTGATGGAAAGCGCCGTCCGCCACCAGTCCTATGCGTATGGCGGTTTCCATTCCGGCGACAAACGCGGCCAGCATTTCCTTGCCGCCGGCACCGGTCGTCTCCGCCATCGCCAGGGCGGCAGGCAGGCAGGCGGCCGTCGGATGCACGATGCTGCTGAGATGCGTGTCGTCGAAATCGAGGCCATGGACGAGAACGCCATTGGCCAAGGCGGCATCCCGGGCCACCAGCTTGTCGGGGTGTCCGATGACCGAACACGGACCCTTTCCGCCGAATTCGCGCACGCCTGCGATGGTCGACCCAGCGAAGGGATAGGCGGTGGCGGCAATACCTGTCCCAAGGGCGTCGAGAATCTGCAACTTGGCGCGGTTCAGAACGGCCTCGGGTATGTCGTCCCACGACAATGCGACGGCGAAGTCTGCCAGGCATGACGCCAGGGAATGGGAGGACGGCGAGTTCTTCATTGGCGCACTCCTTCTTCGTGCGATACCGCAGAGCCGTTAGCGAACCAAGCCAGGTCGAGGATGTCCAGCTGTTTGGGGTCCCCGACATTCGGCCCCTGGTGGCAGAATTCGGGGGTACTCTGCCCGTGATGCCGGACCGCCCGGAACCAGACAAAAAAGCCAATACCAGACCAACCTCGAACGCGGGTCTCGCTCCGCGTTCTACTCGGGCAGACCGGCGGCTCGGAGACCGTCGAGGGTCATCTCTAGCGGAGAGGGGTATCTGAGAGGAAGCAGGCGGCGGAGCTCGGAGACCGTCATGTTCGGCGCAAGCGATCGATATTTTGTCAGCGCGGCCCGCGCCTCCGGCAGGCGATCGAGCTGAACATAAGCCGGGACCATCGCCCAATAGATCGAGTCCCAATCGGGGTAAAGCGCCGCTGAGCGCTCGGCCAAGGCCAAAGCCTCGGCGGGACGGCCGCAAAAAAGCTCTGCCCAGCCGGCAACCATCAGATACATGTAGTAGCTTGGATCGAGCGGGCCGAGCATCATTGCCCGCCGCAGGAGGGACAAAGCTTCTTCATGCTCGCCGCCGTAGACAAGTCCTGTGCCCGCGAGAAAGTTCACAAAACCCGACCCCGGGTTTTGCTCTACCGCACGATGCATAGCATCCAATCCCGTCGTGTAGTCCCGGCCCACCATTAGGAGGACGAACCCGGACAGGACCACGGTAACGGCGTCGTCGCCGCCA
The DNA here is from genome assembly GCA_030746295.1 of Alphaproteobacteria bacterium. Next base: position 8,342 of record JASLMY010000141.1, on the reverse strand, counting down.
GCGGCGAGCGCCCTGCGCGCCAGGGCGATCGCCCGTTCTTCATCATCGGCGCCGATGCACGGCCAATTTCTCGTGAGACGCTGCTCTAGGCACCAAGCGGCATGCGCCAGCGCCGGAGCGTAGCTTGGCTCGAGTTCGATCGCCTTGCCGAGCAGATCAAGCGCGGAACGATTTTCGTCTGGGCGAAAGGCGTAGAGTTGGGGCAGCGCCCGCAAATAGAGGTCGTAGGCATCCAGATTACCGACCGGTTTGCGGCGCGCCCGCTCGATTTCCGCTTTCCGTATCGTTGGCTCTATTGCGGCGACGACGCTCTCGGTAATCTTGTCCTGAAATTCGAAGGCGTCCTCGACCGTGCCGTCGAAACGATCCGCCCATAAATGTCCTCCGGTCGCGGCATCGATCAACTGGCCGGTAATACGCAACCGGCTTCCCGCCTTGCGTACGCCCCCTTCGAGCACGTAACGCACACCCAGCTCATCGGCCACCTGACGCACGTCGACCGCGCGGCCCTTATAGGTGAAGCTCGAATTCCGCGCGATGACGAATAGCTGATTGAAACGCGACAGCGAGCTAATGATGTCATCGACCATGCCGTCGACGAAATACTCTTGCTCGGGATCATCCGACATGTTGGTGAAGGGGAGGACCGCAATAGACGGCTTGCCGGGAAGCTGAGGTCGGTCCTTCGGCTGTTCCGTTGCGACCACCCCTTCGCCGGCCTGATCCGAGCCACCGACCTGCAGCGAGTAGACCCGTAGCGGCAGCGCGATGTTTTTTAGCTCGGTCTCACCAAGATCGATCACCGCGAGGTCGAGGCGCGTGTGCACTTGGCGATACGCGTCCTCGGACAGGCATATGGCGCCCGCTGAGGCGATGCCTTCGAGACGCGCCGCGATGTTCACGCCGTCGCCCATCAAATCGCCATCACTTTCCTCGACGACATCACCAAGATGAACGCCGATGCGAAATTCGATCCGGCGCTCCGGGGGCAAGCCCGCGTTGCGCTCAATCATCGAATTTTGGATTTCAATACCGCAGCGCACGGCATCGACGACGCTGCGAAACTCGACGAGCACACCATCCCCCGTCCGTTTCACCACGTGTCCGTTGTGGACGGCAATGGTCGGATCAATGACGTCGCTGCGCAGCGCGCGCAGGCGTGCCAATGTGCGGTCTTCGTCTGCACCGGTCAGCCGGCTGAACCCGACCACGTCTGCCGCCAGGATCGCCGCGAGTTTTCTTCGTTCCGCCAAGCTGGCGTCCTCCCGCTGCCAATTTAGCACGGTGCCGAGCGGAGAAGGCAACCTCCTGCAATGACGACGGTGGTCGCCGCGATTGGATGAGTGCCGAATGTCTTTTCAGGGCCAGGTATCTCCGCTAAGCAGTCTCTAATGAAACGGGGATTCTTGGTGGTGGTCTGGACGCGAACTGGCAGAATCCAGACCTAGCCACTTCCGAGAAGTGATTCCGCGTGAGCGGGAAACGCCCTAACGCCCCTCGACGGTGGGCTCGCGGCGCTCGCGCCAGGCGGCGTGGGCCTCGGCCTTATCCTCGGTCAGCCCCAGCACCATGAAGCGGTAGAGGTCGACCAGGGCCGCGTCCGACATGTTGGGGATGTCGAGGCCGTGGCGGAGCGATTCCTTGGCCATCCGCGCCGCCAGGGGCGGCAGCGAGGCAATGTGCCGGGCCACCTCCATGGTCTTTTCCTCCAGCGCCTCGTGCGGCGCCAGCCATTGCGCCAGGCCGATCCGGTATGCCTCCTCGGCCTGGAGCGGGAAGCCCATGGCGAGGCGCATGGCGAGGCCTTTGCCGACCCAGCGCGCCAGCCGCGCCGTGCCGCCATAGGCCGGCAGGATGCCGAGCGCCACCTGCGGCAGCCGCCACTCGGCCCGTTCCGAGGCGACGATCAGGTCGCAGCAGAAGGTGATGATGCAGCCGATGCCGACCGCGTAGCCGTTGACGCTGGCGATCAGCGGCTTGGGGAAGTTGGCCAGCACTTCGAAGGTGTACTTGCGCTTGCCGGGCACGCTCTTGATGAACTCGGCCGCCGACTCGATGGTATGGATCGCGGGGTCCTTCAGGTAGGCGCCGGCGCAGAAGGCGCCGCCCGCCTCGTCGCCGGTCAGTACCGCACAGCGGACCTCGTCGTCCGCCTCCATGGCCTCGAAGTGGCTCTCGATCCCGTCGACGAAGTCCTGTCCCCAGGCGTTCCGCTCCGCGGGCCGGCTCAAGGTGACGACGCCGACATGGCCCCGCTTCTCGTAGCTGACCGGCATTTGTGCCCTCCCAAGCTGCCTTGTCGACCCCTAGCCGCCGGGGACCCAGGCGATGTGCAGCGTATTGGTGGCGCCCGGGGTGCCGAAAGGGACCCCGGCGGTGATCACCAAGCGTTCGCCCGAGGCGGCGAAGGCCTCGCGCCGGGCCATGTGGCAGGCCCTCTCGACCATCTCGCCGAAATCCCGCGCGTCCTCGGTCTCGATGCAATGCAGGCCCCAGGCCAGCGCCAGCCGCCGGGCCGTGTCGCGGCTCGGCGTCAGCACCAGGATCGGCACGCCCGGCCGCTCGCGCGAGGCCCGAATCGCGGTCGAGCCCGAGGTCGTGTAGGTGACGATGGCCCTGGCCGAGATCGTCTCGGCGACCTGGCGCGCGGCGGCGGTGATGGCGTCGGACGCGGTCGCCTCCGGCTCGTAGTGCACCGCGTCCAGGATCGACTGGTGCAGCGGGTCGCCCTCGACCTCCTCCGCCACCCGGTTCATCGTCGCCACCGCCTCGACCGGGTACTCGCCGGCCGCGGTCTCGGCCGAGAGCATGATCGCGTCGGCGCCGTCGTAGACGGCGGTGGCGACGTCGGAGACCTCGGCCCGCGTCGGCACCGGCGTTGTCACCATGCTCTCCAGCATCTGGGTCGCCACCACCACCGGCTTGCCGGCGCGCCGGGTCAGGCGGACGAGGCGCTTTTGCAGGCCCGGCACCTCCTCGACCGGCAGCTCGACGCCGAGGTCGCCGCGCGCCACCATGATCGCGTCGGCCAGCTCGACGATCGCTTCGATCTGCTGGATCGCGGCCGGCTTCTCGATCTTCGCCATCACCGAGGCGCGGCCCGCGATCAGGCGCCGGGCCTCGGCGATATCCTCGGGCCGCTGCACGAAGCTCAAGGCGATCCAGTCGACGCCGAGATCGAGGGCGAAGCTCAGGTCCCGGCGGTCCTTGTCGGTCAACGCGGTCAGCGGCAGCACGGTGTCGGGCAGGTTGACGCCCTTGCGGTCGCTGGCCGTGCCGCCGACGACGATGCGGGTCTCGGCGAAGTCGTCGCCGACCCGCTCGACGTTGAGGCGGATGCGGCCATCGTCGATCAGCAGCACGTCGCCCTTGCCGATGGCTCGGAAGATCTCGGGATGCGGTAGCGGCGCTCGGCGCTTGTCGCCCGGTGTCTCGTCCAGGTCGAGGCGGAAGCGGCGCCCCGCCTCCAATACGGCCTCGCCCCCACCGATCTCGCCGATCCGGATCTTCGGTCCCTGCAGGTCGGCGAGGATGCCGATCGGCCGGCCGGCCTCTCGTTCCAGGGCCCGGATCGCATCGAATCGGGCCCGGTGCTCGGCCGGCTCGCCATGGCTGAAGTTGAGCCGGAAGACATCGGCGCCGGCCTCGAACAACTCGGCAATCACCTCCGCGTCCGAGCTGGCGGGCCCCAGCGTGGCTAGGATCTTGGTGTTGCGCCGGCGTCGCATCGCAAAACTTTAGCCCGAATATCCTGCACTATCCACGGCCTCAGTCGACCTGGGCCGAGTCGATCCGCCAGGAGACGCTCCGAAAGCGTCGCGGTGCCTACGGTGAGGCGCTTCGACGCGGCGGGCGGCCGGCCCAGGCCGACAGCGGCGCTGAGACCATGGGTAGTGTGGGGTATCCAGGCTAGTCCGCCCGCCGGGCCGGCGCCAGCGTCTCGGGCTCAGCGGCCCTTGAAGTCGGGCTTGCGGCGCTCGTTGAAGGCGAGCACGCCCTCGTGCCGGTCCTCGGTCCCGACCAGCCGGTTGTAGGCCTCGATCTCGAAGAACATGCCCGACCGTATATCCATCTGCAGGCCGAAATGGATCGACTTCTTGGCCTGCTGGATCGAGAGCGGCGCGTTGGCCGCGATCCGCCCCGCCGTCTCCAGCGTCTCGTCCAGCAGGCTCTCCGGCGCGCAGACCTTGTTGACGACGCCCCAGGCCAAGGCCTCCTCGGCCGAGAAGGGCCGGCCGGTGAAGATGATCTCCTTGGCCCGGCGCGGCCCCGCGATCCGTGGCAGGTTCTGGGTGCCCGCACCGCCCGGCATGATGCCGAGCGTCACCTCGGTCAGCGCGAAGCGTGCCGTCGTCGCGGCATAGGCGAAGTCCATGGCGCAGGTGATCTCGGTGCCGCCACCATAGGCGGCGCCGTTGACGGCGGCGATCACCGGCACCGGACAGTCGAGAAGCGCCAGGGTCATGCGCTCGAAGATGGCGTGCTGGTGCTGCCAGGCGGCATCCGTCATGCCCTTGCGCTCTTTCAGGTCGCCGCCGGCGCAGAAGGCCTTGTCGCCGGCACCGGTGACGACCACGACCCGAACCTCGCCCGGGTCCGGCACCAGGCCCTCGAAGAGGTCGCGCAGGTCGCGTCCCATCTGCGTGTTGATGGCGTTGGAGACCTCGGGCCGGTTCAGGGTGACGAGCAGCAGGTTCTTCTCCACCATCTCCAAGTTCAGGGTCTCGTACGACTTCTTGCTCACGTCTCGTCTCCTCCATCACCTTTGGCGCGACCTTTCGGCGCGCGCGCCGGCGGCTACGACGGGGCCAATTATTACAAAGGTCGGAGGGTTCGCGACAGGGGCGGCGGCTCAGGTTCCGGGGCGGCAAAAGTTCTGGAGTTTTTCCATGTCGCCCAGATGGACCCGGCTGCCGACCATCGAGACGTCGACCTCCTGCAGCGCTGCGAAGGCTCGCGACAGGCTCTCCGGCTTCATGCCCAATTGCGAGGCGACGAGCTGTTTCTCGTGCGGCAGCACCACGTTCGGGTTGCCGCCTTGGCCCTCGGCCAGGGCCAAGAGGTAGCAGCCGAGACGCTGGGTCGTGGTCCGGAGCTTCAGGTGCTTGATCTGCTCCATGTAGGCGGCGGCCTGCTGGGCCAAGGCATCGATCAGGGCGCGGCCGAGGCGCGGCTCGCCGGCGAGCGCCTGCCTGAGCTCGGCCGCCGGCAACAGCAGCACCCGGGCCGGCCGCACCGCCCGGGCCGAGGCCGGATAGGGCGTCTTGGTCAGTGGCGCCCAGGGCGCGATCGGGGCTGGCGGCTGCAACACCTCCAGCGCCACCTCGCGGCTGTCGTGACCAAAGCCCGAGAGCTGGACGTTGCCCTCGATCAGGACGGCCAGCCAGCGGGCCGGCTCGCCCTCGCGGAAGACCAGCTCTCGCTTGCCGAAATCCCGGACCTCGGCGCCCGCCAGCAGCACCTCCAACGTCGCCTGCGGCAGCTCGCGTAGGAAGCTCTGCCGCGCTAGCCCCAACAGCTCGCGATCGACAGCCCTGTCGCTTTCTATTTCTGCAAAGCGAGGCACAGAATTGCCCGAGCCCGTTCCGATCATTGGCATATTGTCGCCGAGACGCGTGCGATTCTCATTGACTGACGTCAATTCGACGGCGGGCCGCCGAGGCGCGACCGGTGCTCCCGCGGAGACGCTTCAAACGGCGGACGAATGTCGGCCCGGGCCCTCGCGAAGGCGATGGTCGAAGGCGGCGCAGATGCTGCGCAAGAGCGGCCGCGCCTCCTCGTGCACCCGGATCGCCCGACCCTCGAGGCTCACCAAGCCGTCACGCGCGAAGGCCCGCATCAGCTCGATTTCGTCGTCGAAGCTCTCCACCGGCCGGTCGTGCCGGTCGCAGATGTCGGCCAGGTCGACCGCCAGATCGCACATCAGCCGTTCGATCACGGCGCGGCGTATCCGGTCCTCGGGCGTGACCGCGATGCCGCGGACGGTGGCCAGGCGGCCGGCGCCGATGCGCCGCTTGTAGTCGTGGATCGGGGCGGCGTTCTGGGCGTAACCCTGGGGCAGCTCGCCGATCGCCGAGGCGCCGAAACCGATCAGTGCCGTGGCGTCGTCTTCCGTGTAGCCCTGGAAGTTGCGATGCATACGGCCCTGGCGGGCGGCGACCGCCAGGGTGTCGTCGGCACGGGCGAAATGATCGAGGCCGATGGCTTCGTAGCCGGCCGCCGTCAGCCGTTCCGAGGCGGCTAGGAACTGTTGCAGGCGGGCCCGGGGGCCGGGCAGGGCCTCGTCGTCGATCAGCCGCTGGTGGCGCTTCATCCAGGGCACGTGGGCATAGCCGAAGAGGGCGACGCGCGACGGTGCCAATTCGAGAATACCGTCGACCGAGGCCAGCACCCGCTCCACCGTCTGGTGCGGCAGGCCGTACATCAAATCGAGGTTCAGCCGCTCGATGCCCGCGCCGCGCAGCATCTCGACGACGCCGGCGGTGACCGCCAGCGGCTGCACCCGATTGATCGCCTCCTGGATCTCGGGATTGAGGTCCTGGACGCCGAGGCTCGCGCGGTTGACGCCGGTCCGGGCCAGCGCCTCGGCCCGGGGCGCGTCGAACTCGCGGGGGTCGATCTCGACCGCGAACTCGGCCTCTGGCGCGACCTCGAAGCCGTCGCGAAGCCGGCCCGCCAGGCCCGAGATGTCTTCGGGGCGCAGGATCACCGGCGTGCCGCCGCCCCAGTGGATGTGCCTGACCCGCTGCTCCCCGGTGACCAGCCTGGCGACGGTCGCGATCTCGCGCTGCAGCACCTCCAGATAGTCGCTGATCGGCTGATAGCGCGCCACGATCTTGGTGTGACAGCCGCAGAACCAGCAGAGTCGGTCGCAATAGGGGACGTGCACGTAAAGCGACAGCGAAGCATCGTCCGGCAGCTCGGCGAGCCAGCGGCGATAGACCGCCTCGTCGACGCCGTCGTGAAAATGCGGCGCCGTCGGATAGCTCGTGTACCGCGGCACGTTGCGGGCGTGGCTGTCCAGGATGCGGCTTTGGATCAGTGTCATGTTCATGGCCGTCTATTCGACGATGTCACCCGCAACTTGCATTGACATCGGTCAAGCGGCGGGCGGGCAGCCCGGTTGCGCTTCGCCTCGCCCAGCCCGTAGGCTCATGGACGTAGCAGATTTCCGGTCGTCGTGCACCGCAGCCGCACGATCGAGCCTGAAGGGACGCGCAGCATGAAATTCGGCTTTTCCTTCCCCACCGCCGAGATCGGCAACGATCCGGGCCAGATCCGGGACGTTTTCCAGACCATCGAGGGCCTGGGTTACGATTTCGTCACCATGCCCGAGCACGTGCTGGGCGCCCGCGATCCCGTCGCCGACGACTGGCGCGCCTATTACACCCGCGAGAGGCCCTTTCACGAGCCCTTCGTCCTCTATGGCTTCGCCGCCGCGGTCACCACGACGCTGGAGCTCGCCACCGCGATCCTGATCCTGCCGCAGCGCCAGACGGCGCTCGTCGCCAAGCAGGCGGCCGAGCTCGACGTCGTCAGCGGCGGCCGCGCCCGGCTCGGCGTCGGCATCGGCTGGAACGAGATCGAGTTCGACGTCCTGGGCGAGAACTACCGCAACCGCGCCCGGCGGATGGAGGAGCAAGTCGCCGTCCTGCGCCGCCTCTGGACGGAAGAGCTCGTCACCTTCGAGGGCGAGTGGCACCGCCTCGACGACGTCGGCATCAACCCGATGCCGGTGCAGCGGCCGATCCCGCTCTGGGTCGGCGCCTTCCAGCCGCCGGCGATCGCGCGGGCCGGCCGCATCGGCGACGGCTGGTACCTGAACCCCCGCCAGCTCCCCGACGACGAGACCCGGGCCCACATCGCCACCTTCCACGCGGCGGCGCGCGAGGCCGGCCGCGACCCGGCCTCGTTGGGCATGGACGCGACCATCTGGTCGCACGAGGGCACGCCCGACGATTGGCGGCGCCTCGTCGCCGACTGGCGCGCCCTCGGCGTCAGCCACATCACCTTCCGCACCATGCAGGCGGATCTCCCCGACACCGCCGCCCACCTCGCCGCCGCCAAGCGCTTCCGCGAGGCCGTCGCCGACGCTTGAGGGCGAGACCAAGGGAGCGCACTTTTCGGGTCAGGGCAGCTGTCTTCAACCGCAGCACTTCTCGGCGGCTCTCGGCGCTTGCGCTACTACTGATATATGAGCAATATACGCCTCTTCCGGCAGGACCGGCGACCACTGCCGGCTGTCGATGTTGGAGTCGCGCGGTGAACATTGCCCAGGAACCAGAGGCCGCCCCAGAGACCGCCATCGACGCGGACAACGCGCCGCCGAAGAGCTTGGCGGA
>JASLMY010000140.1 GCA_030746295.1 Alphaproteobacteria bacterium | reverse complement strand
GGCGTGCGGCCGGCTGCGTCGCCGGCATCGCGGCCGCCGACAGTGGGCGTCTTGTCCAAACACCATGTTGTCGGCTAGACATGTTGTCGGCTAGAAGGGCATTGGCTAAGATCGCCTGACCTCGTGGTCCGGAGGGAGCGCCATTAACTCGCCGAGCGCGTCGGACGGCTCAGCCGCCGCTCGTAGAGGGGGGCGGCGTCAAAACCATAAGGCGAGGAGCAAACGGGTTGCGATACCTCAAAGCAGTAGTTGTTGGCGCCACGGTTTTGGTGGCGGGTTGTTCTTTTGCCTCCGACGCCCTCTGGCCGTCACTGACCGGTGATGAGCCACAGAGCCGGCCACCGGTGCAACCGGCCGGAGCGCCGCCGCCACCACCGCAGCGGGCCAGCGCGGAGATCATACCGATGCCGGTTACCAATCTGGCGGCGACAGGCACCTTCGTCGGCCAGAAGACGGCGTCACTGCGGACCGAGCTGCGCGCCCTGCAAGGCAAGCTTCAAGGTCAAAACCAGGGCCTGATCCAGGTCCGGGCCGAGACCAACGAGACCGCCCAGCGCTATCACGGCACCGTCGCCGCCATCCAGGCCAAGCTGCAGCTCGGCACCACGCCCGGCAACCCGGTGCTGGTCAGCCAGTGGAACGCCGCCCAGGCCGAGCTCGACCGCATGAGCACGGACATCGCGGCGATGAACACGCTGGCGAACGAGATCGCGAGCAATTCCTCGCTTGCCGCCTACATCCTGGAATCGGCCCGGGCCTCCTATTCGGTCGCCGGCGCCATCGACGAGGACCACCGCCAGATCGCCATCCTGGAGGACGAGACCAATCGCACCATCGTCCTGATCGACCGCCTGTTGGGCGAGATCAACGAGGACGCCGCCCGGCAGACCGCCTATATCGGCACCGAGCGGTCGAACCTGGCGACGCTCTCGATGGCGGTGAAGAACGGCGAGCTCTTCGGCACCAGCCTCTTCAGCCGGGCCTATGCCGCCCGCGGCGAGCGCCCGGTCTACGCGACCTCGCCGACGCCGCGCAGCGGTTTTCGCAACAGTGGCCGCCAACCGCTGGTCGTGATCCGCTTCGACCGTCCCGACGTCCCGTTCGAGCGGGCCCTCTACTCGGTGGTCTCGCGGGTCCTGGCGGACCGGCCCGAGGCCGAGTTCGACGTCGTCGCCGTGACGCCCGCGGCCGGCAAGGCTTCGGAGGTCGCAATGGGCCAGTCGCAGTCGAAGCGCAACGCCAACAAAGTGCTGCGCTCACTGACCGACATGGGCATGCCGGCGAGCCGGGTCTCGCTCTCGGCCACCACCAGCCCCGGCATCAACGCCGGCGAGGTTCACGTCTACCTGCGTTAGGGCCGGCTTCTCTTATAGCTTGAAGGCGTCGCTGTGGCGGTCGCGATAGGCCGGCGTCGTCCCTAGGCCGTCGGCCTCGAAGACGGCGCGGGCGATGGCGCGGGCGGTACAGTCGGCGGCCATCGCGCCAGCCCGCGTCAAGGTCTCGGGCAGCGCCGGCCCCGGCTCTTTCTCGCCCGTCGCCAGGACGAAGACGGTATCGCCGTCGAAGGGGGTGTGCGCCGGCCGGATGGCGCGCGCCAGGCCGTCCTGCGCCATGATCGCGAGCCGCCCCGCCTGGGCCTTGTCCAAAGCCAGGTTGGTGGCGACCACGGCGAGGGTCGTATTGCCCCCGAGCACGGCACCCGGCGGCGGATCGACGGCCGCCACCGGCGCCGCGGCGGGCGGCTTCTGGCCGCCGAGCTCGGCCGCCTGCTCCACGTCCCAGGCCCACATGGTGCCGGCCTCGCCCATCACCACCGTGCCGGCCGGATTGGCGACGGCGAGGGCACCGACGACGAGGCCGTCGTCGCCGACAGCCGAGACGCTGCCGAGGCCGCCCTTCAGGCTGCCGGCTCGGGCGCCAAGGCCGGCGCCGGCGTTGCCGAGGGCGAAGTCCCGGCTGGCATCGTCCGCGGCGCTCAGCGCCAGCGCCCGGTAGGGCGGCGCCTCGGGCCAGTCCCGCGCGCCACCGATCGGGAAATCGAAGACGACGGCGGCCGGCACGATCGGCATCCGCTGGCCCGCGACCGGAAACCCGCGGCCCTGTGCTCGGAGCCAGTCGACGACACCGTCGGCGGCGGCCAACCCCAGCACCGAGCCGCCCGAGAGGACGATCGCGTCCACCGTCTCGACCAGGCAGTCGGGGCGCAGGAGGTCGGTCTCCCGCGTCCCCGGTGCGCCGCCACGGACGTCGACGGCAGCCACCGCCGGCCGCTCGGCCAGCAGCACGGTAACGCCGCTTCGGGCCGCCGGATCCTCGGCATTGCCGATCAGGATGCCGGCGACATCGGTGATGAGATTGCGTTGGCCGGGTTCTGCCATCCTTCGTCTCCGATCGCGATCAACGCATCAGCGTTACCACATCGTCCAACGTCAGCCCCAACGCCGCGTCGGCGCGGCCGCGGTTGACCGCGATCTCGGCCAGGCCGTTGGCGTTCTCGTACCAGAAGGCGGTCCCCGGCGGGACCTCGGAGAAGGTCCGGGCCCGGGTCAGGCGGTGGGCGCCGACACACAGCACCGTGCCGGCGGCGAGGCCGGCGGCGCGCAGCCCGGTCATGGCGTTGCCGAATCGGTCGACGTAGACGATCCGGGCGAGATCGTCGGGCCAATCGGGGCGCAACAAGTCGGCGATCGCCTGCACGTCGCCGGCGGGGGGCTCGCCCCGGGCCAGCTTGGCGGCGGCGGGAGCAAAGAGGTCGCGGCCGTGGAAGCTGGCCGAGAGCCGGGCCTTATCGGCCTCGATCCGCCACCAACGGGCGCCGCCCGCACGCCGCGCCAGGATCGCGAAGAGGCCGTTCTCCGGGCCCACGTACCAGCGCCCCTCGGCTTCGAGGATGGCAGGCGCGCGAACACCGCCGACGCCGGAGTCGACGACGGCGAGGAAGACGCTGCCGGCCGGGAAGGCCGGCGCGTAGGCGGCCAGCAGATAGGCGGCGAGCTTGGGCGCATGCGCCGGCGCGTCGGCGAAGAGGTTGACCACCGGCACGCCGGGCGCTTCCCCGTGCAGGACCGCCTGCACCTGCCCGATATAGGGCCCCTCGAGGCCGAAATCGGTGAAGAGCACGATCAAGGCCGGGCCTCAGGCACGCCGGGCGACGATGAAGAGGCGGCGAAAGGGAAAGAGCGTCCGGCCGTCGGCCGCCGGCGGATAGGCGGCCAGGATACGGGCGCCGTAGGCGGCCTCGAAGGCCTCGCGCTCGGCCCCCTCCAGCGCGGCGAGATAGGGCCGCAAAGCCGTGCCCTTGGTCCATTCCTTGACCGGGTTCTCGCCGTCGAGCTGCTGCAGGTAGATCGTCTCCCAGATGTCGAGCTCCGACGCCTGCGGCGCCAGGATCTCGTAGTACCGCTCCGGCGTCGCCACCGGTTGGGCCCGCGAGACCGGGCGCAGCCGTTCGGTCCAGGGCCCGTCCTCGACCGTCTCCAGCATCGCCTGGTGCGAGGGCTCGCCGTGGTTGCGCGGCATCTGAATGGCGATCCGCCCACCGGGCGCCAGCCTGCCCACCAGGCTCGGGAACAGGCTCTCGTGGTCGTCGAGCCACTGCAGCGCCGCGTTGGTGAAGATCACCTCCGGCGCCGCCTCGGGCAGCCAGCCGGCGATGTCGCTCTCGACGAAGTCGGCGCCGGGGACCGCGGCCTTCGCCTTCGCCAGCATGTCGGGCGAGCTGTCGACGCCGGTGATTTGGGCTTGCGGCCAACGCGCCGCCAACAAGCCGGTGACGTTGCCGGCGCCGCAGCCGAGATCGGCCACGCGGCCGGGCGCCGCCTCGGGCAGTCGCGCCAGCAGGTCGACCGCGGGACGCAATCGCAGATCGCCGAAGGCCAAGTATTGCGCCGGATCCCACTGCATCGTCGTCTCGCCTCGCCCTAGCATTCGCCGCCACCACTCTATGCCGCGGCCCCGCCTCCCGCCAGTCGAAGACGGCGTTTGTGGTTCCCCCACCGGCTCTCTAAAATCGCCGGCTTTCGACGACGGAGGCAGCAGTGACGACGCACGCAACGATCGCGCGGATCTTCGACGACCTCCGCGATGACGGTGGGCCCGGCTTCGCGGTCGCGGTCCTGCGAGAGGGCGTGGTCGTGCACCGGGAATGCGCCGGCCTCGCCGATCTGGCGGCGGTGGCGCCGATCACGCCGCGAACCCGCTTTCACATCGTCTCCTGCTCCAAGACCTTCACCGCCGCGGCGGTGCTGATCCTGGCCGCCCGGGGCCGGCTCGACCTCGAAGACTGCCTCTCGGCGCACTTGGCCGACTTGCCCGAGGCCCTGTTCGCAACAGCGCCGATCCGCATCCGCCACCTCCTGGGCATGACCAGCGGCATCCGGGATGCCTTGGAGGTCTTGCGCCTGGCCGGCGCGTGGCGGAGCACGCCGACGCGGGTGGCCGAGATCCACGAGCTCATCCGGGCCAACCCGACGCCCCAGTTCCGGCCCGGAAGTCGCTACGTCTACACCAACGCCAACTACGTCCTGCTGGAGGCGCTGATCGAGCGCCTCGCCGGCCAGCCGGCCGATGCCTTCCGGGCGGCCGAGATCTACACGCCGCTGGGCCTCGCTGATACGGTCGCCCGCTACGACGACGACGCGGGCACGGCGCGGCTGGCGCGCCCGTACGTGCCGACGGCGAGCGGCTACCTGCCGGCGACGCACCTGCTCGGCATTGCCGGCGACCCGATCGTCTCCTCGCTCGACGACCTGACGGCCTGGCTCGGTGCCTGGCGGCAGGGCCGGATCGGCGAGATCGCGGTCTTCAAGGACATGACGGCACCGCCGCGGCCACCCGGCGAGGCGGTGACGCACTATGGCCTCGGCATGGCGCTCCGCGCCTATCGCGGACAGCGGGTCTGGTGCCACAGCGGCAGCCAGCCCGGCTACAAGAGCCATCTCGCCTACCTGCCCGATCTCGACATCGCGATCGTCATCCTTTCGAACCGCGAGGATGCCACGCCGAAGACCCGGCTGCCGGCGATCGTCGACGCCCTGGCGCCGGACGACCTGGACCCGATGCCGGGCGGCGCGGAGGCCCCCGAAGGCGAGGCCTGGCCCGCGGACGGGCTCTATTTCGACGCCGACGGCGACGAATTGGTTTGGCTCGAACGGGCCGGCGGGCGGATCGAGGGCGAGACCTTGGGCGACCCCTTCACCGCCTACCCGGACGTGGCCGGCGGCTTTCGCGACCGGGACGACTACGGGGTCACCCAGCCGGTCTCGCTGCGGCCGGCGACGGCGGGCCTCTGGCACCTGACGCTCGGCGGCTACGGGGCCGACTATCGGCGACTGCCGCCCTATCGTCCGGACGCTGCGGCCGCGGCCGCCTGCATCGGCGTTTACGAGGACGCTGGCCTCGACGCCCGAATAACGGTGCGCCGGGACGATACCGGGCGGTTGACGGCGCGCTACGGCGACGAAGAGCCGATGGATTTCCCGATGCAGCCCCTGGCGCCCGATCTCTACCTGGTGCGGCCGACGGCGCCGGGCATCGCCTTCAAGCATCTCTTCGCCTTTCGCCGCAACGACGGCGAGATCGGCGGCGTCGAGGTGACGATGGAACGGCTGAAACAGCAGTGGCTAGGCCGCCGGCGCGGCGGTTGAGACGGTGGTGGCGGTCGTCAGACCGCCTCGCCCCGGATCAGCTTCGGCAAATCGCCAGTCATGGCGCTGGCGCGGCGCTCGAAGAAGCGCTTCGCGGGCCCGAGGCGGTTCACCAGGCCGAGGCCGAGGTCGCGGGCCAGACGCAGCGGCGGCACGTCGTTGGAGAAGAGCCGGGTCAGGCCGTCGGTCATCACCAGCATGGTGAGGGCGTCCCAGCGACGGCGGCGCTGATAGCGGGCGAGGCCGTCGGCGGCACCGATGTCGAGGCCGAGACGGGCCCGCTCGGCCAGGATCTCGACCAGCCAGCCGACGTCGCGCAGCCCCAGGTTCAAGCCCTGCCCGGCGATCGGGTGCATGGCATGGGCGGCATCGCCGACCAGAACCAGGCGGCGGTCGATATAGCGCTCGGCGTTCTGCAAGCCCAGGGGATAGCTCCAGCGGGGACCCAGAAGCTCCAACCGGCCGAGATGGGCGCCGGCGCGGGACGCAACCTCGTCCAGGAAGGTGGCGTCGTCGAGGCCGACATAGACCGGCGCCGTAGCCTCGGCCTCGGTCCAGACCAGGGCCGAGCGGTTGCCGGTCATGGGCAGGAGCGCGAAGGGGCCCGTGGGCAGGAAGTGCTCCTTGGCGACGCCGTGATGGGGGTGCTCATGGCGGAGCGTCGTCACGATTGCGGTTTGGCGATAGCGCCAGCCGAGGCTGCGGATGCCGGCATCGTGCCGGACCATGGAGGCGCGGCCATCGGCCGCCGCCACCAGCGGCGCCCGGATCTCGCGGCCGTCATCCAGCAGCGCCTCGACGCCGCCGGGCCCGCGGTGGAGCGTGCGCACCGCCGCCGGCGCTAGGTAGCGCACCGCCGGCGCGTCGCGCAGGCCCTGCTGCAGGGCCAGACGAATGAACCGGTTCTCGACCATGAAGCCGAAGGGCCGCTCGCCGACCTCCTGGTGGTCGAAGTGCAGATAGAGGGGCGAGGCGCCGTCGGCAACCCGGATATCCAAGATCGGCTCCGCCTCCGGTGCCATCCAGCGCCAGACGTCGAGCACCCCGTAGAGGGCCTTGGAGCCGTAAGCGAGGGAAGAGACCCGGCCGTCGAAGGCCGGCTCGGTACTATCGTCCGGTGCGATCCGCTCGACCACCACGACCGCGAGACCGACCCCGGCGGCGCCCAAGGCCAAGCTCATGCCGATAAGGCCGCCGCCGATGATCAGGAGGTCGGCATCGAGGCGACCTTCCGACCCCGAAGGGCTACGATTGCGGGCGTTTTCGGTCATGGCTGGAGCATCGCCCGTTCGATCGACACTGTCCATAGCGTCCAGCCTGCGTTGGGCAACGGCGAATATGGCTAAAAAATAGGCTTCAAATCAGGTTTGACTAAAAAATTATCATTGCGAACGCGAAACGGCTACCGTTCCGATTCCGGAACAGATCAAATTTTCCGCTTTTAATCAGATGGTTACGAAACCGTCACAAGTCGGCACGGTTCTTGATTAGCGTCCCCGGAGATTGCTCGGCCCGGCCAGCCCACGGGGGCGGCCGGTGCCGGCCGACACTAGAGCAATGGGAACGTGCCAATGAAATTCATCACCGCCGTCATCAAGCCCTTCAAGCTGGACGAAGTGCGCGAGGCCCTGACGGGCATCGGCGTGCAAGGTCTCACCGTCGGCGAGGTCAAGGGCTTCGGCCGGCAGCAGGGCCACACCGAGATCTATCGCGGCGCGGAGTACGAGGTCAGCTTCCTGCCCAAGCTGCGCCTGGAGGTCGCGGTGGCGGACGAACTGGCCGAGGCCACCGTCGAGGCGATCGCCGCCGCCGCCCGTACCGAGCAGATCGGCGACGGCAAGATCTTCGTGCACGAGCTCCGGGACGCGATGCGCATTCGCACCGGCGAGCGCGGCGGCGAGGCCCTCTAGACCAACCCGGATACGCTAAAGAACAAGGAGACTTCCGATGCAGACCCTCTCCCCTCGCCACGCCTTGCCGGCCCTGTTGGCGCTGGCCGGCGTGTTTCTCCCCAATGTCGCGCGCGCCGAGGCGCTAAACAGCGGCGATACCGCTTGGATGCTGACCGCGACCGCCCTGGTGTTGTTGATGACGATCCCCGGCGTCGCGCTCTTCTACGGCGGCATGGTCCGCAAGAAGAACGTGCTGGCGACGGTGATGCAGAGCTTCGCGGTCTGCTGCCTGGCGACCATCGTCTGGATGGTCGTCGGCTATTCCATCGCCTTCGGCGGCGAGGGTGCCTTCATCGGCGGCTTCTCGAAGGTCTTTCTCAGAGGTCTGACGCCCGACGCCATGAGCGGCACAATTCCTGAGAGCGTCTTCATGACCTTCCAGATGACCTTCGCCATCATCACCCCGGCGCTGATCACCGGCGCCGTCGCCGAGCGGATGAAGTTCTCGGCCCTGATGTGGTTCATCGGCCTCTGGCTGGTACTGGTCTACGCCCCGATCACCCACTGGGTCTGGGGCGACGGCGGCTTCTTGCTCGACGCCGGCATCCTCGACTTCGCCGGCGGCACCGTCGTTCACATCAACTCCGGCGTCGCGGCCCTCGTCGTCTGCATCGTGCTCGGCAAGCGGGTCGGCTACGGCCGCGAAAACTTGGCCGGACACAACCTGGTACTGACCATCATCGGCGCCTCGCTGCTCTGGGTCGGCTGGTTCGGCTTCAACGCCGGCTCGGCGCTCGCCGCCAGCGGCGGCGCCGGCATGGCCATGGCGGTGACCCAGATCGCCACCGCGGCGGCGGCACTGGCCTGGATGACCGCGGAATGGACCGCCACCGGCAAGCCCACCGTGCTCGGCATCGCCTCCGGCGCGGTCACCGGCTTGGTCGCCATCACGCCTGCCTCGGGCTTCGTCGACCCGATGGGCGCGCTCGTCATCGGCATCGTCGCCGGCCTCGGCTGCTACTTCGCCGTCACCTGGCTGAAGCACAAGCTCGGCTACGACGATTCCCTCGACGTCTTCGGTGTCCACGGCATCGGCGGCATCATCGGGGCGATCCTGACCGGCGTCTTCGCGGTCGAGGCTGTGGGCGGCACGCCGGGTGTGCTGGAGGGCAACGTCGGGCAGATCGGCAAGCAGCTTTACGGCGTCGCCGTGACCATCGTCTACACCGCGGTCGTCACCGCCGTCCTGATCAAGATCCTGGATCTGATCTTCAAGATCCGGGTCGACGAGGACGCCGAGCGCGAGGGCCTCGACATCCGCCTCCACGGCGAGAGCGTCGCCTGACCGAGGCGGGCCGTCGCCCGGCGCGGCGGCAACCCGAGACAACGAGAACAAAGGTGGAAGAGGGGCCCGGTGGGTCCCTCTTCTCTTTGTCCTCGGATCGAGCAAGCAGCCGCAAATCCTTGTGATTAAAGGCAGATGAAGCTACATTATGTGGATCGCGTTTTAGTTCTGTTCTCAAATTAGCGAATCGGTTTGCGAATCACCCATGCTCAACCCCCGTCTCGCCCACCTGCCCGAGTATCCCTTCCCCCGCCTGCGCGCCCTGCTCGACCCGCTGCCGGCACCCGACGGCCTGACGCCGGTGGTGATGAGCATCGGCGAGCCGCAGCACGCCTATCCGAGCCTCGTCAACGAGAGCCTGGCGGCCAACGGCCACCTCTTCAACAAGTATCCGCCCAACAACGGGACGCCTGAATTTCGCCGGGCCGTCGCCGATTGGCTGACCCGGCGCTACGGCCTGCCCGAGGGGCTGATCACGGCCGAGCGCCACGTGCTGCCGGTCTCGGGCACGCGGGAAGCGCTCTTCCAGGCTGCCCTCGTCTTCGTGCCCCGGGTCAAGGCGGGGCGGCAGCCGGCCGTCTTGATGCCGAACCCGTTCTACCAGTGCTATGCCGGCGCCGCGGTCGCGGCCGGGGCCGAGCCGATCTACCTGCCGACCCACCGCGAGCACAACTTCCTGCCCGACCTGGCGGCGATTCCGGAGGAATTGCTGGCCCGAACGGCCATGTTCTACCTCTGCTCGCCGGCCAACCCGCAGGGCACCGTCGCCGGCCACGACTATCTGGTCCACCTGATCGGCCTCGCCCGCGAGTGGGACTTCGTCGTGGCGATGGACGAGTGCTACGCCGAGATCTACACCGAGTCGCCGCCGACGGGCGCCCTCGAGGTCTGCGCCGCCACCGGCGGCGTCTTGGACAACGTTCTGGTCTTCCACTCGCTCTCGAAGCGCTCGAACGTCGCCGGGCTGCGCTCCGGCTTCCTGGCCGGCGATCCTTCGCTCGTCGAAAGCTTCCTCTCGATCCGCGACTATGGCGGCAGCCCGATGCCGCTGCCGGTGCAGGCCACCTCGGTGGCGCTCTGGGGCGAGGAGAGCCATGTCGCGGCCAACCGGGCGCTCTACCGCGAGAAGTTCGACCTCGCCGAACGCGTGCTGGGCAACCGCTTCGGCTTCTACCGGCCGGCCGGCGGCTTTTTTCTCTGGCTCGACGTCGGCGACGGCGAGGCGGCGGCGCGCAAGCTCTGGACCGAAGCGGCGGTCCGCGTCCTGCCTGGCACCTATCTGACGGCGCCGGAGAGCGACGGGCCCGATCCCGGCCACGAATACATCCGCTTGGCCCTGGTGCCGGACCTGGAGATCACCGGCGAGGCCTTGCGGCGGATTGCCGAAACCCTGTGAGGAGCGAGAGATGGCGACGCGCAGTGCAGCCCGAAAGCTGACCCTACTGCCGCCCGGCGCGGCGCCGTTCCTGCGGCGGCGGGCCGGCGAATTGACCGGTGCCGCGGCGCTGGCGGGCGCCGCCCTCTGGGCCTTGATGCTGGCCAGCTATCATGCCCTCGACCCGAGTTGGAGTGCGGCGACCTCGGAGCCGACCCGTAACTGGCTCGGCGCCGGCGGCGCGCATTTGGCCGATCTCATGCTGCAGACGCTGGGCCTGGCGGCGGTACTGCCGGTGCTGGTGCTGGCGGCCTGGGGCTGGCGGCTCGTGTCGCACCGCGGCATCAACCGACCCTGGCTGCGCTTTGCCGCCCTGCCGCTGGCCCTCGTCGCCACGGCCGGGCTCGCCGGCAGCGTCGCCACGCCCATCACCTGGCCCTTCGCCACCGGCCTCGGCGGTCTCGCCGGCGACTATGTCCTGGCCTGGGCCGCGGCGGCCTTGGCGCATGCCGGACTGGCGGCCCTGCCCTGGGCGCTGGGCCTCGGTTTCGGCGTCGGCGCTGCCGCCACCCTGTTCGTGGCGCTTGCCATCGGCCTCGGCGAATGGCGCGGCATCGGCCGCAGCTTGGCCTGGGGTGCCAAGGCGACCGCGCGCGTCGCCGATACGGGCTGGCACGGGCTGGCCGCGGCGGGGCGGTGGTCGACGCGGCTTCGCCGGCGGCGGCCGAAGGAGATCCCGGCCTATCGGCCGGTGCCGCAAGAGGCGGTGCCCGAGGCCGAGCCGCCGAAACGCCGGGTCGGCAAGCGCGCCGGCCAGAGCCGGCGCAGCAAGCGGGCCGAAGCGGAGGACCAGAACTCGCTCGACCTCGGGCCGACCGGGGATTTCCGGTTGCCGGAGCTCGGCCTGCTGAACCTGCCGCCGGAGACTGCGCCTTCGGCGGTGGCGAACGACGACGCGCTCGAGCAAAACGCCCGCATTCTGGAGACAGTGCTCGACGACTACGGCGTCCGCGGCCGCATCGTCGAGGTCCGCCCCGGCCCTGTCGTCACGCTCTACGAGCTGGAGCCGGCACCGGGCACCAAGACCAACCGGGTGATCGGTCTCGCCGATGACATCGCCCGCTCGATGAGCGCCCTCAGCGTCCGCGTCGCCGTGGTGCCGGGGCGGAACGCGATCGGCATCGAGCTGCCGAACCAGAGCCGCGAGACCGTCTACCTGCGCGACCTCTTGGCCACCAAGGCCTTCGACGAACCCGGCGTCCTGACGCTGGCCCTCGGCAAGGACATCTCCGGCGCGCCGGTGCTGGCAGACCTGGGCAAGATGCCGCACCTCCTGATCGCCGGCACCACCGGCTCGGGCAAATCTGTGGCGATCAACACCATGATCCTGTCGCTCTTGTATCGGATGTCGCCGGAGCACTGCCGCTTGATCATGATCGACCCGAAGATGCTGGAGCTGTCGGTCTACGACGATATCCCGCACCTGTTGACACCGGTGGTGACCGATCCCGGCAAGGCCGTGGTGGCGCTGAAATGGACCGTGCGCGAGATGGAGGACCGCTACAAGGCGATGGCCCGCCTCGGCGTGCGCAACATCCACGGCTACAACCAGCGCCTCGCCGAGGCCAAGGCCGCCGGCGAGGAGATCACCCGTACCGTTCAGACCGGCTTCGACGAGACCGGAGCGCCGGTCTTCGAGGCCCAGACCCTCGATCTGGAGCCGATGCCGTTCATCGTCGTCGTCGTCGACGAGATGGCCGACCTGATGATGGTCGCCGGCAAGGATATCGAGGGCGCCATCCAGCGCTTGGCGCAGATGGCGCGCGCCGCCGGCATCCACCTGATCATGGCCACGCAGCGGCCTTCGGTCGACGTCATTACCGGCACCATCAAGGCCAACTTCCCGACCAGGGTTTCCTTCCAGGTCACCAGCAAGATCGACAGCCGCACGATTCTGGGCGAGCAGGGGGCGGAGCAGTTGCTAGGGCACGGCGATATGCTGTACATGGCCGGTGGCGGCCGCATCGTCCGCGTGCACGGCCCCTTCGTCTCCGACGCGGAGGTCGAGCGGGTGGTCGGCTGGCTGAAGCGGCAGGGGATGCCCGAGTATCTGGACGCGGTGACCGAGGATGACGATGGCGGCTTCGAAGGCAGCTTGTACGGCGCGGAGATGGACTCCGGCGACCTTCTCTACGATCGCGCCGTCGACTTGGTCTCACAGCATCAGAAGGCCTCGACCAGCTTCATCCAGCGTCACCTGCAGATCGGCTACAACCGCGCCGCCCGCCTGGTCGAACGGATGGAGGAGGAGAACATCATCGGTCCCGCCAACCATGTCGGCAAGCGCGAGATCTTCGTGCGCCGCCCCGACGATGACTACTGATCGCGGGCGCCATCGGCGATCGGCGTGGCACGGTTGGTTGGCCCGGGGCGGCGCCGCGCTGGCCCTCGTGGCCCTGGTCGCGGTCGGCGTGCCGATAACCAGCCCGGCCGCGAAGCCGCTCAGCCAGCAGGACAAGGCCGACATCGCGCTCGTCACCGAGTATCTGAACCAGGTGAAGAGCCTCGAGGCCGAATTCATTCAGGCCGGTCCGAACGGTGAGTTCGCCAAGGGCCGCCTCTTCATGCAGCGCCCGAACCGGCTGCGCTTCGAGTACGACCCGCCAAGCCCACTGCTGCTGGTCGCCGACGGCCTTTGGTTGATCCTGCACGACCGCGAGCTGGACCAGGTCGACCGCTGGCCGGTCAAGGACACTCCCTTGGGCGTCCTGGTGGCCGATGAG
>JASLMY010000013.1 GCA_030746295.1 Alphaproteobacteria bacterium | reverse complement strand
GGCTTGCTCGACTCGCTACGCGGGCATCTCGACGATGGCCATCGCGGCGAGCGCCTGCGCGACGGTTTTTACGTCGCCATTCTGGGACCGCCGAACGTCGGCAAGTCGAGCTTGCTGAATGCCCTCGCCCGGCGCGACGCGGCGATCGTGGCGGCCACCGCGGGCACCACGCGCGATGTCGTCGAGGTGCAACTGGATCTTGGCGGTTATCCGGCGATCGTCGCCGATACCGCGGGATTGCGCGAGACGGCGGACGCGGTCGAGGACCAGGGCGTGCGGCGCGCCTTGGCTCGGGCGGCAGTGGCGGATCTGAAACTGGTCGTGGTCGAGGCGGGCGCAGCGCCGGCGCAGCTGGCCGAGATGGCGGACCTGATCGACGGGGACTCACTGACGGTTGTGAACAAATGCGATATGGAATCGCCAGCCGCGAACTTCGATGGCGGTGCGGTCTATCGGATCTCGGTCAAGACCGGCGACGGGGTGGCGGCGCTGCTATCGGCCCTCGGCCGGGCGGTGGCGGCGCGGCTCGAGAGCGCCGGAGCGCCGAGCCTGACCCGGGCGCGTCATCGCACCGCGGCGACAGAGGCTGTGGCGGCGTTGGAGCGGGCGGCGGCCGCGGAGGCGGTGGAGTTGTTGGCCGAAGATCTCCGGTCGGCCGCCCGCGCGCTCGGTCGAATCACGGGGCGAGTCGACGTGGAGGATATTCTTGATGTGGTGTTCGCTTCGTTTTGTATTGGCAAATAAAGGGAGTGGTCATTGTTTCACGTGAAACAGCGACGCGGACGCTTTGACTTTGGCCGAACGCGTCCCTACATTGCCGACCAACTGTTGGTCGAATCGAGCGACGGCGAATAGAGTCACATGACTTGCTTCGATGTCATCGTCATCGGCGGCGGCCACGCGGGCAGCGAGGCGGCAGCGGCGGCGGCGCGTTCCGGCGCCAGGACGCTGATGTTGACGCATGATCTCGCCACAATCGGCGAGATGTCGTGCAATCCGGCGATCGGCGGCTTGGGCAAGGGCCATTTGGTGCGCGAGATCGATGCCCTGGACGGGATCATGGGGCGCGTCGCCGATGCCGCCGGGATTCAGTTTCGCCTTTTGAACCGGCGCAAGGGGGCCGCGGTTCGAGGACCGCGAGCACAGGTGGATCGCCGACTCTATCGCGAGGCCGTACAGCGGGAGCTCGGGGCGATCGCGAGCCTTACGCTGGTGGCCGGCTCGGCAGAGGACGTGCTCGTCGAGCAAGGCCGGGTGTGCGGCGTGCGGACGGCGGCGGGGGCAGAGCTTCGGGCCGCCGCGGTGATCTTGACCACCGGGACGTTCTTGCGCGGCCGGATCCACATCGGTGCGGAGAGCTGGCCGGCGGGTCGGGTCGGCGAAGCGCCGGCGGTGGCGCTGGCCGAGCGGCTCTACGGCCTCGGACTGCGTATGGGCAGGTTGAAGACCGGCACGCCGCCGAGGCTCGACGGCCGCACTGTCGATTGGGCGGGGCTGCAGCCGCAACCGGGTGACGAGTCGCCGGTGCCCTTTTCTTTTCTGCGCGCCGCCCCGACCAATCCGCAGATCCTTTGTCACATTACCGAGACCAATGCCGCTGGGCACGATCTCATTCGATCGAACTTGCACCGCTCGCCGCTTTATGCCGGTCAGATCACGGCAACGGGGCCGCGCTACTGTCCCTCGATCGAGGACAAAGTCGTCCGGTTCGCGGATCGCGGGCGGCACCAGATATTTCTGGAGCCGGAGGGGCTGGACGACGACACGGTCTATCCCAACGGGATCTCCACGTCTTTGCCGCGGGAGGTGCAGAGGGCGCTTTTGGCGACCATCCCCGGGCTCGAGAGGGCGGAGATGCGCCGCCCTGGGTACGCCATCGAGTACGACTACGTCGACCCGCGCGAGCTCGGCCCCTCGCTGGAATGCCTGGCGTTGCCCGGCCTCTTCCTGGCGGGGCAGATCAACGGCACGACCGGCTACGAGGAGGCGGCGGCGCAAGGTCTGATGGCGGGCCTGAATGCGGCTCGTGCGGCGGGCGGGGCCGAGGCGGTGGTGCTCGACCGGGCCGAGGCCTACATCGGCGTGCTGATCGACGATCTGGTGACCCGGGGCGTCAACGAGCCCTATCGCATGTTCACCTCGCGGGCCGAATACCGCCTGTTGCTCCGTGCCGACAACGCCGACCAACGGCTGACCCCGCTCGGCATTCGTTGGGGATGCGTCGAAGGGGCGCGACGGCGGGTCTTCGAAGAGAAGGCGGCGGCCTTGGCGATGGCGCGGGATCAGGTACGGAGCTTGGCGCTCAGTCCCAACCAATGGCGCCGCCACCGCGTCGCGGTCAATCTCAACGGCCAGAAACGGACCGCGCACGACATCCTCGCCTATCGGGGGATGAGCGTGCGGCGCCTGGCTCAGATCTGGCCCGAGTTCGGGCATCTCTCGCCGGCGATTGCCGAGCAATTGGAGATCGACGCCCACTATGCGGGCTATCTGGAGCGGCAGGCCGCAGACGTCGACGCCTTTCGTCGGGAAGAGAATCTGCTGCTGCCCGCCGCGCTCGACTACGGGGCTATCGGCGGTCTCTCCAACGAGGCGCGCGAGAAGCTGGCGCGGCACCGGCCGGCGACCCTGGGCGCGGCGGGGCGTATCCCCGGCATCACGCCGGCGGCGCTGACCGCCCTTCTCGGCCATGTCCGGCGCGCCAAGCCCCGGCAGGTGGCTTGAGCCGGACCGTGCCCGCCAGGCGCCCGCCCCTGTCGGCGGCGGCGGTCGCCCGGCAGCTCGACGTTTCACGTGAAACCCTGGACCGCCTCTCGGCCCATGTCGCGTTGCTCGGCCGCTGGCAGCGGCGCATCAACCTGGTGAGCAACGAGAGCTTGCGCGACGTCTGGCGCCGCCATGTTCTCGACTCCGCGCAACTCCGTCGGTACCGCCCCCGTCTCGACGGGCTCTGGCTCGATCTCGGCAGCGGCGCCGGCTTTCCGGGCCTGGTCTTGGCCATCTTGGGCCTGGGCCGGGTCCGCTTGGTCGAGAGCGACCAACGTAAGTGCGCCTTCCTGGCCGAGGCGGCTCGAATCACCGGCACCGAGGTCGAGATCGTGCCGCGGCGGATCGAGTCGCTGGCGCCGGGGCCGGCCGACGTGATCACGGCGCGCGCCTTGGCGCCACTGCCAAAGCTGTTGGCTACGGCGGCACCGCTGGTCGGCGCGGAGACGGAGCTTTTGCTCTGGAAGGGACAAGATGTCGAGATTGAATTGACCGAAGCCGCTAAATATTGGAATATGCGCATCGAGCGACTGCCCAGTGTCACCGATCCGGCAGGCACCATCTTGAGTCTCAGGGAGCTCGCCCGTGTATGAACCGCCCGTTGCCAATTCGAGCTGCGACATGCCACCACCCCGCCGCCTGGCCGTGACCGCCCGCCCCCGCGTCATCGCGCTCGCCAACCAGAAGGGCGGCGTCGGCAAGACCACGACCGCGATCAATCTCGCCACCGGCCTGGCGACGATCGGCAAGCGCGTCTTGATCGTCGACCTCGATCCGCAGGGCAATGCCAGCACCGGCCTCGGCATTCTCCGCTCGGAGCGCCAGAACGGCACCTACGAGGTCTTGATGGGCCTCGCCGAGCTCGGTGCCTCGGTGCACGAGGCGGCCCTGCCCGGCCTCCACATCGCGCCCTCGACGGCGGATCTTTCCGGCGCCGAGATCGAACTCATTGACCTGGAGCGGCGCAGCTACCG
Organism: Alphaproteobacteria bacterium; assembly: GCA_030746295.1. Next base: position 37,646 of record JASLMY010000013.1, on the reverse strand, counting down.
GCTGCGCGACGCCTTGGAGGCCGGGGTCGGGCACTACGACTTCATCCTGATCGATTGTCCGCCGTCGCTCGGCCTCCTGACCATAAACGCGCTGGTCGCGGCCAACTCGGTGATGGTACCCTTGCAGTGCGAGTTCTACGCACTCGAGGGTCTGAGCATGCTGTTGGCGACGATCGAGCGGCTGAAGCGGCGCTATAACCCGGACCTGCAGATCCAGGGTGTCGTCCTGACGATGTTCGACCAGCGCAACAACCTGGCCGGCCAGGTGGCGGCGGATGTACGCGACCATCTCGGCGACAAGGTCTACGAGACCGTGATACCGCGCAACGTCCGGGTCTCCGAAGCGCCCTCGCACGGCCGGCCGGCGATCCTCTACGACCACCGCTGCGCCGGCAGCGTGGCCTACATGCGCCTCGCCAGCGAGATGCTGCGGCGCGAATCGGAGCCAAGAGCGGCATGATGGACGACGGCAAGCGACGCGGGCTGGGGCGTGGGCTCTCCGCCCTTCTGGATGACGACACCGACGATTACGCCGGCCTTGAGCCGACCAGGCAAACGCGGGACGTGCCGATCGAGAATCTTCGCGCCAACCCGCGCCAACCCCGACGGCGCTTCGATCCGGCCGAGCTGGCGGGTCTGGCGGATTCGATCCGTGCCAACGGCATTTTGCAGCCGGTCCTGGCCCGGCCCGCCGGCGGCGACAGTCTGGAGATCGTTGCTGGCGAGCGGCGCTGGCGCGCCGCCCAGCTGGCCGGCGTGCACGCCATCCCGGTGCTCGTGCGCGAGATTTCCGACACCGAGGCGGTCGAGCTGGCGCTGATCGAGAACATCCAGCGCGAGGACCTGACGCCGATCGAGGAAGCGGAAGCCTATCAGCAGCTGCTCGACGACCACGGTCAGACCCAAGACGGCATCGCCGAGATGATCGGCAAGAGCCGCAGCCACGTCGCCAACATGGTGCGGCTCTTGGGCCTGCCCGGGCCGATCCGGGGAATGCTCGAGGACGGACGCCTGACGGCCGGCCACGCGCGCGCCCTGATCGGGCGAGAAGACGCGCTGCACCTGGCCGAGCGGATCGTCGCCCGAGGCCTCAACGTCCGCCAGGTCGAGGATTTGGTTCGCAAGGAATCACAGCCTAAGATTGTGCGACGGCCAGAGTCGACACCCGCGGACGCCAATACCCGAGACTTGGAGCGGCGCCTCGGCGAAGCCTTGGGCCTCAAGGTCCAGGTGCGCCACACGGGCGAGGCCGGCGGCGAGGTACGGATCCGCTATCGAGATTTGGACCAGCTCGACGAGGTCTGCCGGCGTCTCGGCCTTCGCGACGACGGCTGAGACGTCCTTTTCACAACTGAACGCTGCGGCCGCTCAGCGGCCTGCTGCCCGCGCCGCTGCGGCGACCTGCATCAGGGCTCGATGGGCCACGGCTTCTGCCGGCATGCCGGTCGTCTTGCATTGGATCTCGGCCTCGGTGAGGAGCTCCAACGCCCGGCCCAGGCGGGCCAGCGACCAGAGCCCCAGTTGTCCGCGGACGATGCCCTGTTGCTTGAAGAATACCGGCGGCCGCAAGCGCTTGATCGCCTGCTCCGGGCTCTCGCCTCGGGCGACGGCGGCGGCGGCAAGGTGGAGGCGCTGTAAATGGCGGACGGCGGCACGCAGCAGCGTGATCGGCCCTTGCCCGGCCTCGAGGCAGCGCCGGAGCGCTCGCTCGAGGTCGCGCTGGTTGCCGCTCGCCGAAGCCAGGACCGCGTCCTCGACCAGGAACGGCGCCCCGTCGCCGATGCAGGCCTGTACCTCCTCCAGCGTCACCGAGGTCAAATCATCGCCCTTGTAGAGCGCCAGCTTCTCCAACTCGCTTCGCGTCACCAGACGGTCGCTGCCCAGGTTCTCGACCAGATAGGCCAGCGCCGCCGGCTCGGCGCCGAGGCCGTGCTCGCCGAGAATCGCCTCGACGGCCGCCGCCAGGTTGCCGCCCTCGTCCAGATAGCATGGCACTGCCAGCGCCCCGGGTGCGGCCTCGAAGAGCTTCCTGAGCTTGTCCCTCGCCGCCAACTCGCCCGCCTCGACGATGAGAACGGCGTCACCCGGCGCGGCGCTTTCCAGGACGTCGGCGACCGACCCCGCCAGGGCCGCGTCCGTGCCCTTGACGCGGACGACGCGGCGCTCGCCGCTCAAGGTCAGGGCGCCGACGGCATCGGCGAGACCGGCGGGGTCCGCCTTGACTGCCGCCGCCGTCAGCTCGGTGACGCTGAAAGGATCGTCCGGTGCGGCGACCACCGTCTCCAGGAGCCGCCGGCTCCGCTCCGCCACCCGCCCCCGATCGGGCCCATAGAACAGAACCGCGACGACGACCGGGTCAGGGCGGGCGAGAAATGCCTCGATCTGGCGGCTGTTCAGCTTCATCGAAAGGGCGTCCAGCCGCGGACCGGTTGGTATAACTCAACTTTTTCTAGCATTATTCTTGTTGAAAAATATTGCTAGGCGTGTGCCGATCTCATCGGCCAGGGTACGCGCCGCGCGGCTTCTGGCGTCGCGCTCGGCAATCAGGTTGGCATAGTCGGAGCGGGTGATGTTGTAGGCCGCGATGGTCCGAGTGGTGCCGGTGAATATCGGGCGTTCGGCAGCGCCGCCGTGCAGCGCGAAACTGGCCGACAGCGTCAGGTTGATGCGCGAGACGGTGTCGTCGGATTCGACCGCGATGCCGGTCCGCCGCTCGGCGATCTCGACCTCGAGGCGATAGCGGGGGCGAACCGGACGACCCTTGGGGTTGAGCCGGTCGAGGAGGCGGTTGCGGACCTGTTGGCCGATCCGATCGGCGATCGGCGCCACGGCGACCTCGGCCAGCGCTGCGGCGCTCGGTCCCTTCTCGCCGGCGCCGTAAAGTGGCCGGAAACCGCACCCCGAAACCAAGGAGAGGGCCAACAAAGCCAACAGGAACCGTGCCGGAAGCCGCCTAGACAACGATGTTCACGATCCGATTCGGCACCACGACGACGCGCCGCACCTCGCGGCCGTCCAAGGCCCGGCGGACCTTGTCTTCGGCCATCGCCGCGGCCTCGACCTCGCTCTCGCCCAAGTCGCGGGCGATCTCGATCGTGGCGCGAAGCTTGCCGCCGACCTGGATTGCGACGGTAACCGTCTCCTCGGGCAAGAGCGCCGGATCGGCCTCGGGCCAGGCCGAGTCGGCCAGCAGGGTCGCATGGCCGAGTCGCTCCCAGAGCTCTTCGGCCAGGTGTGGCAGCATCGGGCCGGAGAGCCGGACCAGGGTCTCCAAGGCCTCGCGCAAGGCCCATTGGTCGCCGTCATCGCCGGGGCGCATCTCGCCGACGGCATTGGCCAACTCGTAGATCCGGGCAACCGCGACGTTGAAGCGGAAACGCTCGATGTCGTCGGTGATCTGGGCGATGGTCCGGTGCGTCGCCCGCCTCAGCGCCGCCGCCTCGGCGCCGAATGCGGCCGGCGCCGGTGCGTCCGCCGCCGGCAGCGCCGCCAGGGCCTCGGTCGTCATCCGCCAGAGCCGTTGGGTGAAGCGCCAAGCGCCCTCGACGCCGGCGTCGGTCCATTCCAGGTCGCGGTCGGGCGGGCTGTCGGAGAGCATGAACCAGCGCGCCGTGTCGGCGCCGTAACGCTCGATGATCTCTTCCGGGTCGACCACGTTCTTGTCGCGCTTACTCATCTTCACCGAACGGCCGACGGTGATCGGCTGGCCGCTCGTCGCGTGGACGAAGCCGCCGTCCTGGGCCTTCACCTCGCTGGGGAAGAGCCAGTTGCCGGCCGTGTCGCGATAGGTGACGTGGCAGACCATGCCCTGGGTGAAGAGCCCGGCGAAGGGCTCAGCGACGGAGAGATAGCCGCATTTCTGCATCGCCCGGGTATAGAAGCGGGCATAGAGCAGGTGCAAGATCGCATGCTCCACGCCACCGATGTACTGATCCACCGGCAGCCAGTAGTCGACGGCCGATCGGGTCACCGGCTCGTCCGCCCGGGGACTGCAGAAACGGGCGAAATACCACGATGAATCGACGAACGTGTCGAAGGTGTCGGTCTCCCGCTCGGCCGCCGCGCCGCAACTCGGGCAGGCCACCTGGCGCCAGCTCGGATGGCGGTCCAAGGGATTGCCCGGCGCTTCGAAGTCGACGTCGTCGGGCAGCGTCACCGGCAGCTCGTCCTTCGGCACCGGGACGACGCCGCAGGCGGTGCAGTGCACGACCGGGATCGGGCAGCCCCAATAGCGCTGCCTAGAGACGCCCCAATCGCGGAGCCGATAGCTGACCGTGGTGCCGCCGAAGCCGCCGGCCTCGGCGCGGGCCGCGATCTCGGCCTTGGCGGCCTCGATCTCGAGGCCGTCGAGGAAGCCCGAGTTCGCCATTCGGCCGGGGCCGACATAGGCTTCCGTGCCGATCTCGAAGCGCGCCGCGTCGGCGTCTTCGGGCAGCACCACCGGGATGACGTCGAGGCCGTACTTGCGGGCGAAGTCGAGGTCGCGCTGGTCGTGCCCCGGGCAGCCGAAGATGGCGCCTGTGCCGTAGTCCATGAGCACGAAGTTGGCGATATAGACCGGCAGCTCGACGCCCTCGCGAAAGGGATGGCGGACCCGCAAGGCAGTGTCGTGGCCGAGCTTCTCGGCGGTCTCGATATCGGCCTCGCTGGTGCCGAGGCGGCGGCACTCGGCGATGAAGGCGGCGACCTTCTCGTCGTCCTCGGCCAGGGCCGCCGACAGCGGATGGTCGGCCGAGACGGCAATGAAGGTGGCGCCGAAGATGGTGTCGTGGCGGGTCGTGAAGACCTCGATCTCGTCTTTCCGGCCGACGATCTCGAAGCGCAGGCTGGCGCCGGAGGAGCGGCCGATCCAGTTCTGCTGCATCAGCCGGACCTTTTCCGGCCAGCGCTCCATCTCGTCGAGGGCGGCCAGCAGATCTTCAGCGAAGTCGGTGATGCGGAAGAACCACTGCGAGAGCTGGCGCCGCTCGACCGGCGCGCCCGAGCGCCAGCCCATGCCATCGAGGACCTGCTCGTTGGCCAGCACCGTCTGCTCCACCGGATCCCAATTGACCCAGGATTCCTTGCGGTAGGCGAGGCCCGCTTCCAGGAACTCGACGAACATGCGTTGCTGGTGCGCGTAGTATTCCGCGTCGCAGGTGGCGAGCTCGCGGCTCCAGTCGAGCGACAGCCCCATCGACTGCAGCTGGGCCCGCATGTTGTCGATGTTCTCATGCGTCCATTTGGCGGGATGGACCTTGTTCTCCAGCGCCGCGTTCTCCGCCGGCAGGCCGAAGGCGTCCCAGCCCATGGGATGCAGGACGTTGAAGCCGCGGGCCCGCTTGTAGCGCGCCACCAGGTCGCCCATGGCGTAGTTGCGCACGTGGCCCATGTGGATGCGCCCGGAGGGGTAGGGAAACATCTCCAGGACGTAATATTTCTCGCGCGCCGGATCCTCGGCGACCTCGAAGGTGGCCTCGGTCGCCCAGCGTCGCTGCCACTTGGCTTCGATTTCCTTGGCGTTATAACGCGACATGATGTGCCTGCTGGTGGCTCGGACGCTACCGCTGGTCCGCAGTTTCGCCCCTAGTGTCCCGAATCAGAAGTTCGCATCGCTTGTGGCAAGCGCCGGACGAACTTCCGAATCGATAAGGACATTAGCATCTCATTGATTCTAGGTTGGTTTATGGATTTGAAGCTCCTCACGGCGTCAGTCCCACCATTGAGAGGAACTTCACCACCACACTGGCGGCGGGCGCTATTGGCTGCCGACGGCGCTGACCCTGAGCTGTCGGGCGCGGGTCAGGATGGCGTTCTCGAGCGCCACCACGGTGCTGTTCTCGGTCTCGACATCGCGCCAATCACTCTCGCCGGCGCGGGTCTGGCGAAACAGCGAGACTCGGACGCCATTGGCCTTGAGCTGACGATCGAGGATGTAGACGGCCGCCTTGAAGCGCTCGCCGGGGGTCTCGGAAGGGCTGTACCAATCGGTGATGATGACGCCGCCGAAGGGATCGGCCGAGGCCAGCGGCATGAACGACATGGTGTCGAGCGAGGCGCGCCACAGAAAACTGTTGACCGGGATGCTGTTGATGCCCTCGGGCGGCGCATCGCCCTTGCGGACGTCGCCCAACAGGCCGACGTTGAAGCCGCCGGGCCCGAAGATCGTCTCGCGCGGTGCCTCCGGCGAGGGGTCGGAGCCCCGCTTGCCCCGCTTTTCGGGGTAGACGTGTTCGACATTGCTTTCGCAGGCTGCCACGCCCAGCAAGGCGATTGCCGCCACCATAGCCAACCAGACCTTGCCGCGCCGGCGCATGTTTCCAATCATATCGGCTGCTTTCGCAATGCTCGTTTCGCTCGCCGTCTCCGTTGCGGCCCCAGGCCGCGGTCGCCCGGCGAAGCCCAGGCAACCGAGCCGACTTTACCGTGCCGTCCTCTAACAGAGCCCAGCCTTCGTTTCAAGCGGCTCAAGCGTCACTATACCATAGCTGGGCGGGCTGGCGACGATCCGATTTTGCCGACGGTTGTTTAGCGGACCTGTGTCCATAAAGCCACAGTGGGGGAAATTCGCGACAGTTACGGTACCAACTTTCTTGACGCGAAGGGCCTGAATCAACTTTGATGCGGGTGCTTGCCAGTTATGCCCTCGTGGCACAAGGCTCGCGTATGTTTTTTGGACGGGTAATCAAAAGTAGAGGGGAGACCTTGATGAAGAGGCTTCTTTATGGGACCACGGCACTCGTTGCCGCGGGTACTTTGATGACCGGGCCTGCTGCGGCTGCGGGGCTCGAAGCATCACTCAACGGCTATATGGAGCAATGGTTCGGCTTCTCTAGCCAGGACGAAGACGACACCAATGGCCCGGCGGCCGGCGGCTCGGACTTCACGACCACGAACTTCGTCAGCGACACCGAGGTTCACTTCAACGCCGTGGCCACCTTGGACAACGGCATCAAGGTGCAGTACCACGTGGAGCTGGAGGGCAACACCTCGGGCGACCAGATCGACGAATCGTATCTGCAGATCACCGCCAATTGGGGCCAAATCGTGTTCGGCTCCGAGAACTCGGCCCACTACAAGATGGGCTATGCCCCGGACCAGTACGGCGTCACCACGATCTCCGGCGATGCCACCAACTGGATCAATGCCAGTGGCCAGGGTGGCGGTACCGGCCGGTGGCGGACCCCGTTCGGCTCGGCCTGGCAGGAAGTCGGCCCGTGGTGCAACGACGACAAGCGCTTGACCTTCTTCACGCCGCGCTTCTCGGGCTTCCAGTTCGGCGCCTCCTACGCGGCGAACTGCGGCACCCAGGACACCAACGGGCTCGGCAACGACGCTGGCATCGAGCACGTTTTCGACGTCGGCGCCAACTTCAAGCGCAAGTTCGACCAGATCAGCGTCGCGCTCTCCACCGGCTACAGCCATGGTGAGAGGCCGTCCGGCAACACCGGCGATGACCCCGAAGTCATCACGGTCGGCGGCAAGCTCGGCTTCGCCGACTTCACCCTCGGCGGCTACTGGGGCACCTCGCTCGGTGCGGTCGAATCCCAGCCGGCCTTTGACGGTCTCGGTGTCGGCGTCCGCGACTACGACAACTCGGGCTTCGCTATCGGCGGCGCCTATGCGACCGGTCCTTGGGGCGTCAGCCTGGTCTGGATGCACGGACGGCGCGACGGCGAGCAGACCGATGGCGACAGTGACGTCACGGACATCATCGAACTCGGCGCCCAGTACAAGCTGGGCCCGGGCGTTGCCCTCAGAGGCTCGGTCTATTACGCCGACTTCGATTCGGAACGTGCGACCGCGGGCGAGTGGGACAACAACGGTTTTGCCATCGTCGGCGGTATGAAGGTTTCGTTCTAGACGAACCCTCTTACCTCGCATTCGGAAGGAGCGGCTTCGGCCGCTCCTTCTTTTTGTGCATCAAGGATGGCGTCCGATGGTTGGTATTATGACGCTTGCGTCCACGCCGCTGAGGAAGTAGAGGTCAGGTGGCGCTGCCCGGAGCGGCCTCATCGTCCGAAAACAACAGCATTGTCGGATCGGTCGATCACCAGAACAGCATGAGATGAGGGGGGCTGCTTTGGCGAAGCGCTGAATCTGCGGCATGATGCAGTACCACGAAGCTCGTGCCGGAGATCATTGGTCGAGCTCACGTGTTGAGAGGTATGCAATGGGACGCATTACCTGGCTGGCATCCTATCCGAAATCAGGTAATACGTGGCTACGTGTCTTTTTGGCCAACTATTGCAACAATTTGCCGCGACCCTTCGACATTAATGACCTGCCGTATTTTTCGCAGGGCGAGATGGCGGCTGGGCTTTATGAAAAAGTGTCGAAGAAGAGAGTTGTCGACATGACGACTGAAGAATTACAGCGTCTGCGACCCAAGGTCCATCATATCATTGCCTCGTTCGATCATCGTCCGAATTTCGTTAAGACTCACAATGCGATTGCGATGCTGTTTGACGTTCCTACGATCACTTCGAAGGTGACCAAATCGGCAGTATACGTCATTCGTAATCCTTTGGATATCGTGACTTCGTATGCCGATCATTTCGGCAGGACGATCGACGAGACGATCGAGCAAATGGGATCCTCGGGCAATCGGACAAGTACGACGGAAAAGCTTGTCTTTCAATATTTGGCGAGCTGGAGCGATCATGTACGAAGCTGGACGGAAGCGCCGGGCCTGAACGCGCACGTCGTCAAATTTGAGGACATGCTCGAACGACAAACTGCTACTTTTGCCCTGGTGGTCGACTATCTCGCCTTGCCGCCCGATGACGAGAAGCTGCATCGGGCTATACGCTATTCCTCGTTTAGCGAACTGAGAGCACAAGAGGAATCTCGGGGCTTTTATGAACGCAGCCGGAACAGCGGAGCATTCTTTCGTTCGGGACGCGTTGGACAATGGAGGGAGACACTGAGTTCAGGCCAGATTGATGCGATCGTCGCGAGGCACGGCGACGTCATGTCAAAATACCAATATTTGCCCTGAAACGATCATCATGGCGGGCATATTGTGGTTGGCCTCCTATCCGAAGTCGGGCAACACCTGGCTCAGGATCTTCCTCGCCAACTTGTTCGCCGATGCGCGCAAGGCCTTCGACATCAACGCCCTCGGGCGCCACGTCTACGGCGAGATGTCGGCCGATCTCTACGAGCGGGTCGCCGGCCGGCTGGTGGCAGGGATGACCGATGAGGAGCTGCATCGGCTTCGGCCCAAGGTGCATCGGCTGCTCGCTGGCCTGCGTCCCGAGACGGTCTTCGTCAAGACCCATAACGCCATCGCCGTCCAGGACGGCGTTGCCACAGTGACGCCCGAGGTGACGGCTGGGGCGATCTACATCGTCCGCAACCCCCTCGACGTCGTGGTCTCCTACGCGGATCACTACGGGCTGACCTTGGACCAGGCGGTCGAAGCGATCGCCTCGCCCGAAAACCGCGTCGTTACCTCGGAGAAGGCCGTCTTCCAGCATCTCGGCGACTGGTCGGGCCATGTCCGCAGCTGGACCGAGGCGCCGGGACTGGCGCCGCACGTGGTCCGCTACGAGGATCTGCTCGACGACCCGCAGGCCGGCTTCGCCGGGGTCGTCCGCTTTCTCGGCCTCGACGCCCCCCGACCGCGCCTGCGCCGGGCGATCCGCTTCGCCGGCTTCGACGAGGTCAAGCGGCAGGAGCGTCGTCGCGGCTTCACCGAGAAGAGCCGAAACTCGAGCGCTTTCTTCCGCCAAGGCCAGGCGGGGCAATGGCGAGAGGCCTTGACGCCCAAGCAGATCGATGCCGTCACGCGCGCCCATAGCGCTGCGATGGAACGCTACGGATACTTGCCATGAGTGGCGGTATCGTTTGGTTGGCGGCTTATCCGAAGTCGGGCACTACATGGCTTCGAATCTTTCTCGCCAACCTCGTCTCCGGTGCGAGCCAGCCATACAATATCAATATGTTACGCCATTTCGGCTATAGCGACAGCCGGGCGTCGCTCTACGAGCGAGCGGCGGGGAAGCCCCTGGCGGTGCTCGACATGGCACACCTGCACCGCCTCAGGCCAATTGTCCACAAGCTGGTCGCGAACCTCAAGAACGACACCACCTTCGTTAAGACGCACAACGCCATTGCGGTGCGCGACGGGATCGCGACGATCACCCCAGAAACCACCCGGGGTGCCATCTACGTGGTCCGCAATCCCCTGGACGTCTCGGTCTCCTACGCGCATCATTTCGCAATGCGGATCGATGATGTGATTCGAGCCATGGCGTCACCCGACAATCTCTTAGCCACGGTCGAGCGGTCCGTCTTCTCTTATCTCGGCAGTTGGAGCGGCCATGTATCGAGCTGGACCGAGGCAGCCGGCCTCAACCCCCACGTGATCCGCTACGAGGACATGTTGACGAAGCCAGTACCAAGCTTTCGCGCCGTCGCCAGCTATCTGGGCCTCGAAGCCGATCGTGAGCAAGTCGAGCGCGCGGTTCGATTTTCTGCTTTCGACGAGGTGCAGGGTCAGGAGAGGCGGCACGGCTTCGCCGAAAGCGGCCCGGTCGACAACGTCTTTTTCCGCCGAGGCCAGGCGGGGGAATGGCGTCAGGTGCTGAAACCGGCGCAGGTTGACGCCGTCGTCGCCGCGCACGGCGAGGTCATGCAACGCTATGGGTATCTGCCATGACGAGCGGCGTCATCTGGCTGGCTTCCTATCCGAGGTCGGGCACCACCTGGCTCAGGGCCTTTCTCGCCAACCTCTTCAACGACACCGGCCAGCCCCACGACATCAACCGGCTCTCCGAGTTCACGATGAGCGACATGCGTGCCCGCTATTTCGAGGAGGTCGCGAAACGGCCGTTGGCCGAACTCAGCGGCGACGAGGTCAACCAGCTCCGGCCCAAGGTGCACCACTATCTCGCGACCAGGCGACCGCACACTGTGTTCCTGAATACGCAACATGCTATGGGCCATGTCAACGACGTCCCTACGATCACGCCCGACGTCACCGAGGGCGCCATATACGTCGTCCGCAACCCGCTCGACCTGGTGATCTCCTATGCCGATCACACCGGCCAAGACATCGATGCCGCGATTCTGGCGATCGGCCGCCAGGACAACTTCCTCGATACCGCCGGCCGGATGGTGTTCCAGTACCTCAGCAGTTGGAGCGAGCACGTCAAGAGCTGGACCCGGGCGCCGGGGCTGACGCCGCACCTCATGCGCTACGAGGACATGTCGGCCACGCCCGAGAAGAGCTTCGGCGATCTCGCCCGGTTTCTCGGCGTCGACACCTCGTCGGGCCGCCTGGAGCGGGCGATCGCCTTTTCCTCCTTCGGCGAGCTCAAGTCGCAAGAGCAGCGCCACGGCTTTCGCGAGCGCAGCGACCGCACCGAGGCCTTCTTCCGTCAGGGCCGGGAAGGGGCCTGGCGCCAGGTCTTGACGCCGGCGCAGGTCGACACGATCGTCGCCGACCACCGCGAGGTCATGGCCGAGTTCGACTACCTTCCTTGAGCCCGGGCCAAGCCGCCGATGGCGGCGATGCCGACGGCACCGCTGCCGAGAAGCCTCGGTGCCGTCGCCCGGTCGACCCCGCCCAGGGCATAGACCGGCACCTCGACTTGCCGCACCAGCCGGGCGAAGCGCCTCGGACCCAGGGTCCGGGCGCCCGGGTGGCTTCGGGTCGCGAAGACCGGCGACAACAGCACCGCATCGACGCCCGCATCGGCGGCGCGACGGAGTGCCGCCTCGGAATGGGCGGCGGCGGTGACGCGCCAGCGCCGGCGCCGCCGAATGGCTGCCGCGGCGCCGGCCAACGCCTCGGGCAGATGCACGCCGTCGGCACCAAGCCGCGCCGCCAGGCGCCAGTCGCCCGCCACCAGCAGCGGCAGGCGGCGGCGTCGGCAGAGCACCAGCAGCGCCGCCGCCTTGGCCTCCCGATCGGGATCCTCGTAGTGGCGAAACACGACCATGGCATCGGCCGGCAACCGCATGATCGCCGGTGCCGGGTCGGGCAGGCGGCGGCTGTCGGTCATCAGCACCAGCGCCGGCGGGCGGTGGCCTCGGCCGTGGCGCGAATTGAGGCGGCGGGCCAGGTCTGCTAGGGTCACCATCTGCCGTCAGCGTACCATTGAGGTTGGACAGTGCCATGACCGCGTCCCCCGCTCCAAGCGAAAGCGACGTCGCACCCGACGTCGCCGGCAACCTGGCCCGGGTGCTGGGCCAAGTCGCCGAGGCGGCCCGCGTCGCCGGCCGCGATCCGGCCGAGGTCAGCGTCGTCGCCGTCAGCAAGACGCACGGGCCCGAGCGCATTCGCCCCGCGATCGAGGCCGGCCACATCATCTACGGCGAGAACCGGGTGCAGGAGGCGGAGGCCAAGTGGCCGGCGATCAAGGCCGAGTATCCGCACCTCCGCCTGCATCTGATCGGCCCGCTGCAGAGCAACAAGGTCCGTCACGCGGTGCAGCTCTACGATGCCATCGAGACCATCGACCGGCCGAAACTGGCCCGCCGCCTGGCCCGGATCATGGACGAGGAGGGCCGGCGACCGGACTGTTACCTTCAGGTCAACACCGGCGGGGAAGCGCAAAAAGCCGGCGTGTCGCCCCGCGAGGCGGACGCGCTGGTCGGTCTCTGCCGCGACGAGCTCGGCCTGCCGGTCCGGGGCCTGATGTGCATCCCGCCGTTCGACGAGGAGCCCTCGCTGCACTTCGCGCTGCTGCGCGAGATCGCGGCCCGCAACGATCTCTCCGGCCTCAGCATGGGAATGAGCGCCGACTACGAGGTCGCGATCGCCTTCGGCGCCACGCTGGTGCGCGTCGGCACGGCGATCTTCGGGCCGCGCGAGAGCTACATGGCCTGAACGCGGGACCCGTGGATGACGCAACGTCCGCGGCTCGGGAAGACGAAAGCCACATGATTTGGAACGCGTTCCCGGGACCCGCCCCGTTGTCCCATCGGCGGTACCCGTTCGACAGGGAAGGCACGCTGGCACGGCCATGAAGACGAGCCTGGACCGAATCCTGACCACGCATGTCGGCAGTCTGCCGCGGCCGCCGGATCTGCTGGAGATGCTGCAGGCGAGTGAAAGCGGCGCCGAATGCGACGCGCCCGCGATCGCCGCTCGCATCCGGCAAGCGATCGTCGATATCGTGGCGCGACAACGAGACCTCGGCATCGATATCGTCAACGACGGCGAGAACTCGAAGACGTCCTACACCTTGTACGTGCAGGACCGGCTCGACGGCATCGGGCCGAAGCCGCCGGAGGAAGACAGGCCACAGGCGAGCCGGCATCGCGACCTGGAGGAGCATCCCGAACTGGTCGAGCGCGGCCGCAGGCTGATGCTGGGAACCAATTGGTCCAATCTCGTCCGCCCGATCGCGGCGCTGGGACCGGTCCGATACGGAAACCCGGCAGCCTTGCAGCGTGACCTCGGCAACCTTCGTAGCGCCTGCGATGCCGTCGGCATCGACGAGGCCTTCATGAGCGCGGCCTCGCCCGGCGTGCTGACCAAATTCGTCCCCGACCGCTACTACGGCGACGAGGATCGCTATATCGCCGATTTGGCGGATGCGATGTCGGTCGAGTACGAGGCCATCGCCGAGGCGGGCTTCGTCCTGCAGATCGACGCACCCGACCTCGGCTCGGCCCGACACAACCAGTATCAGCATCTGTCGGAGCCGGAGTTTCTGAAGATTGCCCATCGCAACGTCGAAGCCCTCAACCATGCCACCAGGAACATCGCGCCCGAGGGGATGCGCATGCATATCTGCTGGGGCAACTACGAGGGGCCGCATGTGCACGATATTCCCTTGGCCAGCTTGGCGCCGGTGATCGCGAAGGCGCGGCCTGCCGGTTTGTCGTTCGAGGCCGCCAACCCGGCGCACGGCCATGAGTGGGCGGATATTCGCGAGATGGACCTGCCGGACGACAAGATCTTGATCCCCGGTGTCATCGACACGACGACCAACTTCGTCGAGCACCCGCGATTGGTGGCGCAGAGGATCCGCAGATACGCCGATGCCGTGGGGCGCGAGCGGGTGATCGCCGCCACCGACTGCGGCTTCGCCACCTTCGCCGGCGCGCACAACCCGGTCGTCGACAGCGTCGTCTGGGAAAAACTCAAAGCGCTCAGCGAAGGGGCCGCGTTGGCGAGTGACGTACTCTGGCGTCAGGCGCGCGCGTCATAGACGTCTCGGTGGGCCGCCGGCGGAGTGCGGCCACGACCTGGTAGGGAACGGTTCCATGCGGGAGCACCATGTTCGGGTCTTTCGGTCTTCCGAAAACCTGCCGGTCGAGGATCAGCTGGCGTGGCGGATCGCCCTCTTCGCGACGCAAGCAAGAGACGTCAGCGAGCCTGCCGCCGACATGGTCTCGTGCCGCCTGGTCGACAACGCGGCGGTGGCTCTCGCCGCCCTCCACCGCCACCCGGTGGCGACCGCGCGCCGACAGGCGTTGTGTCATCGCCGCGCCCGCGGCGCCGGGCTGTTCGGCCTGGCCTCGGAGGTCGGCGTGCACGCCGAATGGGCCGCCTGGGCGAACGCCACCGCCGTGCGCGAGCTGGACTACCACGATACCTTCCTCGCCGCCGACTACGCTCATCCGGGCGACAACATCAGCCCCTTGATCGCCGTCGCGCAGCAATGTGGCTGCGCTGGCGACCGATTGCTGCGCGCGATTCTGGTCGCCTACGAGGTCCATGTGGCCTTGGTGAAGGCGATCTGCTTGCACGGGCACAAGAAGGACCATGTCGCGCATCTGGCGCCGGCGACGGTGGCCGGCATCGGCGCTTTGCTCGGATTGCCGACCGAGGTTGTCTATCAGGCCATCAATCAGGCGGTACATCTGGCGTTCTCGACCCGCCAGTCGCGCAAGGGAGAGATCACCAGTTGGAAGGCTTTCGTGCCGGGGTTCTCGGGCAAGTTGGCCATCGAGGCGGTGGACCGGGCGATGCGGGGCGAGGCGGCGCCCAATCCGATCTACGAAGGTGAGGATTCGGTGATCGCCTGGATGCTGGACGGCCCGGCCGCGGAATATATCGTGCGGCTTCCGGGACCGGACGAGCCTGCGGACGCCATATTGGAGACCTATACCAAGGCCCATTCGGCGGAATACCAGGCGCAGGCCCTGATCGACCTCGCGTTCGAGGTCGCCGGCGAGGTGAATCTGGACGGGGTCGCGGAAATCGTGGTGCATACCAGCCATCACACCCACCACGTCATCGGCACCGGCGCTAACGATCCGCAGAAAAGCAGCCCCGAAGCTTCGCGGGAGACATTGGATCACTCCATCACCTATCTCCTGGCCGTGGCCCTGGAAGACCGCGGCTGGGACCACCTGGCGAGCTACCCACCGGCGCGAACCGTGAGGCCGTCCACGCTGGCGCTCTGGCGCAAGATCCGAACCGTCGAGGATCCCGAATGGACGCGGCGATACAACGACCCGGATCCGGCTAAACGGGCTTTCGGCGGCCGAATGGAGTTCGTGCAAAAGGATGGCCGGCGCCACGTCGCGGAGAAGTCGGTTGCCGACGCGCATCCCAACGGCGCCCGACCCTGGGCTTGGCCGAACTATGTCGGGAAGTTCGACAGATTGGCGCTCGCCGCCTGCGGGGCGGCCGAGCGGGATCGCTTCATCGAGATGGCGCGGTCGCTCGCCGTGCTTTCACCCGACGACGTCAGGCAGCTTCACCCCGTGCTGCCGGACAGCGACTCGGTCGTGATGCAATCTGATCGACACGGAATATTCGACTATCCCCGCTAGGCGGCGTCCAGGACGCGAAGTCGGGTCTCGGGCCCGGCCTCGGCAAGGAGCTCGAGTAGATCGGCCAGCGCCAGGGCGACGCAGCCCTCGGTCGGCCCATAGTCCGGCCGGGCAACATGCAAAAAGATGGCGCTGCCCCGCTCGGGCACCGGTGGGTCGTCGTTCTGGCCCAGGACGACGACGACGTCATAGAGGTGGTCCTGACGCCAGAGCGCCTCGGCGCTGGCGGCGTAGGGGAGCCGGACCTGACGATTGTAGGCCGGGTCGGCCGGAGCATCGCACCAGCCGTCGTCGGGCCGGATCGCCTGCAGCGGCAGCTTGATTTTCGGGGCGTCGAGGCGGTCGGCGCGATAGAGCGCCCGGCGCAGCGGGTAGTCGCCGATCGGCGTTGCGCCGTCACCCTCGCGCTTGTCGCGAACCAGGCCGGTGCGACCAAGGGCGCAGCGGTAGCGGCGTCCCTGCAAGCTCAGATAGCCCTCGGCTGCAACGTCGATCCTGCCCATCGGCGCTCACCCCCGCTAGACGCGCGAGCCTAGCACCCGGTCCGAGGGCCGCAAGCCCTAGCTCTTGGGTGAAGTCTCCGGCTTGCTTTCAGCGATGCCCGGGACGCCGTCCTTGCCATGCCGCGCCAAGAGCCCGTGCAACTCCAGGGCGGCGCGTCGTTGCTCCAGCGCCGTCGCCGTGGCGCTGCTGGGCGGGGTCGCCCAGTTGGCCCGGAAGGCGCCGAAGCTGGTCTTCGGCAGGGGTGCCTGTGACTTGGGTGCGGCGGGGGCCGACAAGGTGCCGCTCTTGGGCGTCGGTTGGCCGCCGACGGCGCGCATCAAGGCCTCGAACGCCTGCGGACTGAGCTTGGGCGTCACCGCCGCGGGCTGCCGGGCCTCGCCGTCTCCGGTGGCTTGCGTCGGCGGGCGCTGCCGCGTGAAGGCTTGTTTCGGTTGCACCACGGCGCCCAGGTTCTCAGCCGGCAGCTCGGTCGGCGCGACCCGGCCCAACCTCTCCGGCGATGCCGCCGGAGTGCCGGGCGATGGCGTAGCGCGTGTCTTCGGGGAGGCGACCGGTCCCGGGCCGGGCTTTTCGACCGCAGCCGCGGCTGCGGCCACCGCCACCGCCGATGCCTCGGAGGTGGCGGCAATCCGGGGCGCCGGCTCGTCGGCTTGCTCGTCACCGGTGAAGAAGGCGACCGCATGGGCGCCTGGGTCTTTGCCGGTCGCGTCCTCGACGGCTTGCGCCATCACTGCCGAGGCGAAACCCATCGGGCCGCCGAAGAGCGCGCCGCCCGCGAGCCGCGCGGCGGGGGCGATCTCGTCGCCGGTCATGCTGCGATAGAGCGTGCCGACGACCGGGATATGGTGCAGCGGATTTACCAAGTCGATCAGGTCCGCGAAGGTGAAGCCGTCCGCTCCCCAGAAGTTCTTGCCGTCGCTCTCGGCGGCGATCGTGTCGGGGGAGTCGGTCTCGGCGGCCGTGGCGGCGAATTCGGGCCGATTGAGCGGAGACGGGGTGAGCGCGGAGACGGTCATGACGGTCTCTCTAACGCAAAGAGCGGGCCAGGTAGGGACTGCTTTGAAATCAAGGCTCTAGCTGCCCGACGGCGGCCTAGTCGCGATTCTTGACCGGCAGATTCTGCCGGCTCGGGCCGCCGAGCGGGTGCAAACCGACCGGCGATCGCTCAGGCGAGATGGCCGCCCCGGCGGCGCTTGGTCCGGAGGTAGAACTCGTTGTGGGCGTTGGCCGGAAAGCTGTGCGGGACGCGCTCGTGGACCTCGATGCCGGCTGCCTCCAGGCCGTCGACCTTCTCAGGGTTGTTGGTCAACAGGCGGACCCGTTCGATTCCGAGCTGGCGCAACATCTCCGCCGCCGGTCCGAAGACGCGCTCGTCGGCGTCGAAGCCGAGACGCAGGTTGGCATCGATGGTATCGAAGCCTTCTTCCTGCAAGCGGTAGGCGCGCAACTTGTTCATCAGGCCGATGCCCCGGCCTTCCTGGGCCAGATAGAGCAGAACGCCCCCGCCGGCCTCGGTCAGCGCCTGCACGGCCCCGCGAAGCTGTTGGCCGCAGTCGCATTTCAGCGAGCCCAAGAGATCGCCGGTAAAGCATTCCGAGTGCAGCCGCGTCAGCACCGGCTGGCCGGGCCCCGGGTCGCCGATCACCACGGCCAGGTGCTCGACGCCACCGTCCGCGGGCCGAAAGGCGATCAGGCGGGCGTTCTCGGCCTCGGCGAGCGGCACCGGGGCGGAGGCGACTTGACGGAGCGTCAGTGCGGTCTCGGTCTCGTAGACCGCGACCAGCGAAGTCTCCAGCAGCAAGAGATCGTTCGCCGCCGCCCAGCCCTCGGGCGCGTCGACGTCGACATCGACGACGATCATCGCCGGCAGCAAGCGGGCCAGCTTGGCGAGCCGTATGGCGGCGGTCTCGAGGTCCGTCGGCGGCCGTTTCTCGCGATCGAACGGCCCGGAGAGCGGCTGCGCCAGGTCGGTGGTCGCATCGGCGATGCCGCGCACGGTCTGAAGGTCGAACCACGAGCGCCAGGGGACCAGAACGACGTCATGGCCCGAAGGCCTGATATTGAGGGCGCGGGCGCGGCTGGCGGCAAGCGCGATCCGTGCCGCCGCCGGGTTTTGTTCGACGACACGGGCGAAGCGCTCGACGCTCGAGGTCTCGGCCGCGAGCACCAGAGCGTTCGCCCCGGCTCCGCTCAGCACGATCGGTCGGCCGCGGCGAAGCTCGGCCAGAACTCTCGGTACCGCGTTCTCTGCGGGACTGCCCGGCCGGAGCTCGCTCTCTGCCTCGAATTCGCTCATGCGCACTCCGCCGAGATCCGTTGGGCCAAGACATAAGCGATCGCGGCGAGGGCGACAACACCGGGCCGGTCGGACCCGACCTCTTTGAGCGCTCGTCATGACGGCGGGCGCCGGCGAAATACGCCCCAAAACTTGAGCAACCCGAGCACTAACCCTATATATTCCTCTCATCTCCGGCATCGGCTATCTTTGTCGGACGTAGGACGACGCCAATAGGGGTGCCGGATGACGGCAAAGCGGATTCTGCTCGTCGACGACGAAGCGGCCTTGCGTCAGTCGCTGGCCCAGCAGCTGGAGCTGCACGACGAGTTCTCCACGGCGCAGGAAGAGACCGGCACCGACGGGCTGGAGACGGCGAAATCCGAGCATTTCGACCTGATACTGCTCGATGTCGGCTTGCCCGATCTGGATGGCCGCGAGGTCTGCAAGATGATGCGCAAGTCGGGCGTCAAATGCCCGATCCTGATGCTGACCGCGGCGGACGGGGACGCGGATACGATCCTCGGGCTCGAATCGGGCGCCAACGACTACGTCACCAAGCCGTTCCGATTCGCCGTCCTGCTGGCCCGGATCCGGGCGCAGTTGCGCCAGCACGAGCAGAGTGAGGACGCGGTCTTCAACATCGGCCCCTACACCTTTCGACCCAGCGCCAAGTTGTTGCTGCACGGCGAAAGCAATCAAAAGGTTCGGCTGACCGAGAAGGAGACCTCGATCCTGAAGTACCTCTATCGGGCCGATGATCGCGTGGTCTCGCGCGACACGCTGTTGAACGAGGTCTGGGGCTACAACGCGGGCGTGACGACGCATACTCTCGAGACCCACATCTATCGCTTGCGCCAGAAGATCGAGGCCGATCCGTCCAATGCCGAGCTCTTGGTCACCGAGACCGGTGGCTATAGACTCGTGCCGTGAGGTCGGACGCGGAGCCTCGGCAGATCTGTCGATGACCTGGTACCGGCCAAAGAGCTCGATGCGATCCGCAGCCCGTGCCCTCATCGGCGGCACTGGAACAGGTTAGCAGCGCATGGCCGACACGACCCCCGATGCGACCGCAAAGCCGGAGTTCTTTGTTCGGTTTTGGGGCGTCAGGGGCAGCATCTCGACCTCGGACGCGGGAACCCAGCGCTATGGCGGCAACACCTCTTGCCTCGAGATCCGTTGCGGCGAGCGTTTCTTCATCTTCGACGCGGGCACCGGCATCCGCTATCTCGGCAATGCCATGTGCGGCGGCGACGAGCCGCTTGACGGCGACATCTTCCTGACCCACACCCACTTCGATCACATCTGCGGAATTCCTTTCTTCAGGCCGTTCTTCGATCCGAAGAATCGCTTCCGGCTCTGGGCCGGGCATCTCTTGCCCGATCACACGCTGAGGCAGGTGTTGGAAGACATGATGATTGCGCCGTTGTTTCCGGTGCCGCCGTCGATCTTCGGCGCCAATATCCAATACAAGGACTTCCGCGTCGGCGAAGAGATCAATCCTTGTCCGTCGGTGGCGATCAAGACCGCGCCCTTGAACCACCCGAACGGCTGCAGCGGCTATCGTGTCGAGTTCGATGGCCGCTCGATCTGCTATTTGACCGATACCGAGCACCTCGACAGTGGCCTGGATCAGAACATCCTGGCGCTGATCCAGGGTGCCGACATCGTCATCTACGACAGCATGTACACGCCCGAGCAGTACGAGACGCGGATCGGCTGGGGACACTCGACCTGGCGCGAAGGCGTTCGGCTCTGCGACGCGGCCGGCGTCAAGACCTTCGTCGTCTTCCATCACGATCCGGACCACGACGACGATTTCATGGACCGGTTGGGGCGCGAGGCGGAAACTGCGCGCCCGGGCACCGTGGTGGCTTACGAGGGCCTGGTCCTCAGGCCCTGAGAACCGAGCTTCGACGTCCGGGGGATCGCAGAGGTGCGTTGGCGCGTCGTTCGGATGGGGCTCTCGACCTTGCTGGGGCCGACGCCCAAGGGCTTCTTCATCCCCTATCGCTATGCCGCCGGCCTGCCGCCGGCGGGGCAGCGCCGGCCCTACGAGACGCTCGGCCCCTATTTCGCCGCTGCCGAGGCTGCCTTCGCCTGGCATTTGGACACGATCGACCGCTACGCCGACGACTTGGACCGGATCGGCGGGGCACCACCGCCGGCGCCGCGCTTCGACCAGGACTGGTATCCGAGCCTCGATGCGGCGGCGGCCTACGCGCTCATCCGCGACCGCCGGCCGGCGCGCATCGTCGAGGTCGGCTCCGGCCATTCGACCCGTTTTTACGCCCGCGCGGTGGCCGACGAGGGCCTCGATTGCCGAATTCTGGCGATCGATCCGGCACCCCGCGCCAGCCTCGACGGCTTGGCCATCGAGTTTCGTCGGGAAAGCCTCTCCGCGGCCGGTCTCGCACCCTTTCGCGAGCTCGGCTCCGGCGACGTGGTGGCGGTCGATTCGAGCCACATCCTGATGCCGGGAAGCGACGTGGACGACATCTTGAACCGAATCCTGCCGGCGCTGCCAGCCGGCGTCTTGGTGCATTTCCACGACGTCTTCTTGCCCGATGACTATCCCGAGAGCTGGGCCTGGCGCGGCTACAACGAGCAGACGGCACTCGGCGCCCTCTTCGCCGGCGGCGGCTGGGAGCTGGTTTTCGCCAGCCACTACGTGGCGACGCGAATGTCGGCGGCGCTTGCGGAGAGCGCGGTATCCCGCCTGGCGAAAGTGCCGGGCGCCCACGTCACGAGTCTTTGGTTGGCCAAACGTTGACCGGGGCCGCCAGAATGGCGTCGCGCTGATAGCGGCGGTCGGCGAGCTGGAAAGGTACCTCGCCATGCGAGCACGATTGCGGCGATATTTCTTGGGCGCGGAGGTCCGCGGCCGGCTGCCGGCCCGGGTCGAGCGGATCATCGCTGCCCGCGAGGTCGAGGCCGAGCGGTTGATCGGCTGGGCCCAGCTCGTCATCGGGCTGACCTGGACGGCGCTCTATATCGCCTCGCCCAAGACCTTCGAGGCCGACGAGACCTTCGCCCCGGTGCCGGTGGCGCTGGGCCTCTACCTCGCCTTCACCTGCCTGCGCCTGATGCTCGTCTACCGGGGCTTCACGCCGGCCTGGTTCCTGGGCCTGTCGGTCTTCTTCGACATGGCCCTGCTGCTGGGCCTGATCTGGAGCTTCCACCTGCAATACGGCCAGCCCGCCGCCTTCTACCTGAAGGCGCCGACGCTGCTCTACGTCTTCATCTTCATCGCCCTCCGGGCGCTGCGGTTCTCGGCCCGCTACGTCCTCTTGGCCGGCACCCTGGCGGCGCTCGGCTGGTTCGGCCTCTTGCACTACGCGCTGTTGACCTCGGAGGCGCCGAACATGGGGGTGACGCGCGACTATGTCAGTTACATGACCTCGTCGATGATCTTGCTCGGCGCCGAGTTCGACAAGATCATCGCCATCCTGCTCTCTACGGCGATCCTGGCGATCGCGATCCTGAGGGCCAGGCGGCTCCTGGTTGCCTCGGTGGTCGAGGGGGCGGCGCACCGCGATCTCTCGCGCTTCTTCGCGCCCGAAATCGCCGACCAGATCACGCGCTCGGAAGACCGGATCCAGCCGGGCGAGGGCGAGGTGCGCGATGCGGCGATCTTGATCTGCGACGTGCGCGGCTTCACCCAGATCGCCATGACGATGGCACCGAACGCGCTGATGGCGCTGCTGGCCGACTACGAAGCCCGCATGGTCGCCGTCATTCAGCGTCACGGCGGCTCGATCGACAAGTTCCTGGGCGACGGCGTGATGGCGACCTTCGGCGCCGCGGCGCCAACCAAGAGCTATGCCGCCGACGCGCTGAGAGCGATCCATGACCTCGCCGCCACGGCCGAGGCCTGGGCCGACGAGCGTCGCGCGGGCGGCGAAATCGCGCTCAAGATCGGCTTCGCCGCCGCCGCCGGCCGGGTCGTCTTCGGCGCCGTCGGCGACCCCAGCCGGCTCGAGTTCACGGTCATCGGCGAGCCCGTCAACTTGGCCGCCAAGAACGAGAAGCAGAACAAGGTCGAGGCGGTGACGGCGCTGACCACGGCCGAGACCCTTCGCCTCGCCGAAGCCCAGGGCTTCGAGCCGCCTGCCACCCTCGAGCACCGCCCGGCCCGCGACGTCGAGGGCCTGGAGGCGCCAGTGGATCTCGTCGTGCTGGCGCCTTGATCGCGTGAATTGGGCGGTGTCGGCCCGCCGCGCGCCAGGCTGGGACGAATGCCGCCCTGGAAGATAAGCCGGTTCCCGACGGTTTCGCTTCGGTAGTAGATATCTCCGGCATTATCTAGCAAACACACCTACTACCGAGGCGTCCATGATTAGATGTCTCAAGGCGCGACTCACGCGAGCGAATCGCGATATGGTAGCGGAATGTGGGGGATTCTCCAGAAACTCGGCCTGCGGCAAACATTCGCGCTTGTCATCACGCTGATAGTCCTTCCTTTCTGGGTATTCAATTTCGAAAAACTATTGGAGGCCAAAGGCCTCGACAAAGTCTTTGTTGATGCATGGGCGCCGTTAATGGATGCCCTGTACGTGATCATCGCATTTTTGAGCGGAGAGTTCGTCAAGGGCGCCATTCTGGGCATACTGGCCTATGCATTCTTACCGCTAGTGTGGCAAACCGTCCGGCGGCTCGTGAAGGCAGCCGCTGTTGTCGGTTGGCCGGCGAAATGGAAACGTGTGCAAGTCTATAATGTTCCGGTCGATCAAGCCTGGTCAATGGTGTCGGAGACGCTGGACATCAGCGGATTCGATTACCGCCTCAATTTCGAAAACGTCATACCCCAGGATGGTGGCCCTGATCTGGCGCTTAGCTTTTCAAAACCTGGCGAGATACCTTACGTATCTGCGGAGGACCAAGCTAACAAGTATGTGTGTGCTACCGAGAAGCAGGCCGAACACCGTGCCGACCGCATTCGTATGGTAGATGACGTTTTGGATGCAGATGACGGTGTATCTGGCTCTGTGATTATCACGCCGATTGAGGTTAAAGGGCATCCCTGGATCAAGGCCGAATGGGAGTCACGTGAACAGACATCGGGTCTTATTCCGATCAGGGACGGTGGGGTTGGATATTACCCTTGGAATCAAGATGGTCCGGTGGATGCAATGTTCAAGTTTTCTTTTTCTAACATTGCATCTGGACAATTCACAGTTTCGCGCAAGCGCCGCATCAATCGTCAGCCAACCGAAGGGTCTTGGTTCCAGAGGCCGCGAGGCATTGAAGCAGAAACGCAGCCGTGAACTTCCCGCGGCTGACCTTGTTTCGCAGATTGCGTTCATCCCCGTGAACGTCGATAGCCTCTAATCGCTCGACCAGCAGTGCGTAAGTCATGCCTTGACGGGCCGTCTCGGCTCGAGCGAGGCCCGTGGCCTTCGCTTCCCAGTCCGTTCGTACGGGCACGGCGTGAGGACCATCGGCGCGAGACCAACAGAATGCAGTTCATGCTGGTCGCGGCGGCGGCTGCCGAGCATCCGGTTAACCGGCAGTGAAAAGTATGTTGGCAACGCAACCAATAAGCTATTATCAGCTTGACATAGCTCGCGAATCACTTTACAGCATGGCGAATCGGCTCCGACGGGGCGGCGAGACGAGAGGGGTCGCAGGGTCCATGGCGTCTAAGAAGCCAGTATTGGCGAACGATTTCGACTGCTTTGTCTCCGGTTTTCTGAGTGAGACATTCGCCAAGGGCGTTCTTCCTGACTACGGTTATCAAAAGAACCACCTTCCAAAGACGACGGGCCGAGAGCGGCATTCTCAATCAATATTGACGCTTATTGATTGGGAAGATAGCGAAGACAGCTAGCGCCGTCACGATTTATTTTAAGACCCCAGACCCGTGAACGTTGGTCCAAATACGCTATCAGATTTAGTGGACTTTGACCGATTTAGGGAATTGTTTCTAGAATACGCTCAAGAACTTTATCAAGCGACTTGGCTACATCCAGTAATCTCTCAGCCTAGATTGTACGATGCACATTATGCGTGGCAAGACGACTTGTCTCGCGTCCAGGGACGTGAACAGAAATTGGGCGGCGGCTTGGATCACTTCAAGCAATGTGGCCATCTTGCATATTGGTTAAGGCGCATGGCGCCAATTGTCGAGTATAATGATCTCATCCAAGCAGTTGAGGGTGGTGAAGCGATATATGAAGACGAAAAAATGGCGCGCACCCTAATTTACGAATATGGGATGGAATATATTGCTTTCGATTTTGGCTTCCAAATATGTTTCTATTATGAGTCAGATAGAGTTGACAGAAAGGGCGAGTTTCGAAAGCCCATGCTTACACCGGATTACTTGAAAGATATCTGTCATATGTTGAAATTCAAGCATGTGTCCCCTCACTCGATCTACCTAATATATCGATCCATGCTTCTCTAGTTTTTTCGCTGATGGGCAACTTTCCACAAAAGATACTGCCCCGGCCCCTGCTCCGACCTCAGCACGCCCCGATCCCGCTGGATGCGTAGCGCCACGCCAACGCGCTTCGACATCAGCCGCAACAGCCGCTTGTCGGACTGGTCGAGGGCGCGGCTCACAAGCAGCTCCAGCGCCACGTCACGGGTCGTCATCGGTTCTGTGGCCTGCCTGAGCATCCCGAGCACGGCACGGGACAACGCGTCTCTTTTGGCCCAATCCGGCGGCGGGCGGAGTTCCTTGGGCTTGATGGTCTCAAGCGGGTAGTCGGGATCGAACATCCGTAGCGTGGCGTCCAGGTGCTCAAGCTCTTGCACCGTCTGATGTAGGCGCTCGTGGGTCTGCTCTATCTCGCCCGCGAGAGATGCCCGTTTACGAATTAGGCCAGCTACTACGTACTGCTCTGTCATGTAGACAGGATAGCAAGCGGACCTTTCTCAGTGGAGTTAATGCTTGGTGTGTTTGCTACATAATGCCGGAAATCTCAACTGTGGTTCAGGGTGATGGCAGTCGTCGCCGCCGATGATCCGATGAGCCGGCTATTTGTAGGGATCCGTTGCGTCTCTTAGACCGTCGCCCAGGAAGTTGAAGGCGAGGACGACAAGGACCACGGGCAGCATCGGGAAGATCAGCCAGGGATAGGTCGCCACGGCGTTGATGTTCTGGGCCTCGTTCAACAAGACACCCCAACTCGTCACCGGCGGGCGCAGGCCGAGCCCTAAGAACGACAGCGCCGTCTCGCCGAGGATCATCGAGGGGATCGAGAGCGTCAGCGAGGCGATGATGTGGCTCATGAAGTTCGGCAGCAGGTGACGGGCGATGACCCGCTTGGGGCTCGCCCCCATCAATGCGGCCGCCTCGGCATAGTCCTCCTCGCGCAGCGCCAAGAGCTTCGATCGGACGGCGCGGGCCAGCCCCGGCCAGTCCAAGAGGCCCAGAATCACGGTGATGCCGACGAAGACGCCGACCGGGCTCCAGGTCACCGGCAGGGCGGCGGAAAGCGCCATCCAGAGCGGCAACTCCGGGAACGAGCGCAGCATCTCGATCAGCCGCTGCACCACGTTGTCGACCCAGCCGCCGTAATAGCCGGCGAGGCCGCCCAGCGTCAGGCCGATGACGAAGCTGATGGTGATGCCGATCAGGCCGACGGTGAGCGAAATGCGGGCGCCATAGATGACGCGGCTGAAGACGTCGCGGCCCAGGCGGTCGGTGCCGAAGAGGAAGATCGGCATGGTCTTGGTCTTGCCGCGCTTGGTCGTCGCCTCGGCGCAGAAGAGGTGCAGCCGGGCCTTCCAGAGGCCCCAGAACTCGTACTTGTCGCCCTGACAGAAGAAGCCGATCTTGTAGACCTTGCTCGGATCCCGGGTATAGATCCGCTTCAGCCGCTTCAAATCGCGCGTCACCTTGTAGCCGTAGATGAAGGGGCCCTGAAAGCTGCCCTCGTGGAAGAAGTGAATGCCCTGCGGCGGCGCGTAGATGAAGCGGGCGTGGCGCTTGTGCAGCGCGTGCGGTGCGATGATCTCGCTCAGCACGATCGAGAGGTAGAGCACCAGCAGAAAGATGCCCGAGGCCACGGCCAAGGGGTGGCGGGCCAGCTTCCACCACATCAACCGCCACTGCGAGGCGAGGTAGAAGCGCTCCTGCTCGGGCGTCAGGGCCTCGACGGTGTAGGGGTCGAAGGGGGTCTGGCTCACCCAGTGCTCGGGCCGGCCTTGCTCGACGCTCATCGGCTGGCCTCCGCGCCGAGGCGGATTCGGGGATCGAGCACCGCCAGCAGGATGTCGGAGACGAACATGCCGATCACGGTCAGGAACGAGAGGAACAGCAGGAACGAGCCGGCGAGATACTGGTCCTGGCTCTGCAGGGCGTGCACCAGCATCGGGCCCGAGGTCGGCAGGCTCATCACCACGGCGACGATGGCGGAGCCCGAGATCATCTGCGGCAAGAGGTTGCCGATGTCGGCGATGAAGGGGTTGAGCGCCATCCGCAAGGGATACTTGACGAGCACGTGAACGCTTCTGAGGCCCTTGGTCCTGGCCGTCACCACGTACTGCTTTTGCAACTCGTCCAAAAGGTTGGCGCGCAAGCGGCGGATCATGCCGGCGGTGCCCGAGGTGCCGATGACGATCACCGGCACCACCAGATGCTCCAGGATCGAGACGAACTTGTCCCACGACATCGGCTGGCCGTCGTATTGATCATCCATCAGGCCGCCGATCGAGACCCCGAAGTACTTCTTGGCGAAGAACAGCAGGATCAGCGCCAGCAGGAAATTGGGCGTGGCGAGGCCCAAGTAGCCGATCAGCGTCATGGTGTGGTCGCCGATCGAGTATTGACGCACCGCCGTGTAGACGCCGATCGGGAAGGAGACGATGTAGACGAAAATCATCGTCGTGAAGTTGAGGACGAAGGACAGCAGCAGCCGGTCGCCGACCACCTCGTCCACCGGTCGCTGGAACTCGAACGACCAGCCGAGCTCGCCCTGCAGGATGCCGGCGAAGCCGTCGTTGCCGGGCCAGATCCCGAGCCAGACCGCGTATTGCTCAAGCATCGGCCGGTCGAGACCGAATTCCTGGCGCAGGAAGGCTATCTTCTCCAGTGCCGCGGTGTCGCCCTGGGCCTTGAGCTCGGCCATCTGGTTGGAGAGATAGTCGCCCGGCGGCAGTTGGATGATGATGAAGGTCACGGCCGAGATCACCAGCAGCGTCGGGATCATGATCAGGACGCGCTGCACGAGATAGGTGAGCATGATGCTGGCCCGGCTCGCCTAGTTCTTGGCTTCCAGCCAGAAGACGTCGGGCCGGTAGATGCCGAACTGGGCCCCCGGGTCCCAGTTGTAGATGCCCGTCTCGGGCACGTTCCGCAGCCCGTTCTTGACCACGATCGGTTGCTTGACCCCGGCGATGAGGCCGATCGAGAAGACCTGCTCGGCGTTGATCTCCAGCATCTTGCGCCAGATGGACTCGCGCTCGCCGCGCTCGCTCGCGACCAGCCAGGCTTGATTCAATGCCGCCAGCTCGACCGCCCCGGCGAGGTCGGGCTTCTCGCCGGCGACGCCGTTGGATTCGTAATGCTGGCCCCATTTCGGCCATTGCAGCTGCTGCTGCGAGGTCGGCGCCAGCTCGCCAGGGTTGGTGTCGGGCGAGGGCACGCCGTTCTCGAGCCCGCTCCAGACCGACATCGAGGTCTCGCCGGCGAAGATCCGATTGCGGAAAACCTCACGCTGGGAGGGCTTGATGAAGAGCTTGATGCCGACCTCCTGCCAGTTCTCCTGCACCAGCTGCAAGATGTCGGTCTGCTCGGAATCCTCGCCCGCGGTCTCGACGATGATCTCCAAGGGCCGCCCGTCGGGCAACAGCCGGATGTCGTCGTCGTTCCGCTCGGTGAGGCCGATCTCGTCCAGGAGTTCGGCCGCTTGGTCGGGATCGTACTCGGTCCAGGCCTTCTGGTAGCTCTCGCGGTAGAGGGGGCTGTCGGGCAGCACCGTGTTGTTGCCCTCGAGCGCCAGGCCGAAGAACATCGTCTCGTTGATGGCGGCGCGATCGACGGCGAGGCTCAAGGCGCGGCGGAAGCGGACGTCGCGCATGAGCTTGCGCCAGACCTCGTCGTTGGCGTTCAGGTTTGGAAAGAGCGCCATGTGCGAACCCTTGGCGATCCGCCAGAGGTGGGTCTTGAAGTCGTGCTGGGCCTCATTCTCGCGCAGGAAGGTGTAGTTGTTGAAGAAGATGCTGCGCGCCTGCAGATCGACCTCGCCGGTTCCCGCCTTGGCCGGGATCAGTTTGCTGTCGGAGACCTGCATCACGATTTTGTCGATGTAGGGCAGTTGGTGGCCGGCGGCGTCGACCCGGTGGAAATAGGGGTTGCGCACGGCCCTAAACCGGGTCGCGGGTGGCCGGGTGGTGTTGACCCAGGGCTGCAGCGTCGGCAGCGCCGGGTTGTCGAAGCGGTACATGTTGTCGACCCGATTGTGCAGCGAGGCCCAGTTTCGCTTGCGGGCCGCCTTGAGGGCCGCCGCCAGCTTCTCGGGATCGGCGTACTTCTCGTGGAATCGCTTCAGGTAATGCGCCGGGCGATAGATGAAGAGGGGCGAGGCACCGGCCAGCCTGGGCAGGAAGAACGGGTTCGGCGCCGTCCAGCTATAGCGGACCGTCAGCGGGTCCAGAACCTCGAAGGTCGCCGGCTTGCCGTTGACCAGCAGGGTCTTCGGCGGCCCTGCCGGCGACAGCTTCTCGTTGTTGGCGACATCCTCCCAGTAATAGCGGAAATCGTCCGCTGTGAAGGGCTGGCCGTCCGACCACTTGTGGCCTTCGCGCAGCTTGAAGGTGAAGATGCGGCCCTCTTCGACGCGCACCGATTCCACCAGGTCGGGCTCGATCTCGAAGCGCTCGTTATAGCCGACCAGGCGGGCATAGCCGTAGACCACCAAGAGCCGAATATCCTTGGCCCGGCCGATCAGGGTCTTGAGCTCGCCGCCGTGACGGCCTTGGACCTTGGCGCCGCCGCCGAAGCGGACCAGCAGGGGCGTCGCCGGCAGTCGCTCGGCCACCGCCGGCAGCTTGCCCTCGGCCACGTCCGCCTTCAGCATCGGCGTCTCGACGTATTCCGCCGCCGCCGGTCCCGCCATGATCGCGAGCAACGCGACACAAAGACCACCGAGCGTTTCCCGGCCGCCTCTCCAAACACCCCACTTCAAGGTATCGTACCCCTAGACTAATTGGCCTCCAGCTTCTTCTTGGGCGCGGACATAGTGACCGTCGCCAAGGTGGATCATATCCACCCGGTTAATTCCGTCCAGTCTGAAGGGCTCGGGCCAGACCGTGGGGTCCGAGGCCATGCCCTGCATCAAGGCGCCGAGATCGAGCTTGGCGACGGGATCGGCCTTGGGCACTGCCGCCAGAAGCGCCTTCGTATAGGGGTGCACGGGCTCACGGAACAAGATCTCTCTTGGCGCCAGCTCGACCACCCGGCCGGCGCACATGACCGCGATCTTGTCGGAGATGTAGTCCACCACCGCCAGGTTGTGGGAGATGAAGAGATAGGTCAGGCCCAGCTCGGCCTGCAGGTCCTTCAACAGGTTCAGAACCTGGGCCTGAACGCTGACGTCGAGGGCCGAGACCGGCTCGTCGCAGATCAACAGCTCCGGCTGCAGGGCCAGCGCCCGGGCAATGCCGATCCGCTGGCGCTGCCCGCCCGAGAAGGAATGCGGATAGCGGCGCAGGAAGCGGACATCGAGGCCGACCAGCGTCATCAGCTCCTTGATCCGCTCGTCCCGCTCCTCCTTGTCGCCGACGCCGTGAATGACCAGCGGCTCGGCGATGACGTCGTAGACGCTCATCCTCGGATTGAGCGAGGAGAACGGGTCCTGGAAGATGAACTGGACCTTGCGGCGAAATCGGAAGAGATCGTTGTTGGCGAGGCCCAGGACATCGATCGCGTCGCCGCCGTCGTGAAAGATCAGCTCGCCGCGATCGGGCCGCATCGACCGCATGATCAGCTTCGAGGTCGTGGTCTTGCCGCAGCCGCTCTCGCCCACGAGGCCCATGCATTCGCCGCGGTTGATTTCGAAGCTGACGTCGTCGACCGCCAGATGCTCGCCGGCCAGGCGTCTGCCGAAGAGGCTGCGGCGACGGGTCTGAAAGGTCTTGGAGAGATGGCTGACCTTCAGGATCGGCGCGCCTTTGCTCGTGTTGTTGCCGCCCGCCTTGGGCCGCTTCAAAAGCGCGCCGACCTCGGCCTTGATCTCGCGGATCGGCGTCAAGCGCTCGCCGGGCTTCATGTCGAAGCGCGGGATCGCGTTCAACAGCGCTTTCAGGTAGGGGTGCCCCGGCGCCCGGAAGATCTCCTCGACGGGTCCCTTCTCCACCACCTGGCCGTGGTACATCACCACGACCTCGTCGGCGACGTTGGCGACGACGCCGAGGTCGTGCGTGATCATCAGCACCGCCATGTTGAGCTCGGTCTGCAAATCGTCGATCAGCTTCAGGATCTGGGCCTGAATGGTGACGTCGAGGGCGGTCGTCGGCTCGTCGGCGATCAACAGCGCCGGCCGGCAGATCAGCGCCATCGCGATCATCGCCCGCTGGCGCAGGCCGCCCGACAGCTCGAAGGGATACTTGTGGATGGCGGATTCGGGCTCGGGGAAGCGCACCTTGCGCAGCATCTCGACCGTCCGCTCGCGCGCTGTCGCCGCGTCGACGTCGCGATGCAGGTACAGGGCCTCGGCGATCTGATTGCCGACCGTGTGCAGGGGCGAGAGCGAGGTCATCGGCTCCTGGAAGATGATCGAGATACGGCCGCCGCGGATCATCCGCATGGCCTCGCCGTCGGCGGGAAGTGCCGTCAGCTCGACGGTGCCGTCGGCGCTGTCGGGGTCGGTGAAGCGAATGCCGCCCTGGGCGATGCGCGCCACCTTGGGCAAGATGCGCATGATCGTCTGACTGACCACCGTCTTGCCGGAGCCGCTCTCACCGACCAGCGCCACCGTCTTGCCCTGCGGGATCGAGAACGAAATACCGTCGACGGCCCGGATCACGCCTTCCGCCAAACGGAACTCGACCGCGAGATCCTCGATCGTCAGGACGTCAGTCATGTCTTGACCTGGGCGCCGATGCCGCGCTGCTGCAGGTTCTCGGCCGTCGCCTCGTTGAGCTCGAGGTGCCGCTGGCGGGCCTCTGCCGCGACCTGCTCGAGGACGCCGTCGAAGCCTTCGAGTGAGGAATCGATGCCGATGCTGCGGCCGTCGCCGGAGACCTTCAACTGCATCCAGCCGTCGCGGCGGTCGCGCCGGGTCGAATAGTAGCGCAATTGCACGTCGCGGAGGTCCTGCCAAGCGATCGCGCGGGGCAGCGGCCCGAGTGTGCGGATGCCGATCTCGGAGACGTCGACCGTGGTCAGGTGGCGGACCACGGTGCGGATACCGTAGGCGACGAAAAGTCCCCAGAGCGCAATCACCAAGAGGGCGGCGATGCCCGAGAGGCCGGCCAATACCAAGGGAATGCCGACCACGACGATGCCGATGGCGGCTCGGGCGTAGTCGGCCAGCAGCGACGACCTCGGGTAGCGGTGATGGCTCATGGCGCCAAGTTAAAGGCTTCCCGTGGCGATAACCAGTGCGCGCCATCACACTTTTCGAGCGCCTCGAAGAGCCGCCCGAGAAAATTCCAGCCGGCCTCGTCCAGCACCAGGTGGTGACTCATCACCCCGGTCGGCTCGTCGCCGTCGGCGGCGCCACCGCGGCGCGCCCGCAGATGCTCGACGAGCGCCGCCAGGGCCCGGGACTCGCCGACGAAACCACGGTCGCCACGCCAGTCCGTCAGGTCGAAATGGCAATTCACCTGCACCAAGCCCGGGACCGGGTGCTCGGCGGCCCGCGGTCCGAAGGCCGAAACCCCCGCGAAGCCGGCCAGCGGCAAGCGACGCGACAGCTCGGGGTCGATCCGGTTCCAGGGCGGCACGAAGACCGGCAAGGCCCGCCCGGTAAAGAGCAGCTTCAGGCGCTCGTGGCCGGCGGCGACCTCGCCCAGCATCTCGAAGACCGGGCGGTGGGGACCGAACTCCGCTTTCTTGGCATCCGTTGGGGCGTGGTTTCGGTGGCCGAGACCATGGCAGAGCACGGCGACGTCTTCGCCCTCGGCCAGGGCGTCCGCCAGCTCGCGCCCGGCCCCGGCCGGGACCACGGCCAAGGCCGGCGCCACCCGGGCGCTGCGGGCCAATGCCAGCAGCCGGTCGAGCGCCGGCGTCGGCCGCTCGGCGTCGTCATCGCGCCACCAGAAGGTCGCCCGGCGGCCCGCGTCCGACCAGGCCTGGAGCTCTTGGCCAAGCGCTTGCCAGGTGCTCATGCGGGCCGCGCTCGGGACGCCGTCAACCAGTCCGAGATCAAGCTCAGCGAGGTCGCGGCGCCATCGGTGCGGATCCCGGCCGCTGCCGGCGCTGGGCCGGCCATGGCCCGGTCGACCGCCGCCGCCAGGCTCTCCGGCGTCAAGCTCTCCTCGGGCACGATCTCCAGCGCCCCCTTGGCCGCCAGCAGCTCGGCGCGCCGCGTCTGCTCGGTCTCCTCCTGACCGGCATAGGGCGAGGCGACGATCCGACAGCCGGCCCTGAGCGCCTCCATGATGGTGTTGTAGCCGGCCTGGCTGATGGAAAGCGTGCAGTTCATCAGCAGGCTCGGGAAATCGGCACGGGCGCGCTCGACGACGACACCGACAGGCGCCAGGTTCCGTAGTGCTGTCAGGCCGGCCTCATCGAGGTGATAGCCGGCCAGGACCCGCCAGGTGCGGTCCTTCAGGCACGACAGCGCCCGAGCTCGGATGGCGCATTCCAGCAAGTGCTGGCCGACGCGGCCGCCGCCGGCCGAGACCAGGATCTCGTCGAAGCCGTCTTGGCCGGGCCCGCCGCGCCGTCCACTTTCGTCGACGACGTAGCCGGTGTAGTGGATCCGTTCTTCGATGCGCCGCGCTTGCGGCAGGGTGTCGTAGAAGGAGATCAGCGCCGGGTCGCCGTGCACCAGGACCTGGTCGAAGTGCTCGGCGGCGAGGTCGACCATCTGGTCGTAGCGCTCGGGCTTGGTCTTGGCGACCAGGATGTCGCGAACCGAGGCGACGACGAGCGGCCTCGGCTGGGCCTGGCGCGCCGCCTCCAGGAGCGGCAGCAGCTCGAAGCGCATGCCCCAGCGGCCGAAGGGGAAGAGCTCGAAGAGCAACATCGCCGGCGCCGCCTGGCGCCAGGCGGCCAGCAGGGCGTCCCGCCGCCGGTCTCGCCAGGCCTCGTCGACCGGCCGGCCGTCGGCGTCGACGAGCTGCTTGAAGCTCATGTCGGTGGCCCTGACCGCCGGCAGCTGCACCAGCTGCGCGCCGCCCAATTCCTCGACCGGGATCGCCATGCCGCCGCTCGCCAGGGTGACGTCGAGGCCGCCATGGCTCAAGGCCCGGGCCAGGGTCGCGGCGCGACGCAGATGGCCGATGCCCAAGAGGTGCTGGACGTAGAAGAAGACGCTCGCGCCGCTCATCGCTGCTCCAGGGCGAGGTTCAATTGCAGCACCCGGGGCCCGCCGTCGGCGCCGAGCTCGAAAATATGCAGGCAGGTCCAGTCGAGCTTCACCGGCGGCTTGCCGGTCATGTCCCAGTCGAAAGCCAGCGCCAGGACGGCGCGGATCACCGCCTTGTGGCAAACCGCGACATGATCGCCACCGGCCGCCGCGCAGTCCGCCAGCCAGGGCCGCAACCGGGCCTGCACCTCGCGCGGGCTCTCGCCGCCCGGCGGCTTGAAATCCAGGCCCCGGGCCTCGTTCCGGGCCATCTCGTCGCCGAGCTCGGCCCTGAGATCGGCTAGCCGCCGGCCCTCGAAGCGGCCGAAGTCCATCTCCGTCAGGCGCGGCTGCAGACGGACCGCCACGCCACCCAAGAGGGTCGCGGTCTCGGCTGCCCGGACCAGCGGGCTGGCGTGCCAGACCGCGGCATCGAGGCAAGTCGGCAAGCGGCAAACCGGCAGGCGTTCCCGGCTCGACAGGCTGAGTGGGACGTCGGTGCGGCCCTGCAGCAGGCCCTTGGCGTTCCAGTCCGTCGGCGCGTGTCGCAACAGCGCGAGGCGGGTCATGCGACGAGGCCTTCGAGCACCGCGCCCAAACGGCGCGCCGTCGCCGCCAGCGTGCGCTCGGCGCCGACCAAGGCCCGGCCCTGCTTCCCCAAGCGGCGGCGGCGGGCCGGGTCCCGCAACAGCATGCGCAGCGCCTCGGCGAAGGCGGTGACGTCGCCCGGCTCGGTCAAGAGGCCGGTCCTGCCGTCCTCGACCACGTCGAAGACGCCGGGCTCGGCGCCGGCCACGACCGCCAAGCCGGCGGCCTGGGCTTCCAGGAGCGCCATGCCATAGGCCTCTCGCGTCGCCGGCCAGACATAGAGATCGGCGGCGGCCAGGGTCTCGGGCACTTGCTCGGGTGCGAGCGCGCCGGCATAGGCGACGCGATGCCCGAGCTGCGCCAGAGCGGCTTCCACCTCTACCCGGGCCTCGCCGCCGCCGACCACCAGGAGGGACCAATCCTCGGCCGCGAGGCGGTCGAGTGCCGCGCCCAGCCGGCGGTAGGAATCGAGCTTGTCGCCGGGCCGCATCATCGCGACGGTGACGAGCCAGGGTCGGGCGGGATCGAGGCCGAGCTCGGCCGCGAGCCGCCCTCTCACCGCGTCACGGGCGCCTATCGCTGCTTCGAAGGGCGCGGCGTCCATAAAGGGTGGCAGGTAGTGCAGCCGGTCGGGGCCCTGGAGCAGCGGGCCGACGCAGGCCATGTCGAGCTGGGTCAGGCAGAAGACGGCGTCGGCGGCGGCGATCGCCCCGCCGGCGGCTCGGTGGCCCAGGTCCCAGGGCCCGCCGGCCTGTTTCGGGGCGAAGCTCGCTTCGGCGACGACGTATGGGATCTCGAGGTCGGCCGCGATCTTGGGTCCCAGCCAGTCCGGCGCCTTGTGGTAGAGGTGATAGGTGAACCAGAGATCGGGCTGCTCCTCGGCCGCCGCCAGCTCGCGGCCCAGCCATTCGGCGATCTCGGCGCCCTCGCCGGCCAGCGCCCGCTGGCGCTCGGCGTCGCCGCCGCCTTCATAGGACCGAAAACCGCTGGCCAGAAAGACCTCGTGCCCGCCCTCGGCCAGCGCCGCCATCAAGAGACGGGCCATGCGCCGGTCGCCCGACGGGGTCGGGTGGTCCGGTGGCTTCATTGGCGCGTAGAAGGCGATCCGCATGACCGGCGACTCAGGCGCGACGGGCCAAGTTGTCGCGGCCGCCCGCGATGCCGAACTTCTCCGCCAGGCGGTCGATCCAGGGGTCGTGGGCGAAGGACTCGACGATGCGCCGCTGTCCGGCCTGCCCCAGGGTGTGGCGGCGGCTCGGATCGTCGACGAGCGCGGCGATCGCCGCCGATAGCGATTCCGGTGAACGTTCCGGCACCAGGATGCCGCTCTCGCCGTCGAGGATGAGCTCAGGGATGCCCGAGACCCGTGTCGCGACGCAGGCCAGGCCTTGACTCTGCGCCTCCATCAGCACGTTCGGCAGGCCGTCGCGGTCGCCGTCGCCGCCGACCCGGCTCGCCAGCAGGAAGAGGTCGGCCTTTCGATAGGCCGCCAGCACGTCCTCTTGCGCCAGGGCGCCGCGCCAGAGCAGGCGCTCGGCGATGCCGAGCCGCCCGGCCTCGGCCTTGAGCTTCTCGAGCAACGGTCCGCCGCCGATATGCTCGAATCGCCAAGCGACGCCCTTCGGCAAGGCCGCCAGGGCCTGCAGCAGGTCCTCGTAGCCCTTCTTCTCGACCGCCCGGCCAACCGACAGAAGCCGTACCGGATCGGCCGGGTCCAGGCCGTCGCGGCCCGAAGGCGTGGCCGGCCGGGGCGGAAAACGGCTCAAATCGAGGCCGTGGTAGAAGAGATTGATCCGTTCCCGGGCCGGCGCGTCCGGGGCCAATCGCATCAGGCGCTCGCAGGCGGCGGCGCTGCAGCAGGCGAGCCAGCCGCACCCCGTCAGCTTTTCCGCGATCTCCCAATCGGGAATGGTCCAGATATCCTTGGCGTGGGCCGAGACCGACCACGGCAGACCGGTCAGGATGGCGGCATAGCGGGTGACGGAAGCCGGCGTGTGCAGGAAATGCGCGTGTAGGCGCTCAACATCGGCGTCGAGCTCCCGCGCCAGCACCAGGGCCTGACCGAAGCGCCGCACCCGGTTCGGGCTCGGATCGCGCCTGAGGTCGCGGAGCCAGCGCCGCAAGGCCTGCCGGTACGAGGGCCGCCGCCGCACCGCTCGCCAGGCCGCCAGGACCCTGAGCGGCTCCTGATAGAGGTATTCCGGCAAATAGGTCACCGGGGCCCGGATTTCGGCATGGACCGGATGTCGGTGCGTGTCGGTCGGATGGCGCAGCGAGACGATGCGGATCTCCAAGCCGCGCCGCTCCAAGGCTTCGATCTCCTGGGCGATGAAGCTTTCCGAGAGCCGTGGATAGCCCTTGAGCACGAAGACGACGGGACCGGGGCTGGTGCTTGCGGGCAAGGCGGCTCACGCCAGCTTCGGCAGCGGCGTCCTCGGCAGCGCCCCCTCCGGCGCGCGCAAGAGCTCGGCCGTGGTCTCTGCCGGCGTCGAATCGGGAAGCCAGGGCGCGACCAGCCGGGCGACGTTGTCGAGGCCCTCCAACAGCCCCGGCACCACGACGTCGGAGGGACGGTTCTGGTAGGGCAGTTCCATCAGCGCCTTGGTCATCACCTTGGGATCGTATCGGCCGTCGTCCTCCAGCATTCGGACGAGGCCCAGTTCCTGAGCCCGCTCGGCCCGGATCTTCTGCTCCAGCCGCGGCACCACGCGCGGCACGATAATGGCTCGCTTGTCCAGGCTCAGGATTTCGCAAAAGGTGTTGTAGCCGCCCATCGCGACGACACCGACGGCGTTGGCCTCCAGCGCCTCCATCTGGGCATCGAAGGTGATCGCCTCGACGTTGTCGAGGCGGCCGGCGCGCTCCATGAATTCGGCCTGGCGCTCGGGCTGCATGAAGGGGCCGAGCACGAGCAGTGCCGGATAGAGCTGGCGGGGCTCGTTCTCGTAGGCCCGGAGCACCCATTCGATCAAGCCTTCGCCGTCGCCGCCGCCGCCCGTGGTCACCAGGATGTAGGGGTGGTCGGCGATCTCGGGCAGGTGATGGGTCATCGGCGCGGCCGGCACCGAGCGCTCCAGATAGCCGGTATA
>JASLMY010000139.1 GCA_030746295.1 Alphaproteobacteria bacterium | reverse complement strand
GGCCGCCGTCGCCGAGATCCGGCACACGCCCGAGGTGGTCTCGGCGGAGGAGAAGCCGAGCCAGGCGTTGCGCCGTGGCCGCAACAGCAGCATGCGGCTGGCCATCGATTCGGTAGCGGCTGGCGATGCCGATGGCGTCGTTTCCGCCGGCAACACCGGCGCCCTGATGGCGATGTCGAAATTCGTTCTCAGGACCCTGCCGGGGATCGACCGACCGGCGATCGCGGGCACCTTTCCGACCGTCACGGGACGGGCGGTGGTGCTCGACCTCGGCGCCAACGTAGACTGCGACGCCAACAACCTGGTGCAGTTCGCCGTCATGGGCGCCGCCTTCGCGCGAACCGTACTGGGCATGCCGCGACCGAAGGTGGGGCTGTTGAATGTCGGCGAGGAGGAGCTCAAGGGCAACGACACCGTCCGGCTGGCGGCGCAGATCCTGCGGAATGCCGACTTGCCGATGAACTTCTTCGGCTTCATCGAGGGCGACGACATCACCATGGGGACGACCGACGTCGTCGTCGTCGACGGCTTCACCGGCAACATCGCCCTGAAGACGGCCGAGGGTAGCGTCAAGCTTTATGCCGAGCTCGTCCGGGAGGCGTTTGGGGAATCGCTGATCACGAAGATCGGCTTCCTGCTGGCGGGCAGTGCGCTCAAGCGGACCAGGGCCAGGCTCGATCCGCGCAGCCACAACGGCGGGGTCTTCCTGGGCCTCAACGGAATCAGCGTCAAGAGCCACGGCGGTGCCGACAAGACCGGCTTCGCTTCGGCCGTCGGCGTCGCAGCGGATATGGCGGAAAACAACCTCAAGCGACGGATCATCGACGATTTCAAACGGTTTGGCGGAATGCGGGAACAGCCGGCCCGGGCGGCCGCGCGCTAGGCGATGAGCAAAGTGCGAACGGTCATATGCGGATGCGGCTCCTACCTGCCGGAGCAGACGATCAGCAACGACGACTTGGCGCAGCGGGTCGAGACCAGCGACGAATGGATCGTCGAGCGGACCGGGATCCGCTCGCGCCACATCGCCGCCCAGGGCGAGATGACCTCCGACCTCGCCTACGAAGCGGCGGTCCGCGCCCTCGACCACGCCGACATGGACGCGTCCGAGATTGACCTCATCGTGCTCGCCACCTCGACGCCGGACGAGACCTTTCCCGCCACCGCGACCAAGGTGCAGGCGCGCCTCGGCATCTGCCAGGGCGCGGCCTTCGACGTCCAGGCGGTTTGCTCGGGCTTCATCTATGCCTTGGCCGTGGTCGACAATTTCATCAAGGTCGGGCAGTCGCAGAACGCCTTGGTGATCGGGGCGGAGACCTTCTCGCGGATTCTCGATTGGGATGACCGGGGCACCTGTGTGCTGTTCGGCGACGGCGCCGGCGCCATCGTCGTCAGCGGCCGCAAGAGCAACGGTGCTGCCCAGGACCGCGGCGTCCTCTCGACCCACCTGCACGCCGACGGCCGCCACCACGACCTGCTCTATGTCGACGGCGGCCCGTCCTCGACCCAGACCACCGGACATTTACGGATGCGCGGCCGAGAAGTGTACCGGCATGCCGTCGTCAACCTCGCCAAGGTCGTCGACGAGACTTTGCAGGCGAACGGCCTGGTGCCCGAGGATATCGATTGGCTGGTGCCGCACCAGGCCAATAAGCGAATCATCGACGGCACCACCCGCAAGCTCGGTCTCTCGCCCGAGAAGGTGGTCTTGACCGTCGACCGCCACGGCAACACCTCGGCCGCCTCGGTGCCCTTGGCCCTGTGCGCCGCCGTCGACGACGGCCGCATCAAGGAAGGCGATCTGATCCTGATGGAGGCGATGGGCGGCGGCTTTGCCTGGGGCGCGGCGCTGGCCCGCTGGTAACGCCGATCGCCGCCGCATCGGCCCGGCTCCGAGCCACGCTTGGGTCGCCAAACGACTTCAACAGCCTGTTCCATCCCTCTGAACATTGACGACTTTCCCCCGTGGCGATACCCTCGTGCGTGAACACCTGGGAGGGCAGCGGCATGGCTGGAAGAACAGTAACGCGGGCGCATTTGAGCGAGGCCGTCTATCAGGAAGTCGGCCTGTCGCGAAACGAATCGGCCCAGCTCGTCGAAGCCGTGCTCAGCGAGATCTCCGACAGCCTCGTCGCCGGCGATTCGGTCAAGATTTCCTCATTCGGCAGCTTTCAGGTCCGCCACAAGGGGGGACGGATCGGGCGCAACCCGAAGACCGGCGAGGAGGTGCCGATCGCGCCCAGGCGCGTGCTGGTGTTCCGCCCCAGCCACGTCTTGAAGGACCAAGTCAACCGAGCTCTTACCAGCCGGACCTGAGGGCGCCCCTAGATGGCTGAACCGGCCGGATCGGAAGTTGGCGGCAAGTCGCCGCAAGCCTTTCGCACGATCAGCGAGGTGGCCCGCGAGCTCGACGTCGCGCAGCACGTGCTTCGCTTCTGGGAGGGCAAGTTCCCGCAGATCAAGCCGATGAAGCGGGGCGGGGGCCGGCGCTATTACCGACCCGAGGACATCGACCTGCTGCGCGGCATCCAGCAGCTTCTCTACGGCGACGGCTACACGATCAAGGGCGTGCAGAGGCTGCTGCGCGAGCGGGGCGCCCGCACGCTGATCCGGGCGGTCCAGGCGGGACAGGGGCTGGAGGCTTGGCAGAGCGGCGAGCCGCCGCCACCACCGCCGCCACCGCCGCAGCCGGGGATCAGTGCGGTGCAGCGCCGGGCCTTGGAGGACATCCTGGCGGAGCTCGTCGCCCTGTCGCGAATCCTCGAGCGCCGCGGCTAACAGCGTTGCGGCGCCGGGTCGGGGCCGCTATATAGCCTGGGCGTCGGAGGTCCGATGCCAGACGGAGCGTAGCGCAGCCTGGTAGCGCGCCAGCATGGGGAGCTGGAGGTCGTGGGTTCGAATCCCGCCGCTCCGACCACTTTGATGCTTTCTGCCAGAAAGAGCCACAACCTCCCCTCTCGTCGGTAGGCGAGAGGGGCACGGCCTTGCTGAGTCGGTTTCCTTGATGAAGATCAAATCGCAGTCGTGGCGGATCGAGCAAACTCCGGCGACGACGGCAAGGCGGCCTCGGAGTGGTGGGTGATGACGACGGCCTCGACGGCGCAACCTCTGGCGGCTCAAACACCGCGTAGCGTCGGCATTTGGCTGCTGCTGATCGCCGCCTTGGTCGCCGCCATGGTGATGCTGGGCGGTGCCACGCGGCTGACCCAATCGGGTCTCTCGATGACCGACTGGCATCCCGTCACCGGGATCCTGCCGCCGCTGGGCCAAGCCGCCTGGGAGGCCGAGTTCGAGCGCTACAAGCTGTATCCCGAGTACCAGAAGGTCAACCTCGGCATGAGCCTGGCCGAGTTCAAGATGATCTTCTGGTTCGAGTATGCGCATCGGGTTCTGGGCCGACTGATCGGCCTGGCGTTCTTGCTGCCGTTCCTCTGGTACCTGTTGCGCCGCCGCCTCGACGCCGTCCTGGCACTCAAGCTCGGCGGCGTCTTCCTGTTGGGGGGACTCCAGGGGCTGGTCGGCTGGTGGATGGTGAAGAGCGGCCTCGTCGACCATCCCGATGTCAGCCACTACCGCTTGGGCACGCATTTGGGCTTGGCGCTCTTGATCCTGGCACCATTGCTCTGGCTCGGCTGGCGCATTCTCTTGCCGGCGGCGCCGAGCGACCGGCCGGTGCCCTCATCGCTCTCCTGGCTCGCGGCGATCGTCGTCGTCCTGGTCTTCGCGCAGGCGCTCTCGGGCGCTCTCGTCGCCGGCCTCGATGCCGGGCGCCATTACAACACCTTCCCGATGATGAACGAGGCCTGGTTTCCGGACGAGCTCTGGCAGGCCGCGCCCTGGTGGTTGAACCTTTTCGAGAACCCGACGACGGTGCAGTTCGATCATCGGATCGGGGCCTATCTGACGGCAGCGCTGGTTCTGTGGCTCTGGATCTCCGGTCGGCGGGCGGTCTCCGACCGACGCACCGTCCGCGCCCTGGACCTCATGCTCGCGGCGTTGGTGCTGCAGTTCGGGCTCGGGGTCCTGACCTTGCTTTACGTCGTACCGGTCACGCTCGGCGTGCTGCACCAGGGCGGCGCCCTCGTCTTGTACGCGGCGGCGCTTTTCGCGCTCTATCGGCTTCCCGTAGCCTAGTCGGCCGACAGCTTGGGGCCGGCCATCAAGGCCGCCGCGTCGGGCCCCCAGACATCGGGCATGACGAAGCCGGCGGGGAACGGGTCGCTCGGGTCGACGCCGATCTGCATGCTGGCCGTGACCCAGCCTCGGCCTGAAAGCCTGGGCACCACCGCCGTCTTGTCGCCGACCCGCGTGCGCGCCACGATCTCGGCGGTGAAACGGGTGCCGATCGGGCTTTCGTGCACCAAGGGCGCGCCGTCGGCCAGCTCGCCGCGGGCATCCAGGGCCGCCAGCTTGGCCATGGTTCCGGTGCCGCAGGGTGAGCGGTCGAGGCGGCCCGGCTGCATGACGACGGCGCTTTTCCTCACCCCTTGGTCGTCCGGCGCGGTCCCGAAATGGGTGAAGGAGACGGTGTTGATCGCCGGTGTCTCGGGGTGCTTGACGGCTAGCTGCTCGGCCGCCGCGAGCGTGACCTTCTGTCCCAGCAACACCAGATCGCGGGCCTCGTCGGGGCGCAGCGCGAAGCCGAGGGCGCTTGCATCGACGAGGGCGAAGAAGGCGCCGCCATAGGCGATGTCGCAAGTGACGGTCGGCATGCCGGCGACCTCGAGCCGGGCATCCAGGCGGTCGACGAAGGCCGGCACACTCTCGAGGCTGACCCGCTCGCATTTGCCGTCCCGACAGATCGCCGTCGCCGTCACCAGCCCGGCCGGTGTGTCGAGCACGACGATGGTCTCGGGCTCTTGCATCGCCACCATGCCGGTCTCCAACAGCGTGGTGACGACGCAGATTGCGTTCGAGCCCGACATCGGCGGGTATTCGGCCGCTTCCATGACGATCATGCCGGCGGCGGCCGCCGGGTCGGTCGGCGGCAGCACCAGGTTGACCGACATCGTCGGCCCGCCCCTCGGCTCGAAGATGCAGAGGCGACGCAGCTCGTCGCCATTGCGTTCCAGATGCTGCTTCTTCTCCAGCATCGTCGCCCCCGGCACCTCGACCACGCCGCCGGTGATGACCCGGCCGACTTCGCCCTCGGCATGGGCGTGCACCACGCTCAGCACCCGGTCCCAGCGCATCCGCATTCTCCTGCCAGTGACTGACAGCAAAGCCTAGCCCAGGGTCTTTCCGACCGCTATCGATCGGCTATAGTGCCGCTCGTCCCTGACAATCGGTTCTCGCCATGCAGCGTCTCTCCACCCCGTTGACCCTCGGCTTCGCCGGCATCGCGCATGTCTTCAGCCACATGTTCGTGCTCTTCTATGCCACCGTCGTGCTGGTTTTGGAGCACCAGTGGCAACTCCCTTACGCCGAGCTGATGGCGCTCTCGATTCCGGGGGCGGTGATGTTCGGGGCCGGCGCGCTGCCGGCCGGCTGGCTCGGCGACAAGTGGAGCGCGGCCGGCATGATGGCGGTCTTCTTTCTCGGCACCGGCTTCGGCTCGATCTGGACCGGCTTGGCGGACGGGCCCGTCGGCGTCGCGGTCGGCCTGGCGTTGCTCGGCACCTTCGCCTCGATCTACCACCCAGTCGGCATCCCCTGGCTCTTGAAGCACGCGGTCAATCGGGGCCGCGCCCTCGGCTTCAACGGCGTCCTCGGCAGCTTTGGCACCGCCCTGGCGGCGCTGGTCGCCGGCGGCCTGGCCGAGTTGGCGGGCTGGCGCGCCGCCTTCATCGTCCCGGGCGTTATCTCCATCATCGTCGGGCTCGGCCTCATTCTGACGCTCCGGCTCGGTTGGATCGTCGAGCGGGCAGACGACGCGGCCCCGCAACCGACGAGCAGCGCCGGCGACATCAAGCGCGTCTTCGCCGTCCTCGCGGTCACCGTAGTCGTCGCCGGCCTGGTCTATCAGGCGATGTCCTATGCCTTGCCGAAGATTTTCGAGGAGCGGCTCGCCGACATGGTGGGGTCGTCGCTGATCGGCATCGGCGGCCTGGTCAGCATCTGCTTCCTGGTCTCGGGCCTGACCCAGTTGATCGGCGGCGAGCTCGCCGACCGCTACTCGCTGAAGCTCGTCTATGCGGCCTCGCAGGGGCTTCTAGCGCCGGCCTGCATCTTCGGCTTCTACGCCTTCGGGCCGGTGCTGGTAGGTGCCGCGATCCTGATGGCGAGCTTCAACGTCATCGGCCAACCGGCCGAGAACGCGCTTCTGGCGCGACACACGCCGCCGCACTGGCGTGGTCAGGTCTTCGGCGTCAAGTTCGTGCTCACGCTCGGCGTCAGCACCATCGGCGTCGCCCTGATCCCGGTGATCCATGGCATGACCGGCAACCTGGACGGCCTTTTCGTCGTCCTCGGCACGGCGGCCCTCATCGCCTTCGCCTGCACGCTCTTCCTGCCCGCCGAGTCTCGACGGGCAGTCGTCCTGGCCTCGACCGGCGACGACTAGAGCGCTCAGGTCCTGGCGAGCGCCTGGTCCAAATCGGCGATGATGTCGGCCGCGTCCTCGATGCCGATCGAGAGGCGGACCACGTCCGGCCCGGCACCGGCGGCAGCGAGCTGCTCCTCGG
This sequence comes from Alphaproteobacteria bacterium, assembly GCA_030746295.1. Next base: position 6,423 of record JASLMY010000139.1, on the reverse strand, counting down.
TCAACTGGCGATGCGTGGTCGAGGCCGGATGGATGATCAGGCTGCGAGTGTCGCCGATGTTGGCCAGATGCGAGAACATCTGCACCGCATCGACGATGGTGACACCGGCGTCGTAGCCGCCCTTGACGCCGAAGGTGAAGACCGCGCCGGCACCCTTGGGCAGGTACTTCTGTCCGAGCTCGTAATAGGGGCTCGACTTCAGGCCGGCATACGAGACCCACGAGACCTTCGGGTGGCCCTCCAGATACTCCGCCACGGCCTGGGAGTTGGTGCAGTGCCTCTCCATCCGAAGCGGCAGTGTCTCCACGCCCTGCAACAGGTTCCAGGCCGCCGTCGCCGCCATCGTCGGGCCATAGTCGCGCAAGGCCACGGCACGGACCTTCATCGAGAAGCCGAAGTCGCCGAAGGTCTCGGCGAAGGTCAGACCGTGGTAGGCCGGGTCGGGCTCGGCCAGCGAGGGGAACTTGTCGTTCTGGCGCCAGTCGAAGCCGCCGGACTCGACCACGATGCCGCCCATGGTGTTGCCGTGGCCGCCGATGAACTTGGTCGTCGAGTGGACGACGACGTCGGCGCCCCAGTCGAAGGGCCGGCAGAGATAGGGCGTGGCGAGCGTGTTGTCGACCACCAGCGGCACGCCCCATTCATGCGCGACCGCCGCCAGCGCCTCCAGGTCCAGGACCATGCCGCCGGGGTTGGCGAGGCCTTCGCAGAAGACGAACTTGACCTTGTCGGTCATCGCCTTTCGCACGTTCTCGGGATCGGTCATGTCGGCGAAGTGGCATTTCCAGCCGAGCTTGGCGAACGATACGCCGAACTGCGTCACCGAGCCGCCGTAGAGGTTCTTGGAGGCCACGAACTCGTCGCCGCTCTCCATCAAGGTCGCGGCGACCAGGAACTGGGCCGCGTGGCCGGTGGCGCAGGCGACGGCGCCGCGGCCGTTTTCCAGCGCGCAGACCCGCTCCTCGAAGACCGCGACGGTCGGGTTGTTGATACGCGAATAGATGAAGCCGAAGGTCTGCAGGTTGAAGAGCTCGGCCGCGTGCTCGGCGTCTTGGAAGACGAACGAGGTCGACTGGAAGATCGGCGTCGAGCGCGCGCCCGTCGTCGGATCGGGGCGGGCGCCGGCGTGCACCGCCAGGGTGTCGAAGCCGTAGTCGTGACGCTCGGGCTCGGGCTCGTTGTGGTCGGCGGGAATGTCGTTCATGCGTTGGGTGCCTTCAGGGTCTTGGCGGAAACGATCCGCGAGTTGATGCCGCACCAGGAGAGCTCGCCCGAGAGGCGTGCGAACTCGATCTTGGGGCAGCGGTCCATGATCACCGTCAGGCCGGCTTCCTCGGCCAACTCCGCGGCCGGGTCGTTGCGCACGGTGAGCTGCATCCACAAGACCTTGATGCCCTTCTCGTCCTTGTTGGCGATCACTTCCTTGGTGATCGCAAGCGCTTCCTCCGACGTCCGGAAGATGTCGACCATGTCGAGGCGGTGCGGCACCTCGGCGATCGAGCCGTAGACCGTCTCGCCGAGGATCTGGTCGCCGGCCCGGGACGGGTTGACCGGGATCACGCGATAGCCCTTCTTCGACAGATACTTCATGGCGTAGAAGCTCGGCCGTTTCCAATTGGTGCTGGCGCCGACCATCGCGAAGGTGCGGATCGAGGACAGGATGCCGCGCAGCTTCTCGTCGCTGTAGTAGTCGTGGTGGGCGAGATAGCGGAGCGGATCGTCCTCTCGGCTGGAGGCGGCGTGGGCCATGATGTGGTTTCCTCGTTGCTTGTCGTCGGCGCCCAATCAAGGGCAGCCGGGCCGCGCTGTCAAGGGAGGCGGCGCATGGGACGATTTAGCCGTCGTGCCAGGCCGGCGCGCGCTTTTCGATGAAGGCCTGGATCCCTTCCTCGGCATCGCGCGCCGCCAAATTCTCGACCATGACCTCGGCGGCATAGGCATAAGCGTCCGCCAGCCCCATCTCGAGCTGGCGATAGAAGGCTTCCTTGCCGATCTTGAGGACGTGCGAGGACTTGGCGGCGATCTTGGCCGCCGTCTCCATCACCGCGCCGTCCAGTTCGGCGTCCGGTACGTGGCGGTTGATGAGGCCAATCCGGGCCGCCGTCTCGGCGTCCGCCATCTCGCCGGTCAGCAGCATCTCCATGGCATGCTTGCGGGCGACGTTGCGGCCGAGCGCCACCATCGGGGTGTGGCAGAAGAGGCCGATGTTGACGCCGGGCGTGGCGAAGCGGGTGTCGGACGTGGCGATGGCGAGATCGCAGCTGGCGACCAGCTGGCAGCCCGCCGCCGAGGCGGCGCCGTGCACCTTGGCGATCACCGGCTTGGGATGGTGCACGATTGCCATCATCAGCTCGCAGCATTGGCGCAGCAGGGCGCGCCTGGCCTCGACATCGGCGAGCGCGCGCACCTCCTTCAGGTCGTGGCCGGCGCAAAAGCCGCGGCCGGCACCCTGGATCACCAGCACCCGCACGGCCGCCTCCTCCGCCGCCGCGTCGAGCGCGCCCTGCAGCGCCGCCATCAGCTCGCTCGAGAGGCTGTTGTAGGCTTCCGGCCGGTTCAGCGTCAGATAGGTGATGCCGCCCTCGCGGTCCTCCCGCTCCAGGATCGTCTCCCGGGTCTCGTCGGCGGTCTCGGGCGCGACGCTCATGGCCATTCCCTCCGGTGGTCTTCGGCGGCAGCGAGTTTATCCCGGATGTTCCGGATGGAATAGCCGTCAAGGTCCCAGATGGCTACTCTGAGGGCCGGCGCCAATGTTCATCCGGGGACATTTCGGTTCACCTAAAAGGTCTGAGAAGGACGGAGCGGACAGAGTCATGGATCATGAGTCGAGATTTGACGAAAAGCTCGAAAGTCTAGGGCTCACGCTGCCGAAACCGGTTCAAACCGCCTACAACTACCGGCCGTTGGTCGTCTACGAGGGGGTTGCCTATGTCGCCGCCCAGATCCCCAAGACCGGTGTGTCGGAGGTGACCCGCGCGGGGCAGGTCGGTGCCGAAGTTACGGAAACGGAAGCCGGTGACGCGGCGCGCTTTTGCGCGCTGCATGGCCTATCATGGGTACGCCATGAATTGGGAGGGCTCGCCAATGTCCGGCAGGTTCTTCGTTTGGTCGGATATGTCGCGGTGGCACCTGGATTTCTGAACATCTCGAATGTGGTCGAGCCCGCCTCCACGGTGCTGATCGACATCTTCGGTGACAGTGGCCGGCACGCCCGGTCCGTGGTTGGCGTGGAGCGGCTGCCGCGCAACTCGCCGGTCTTGATCGAGATGACGCTGGGTGTGAAGGCATAGCGGGTCGGGGGCAGGGGAGAGACGAGGGAGACGCGCCGAATGTCGGTCATGACCGCGGCCGAGCTGGAGCGCTTCATGGCGCGCGAGTTCCGGCAGATGGACCACCTCAACCTCGGCGTCGAGGCGGTGGCGTCGGGCTTCGTCCAGGTCCGCGCCAGCATCGACGATCGCCACCTCAGGCCCGGTGGCGCGGTGGCGGGGCCGACCATGATGGCGCTGGCGGACGCCTCGATCTACTTGGCCCTGCTGGCCACCCTCGGCGAGGTCACCGAGGCCGTCACCACGACCTTGACGATCAATTTCCTGAACCGCGCCGAGCCGGGCGACCTCGTCGCCGAGGCGCGGCTCTTGAAGGTCGGCAGGCGGCTCGCGATGGGCGAGGTGTTGATCCGCAGCGACGGCGCCGCCGACCCGGTGGCGCATGTGACCGCGACCTACGCGCTGCCGTCGAGAGCCGGCTGAAAGGTCTTTGCATACCATGATACCGCAACGATAATTATCTGACGAAAAACGACAATTCCCTGTTGACGCCGCGATTTTTCGTGGCATACTCCGCGCCGCTCGACCGCCGGTGCCCGAGGAACGACGTCATGAGAACCTATTCGGCCAAGCCGACCGAGGTGACCCGCAAGTGGTGGCTGATCGACGCCGAGGACCTGGTCCTGGGCCGTCTCGCCAGCACCGTGGCGAACCTGCTCAGGGGCAAGCACAAGCCCCAGTACACGCCGCACATCGACTGTGGCGACCATATCGTGGTCGTCAACGCCGAGAAGGTGCGGCTCACCGGTAACAAGCGCTCGGACAAGATCTACTACTGGCACACCGGCTATCCCGGCGGCATCAAGAGCCGCACGCCGGCCGACTACCTCGACGGCAAGCACCCCGAGCGGGTGATCGAGAAGGCGGTGCAGCGGATGATCCCCAAGGGCCCACTCGGCCGCCAGCAGTTGCGCAAGCTCCGGGTCTATGCCGGCACCGAGCACCCACACGAGGCGCAGACGCCCGAGGTGCTGGATGTCGCGGCCATGAACCCGAAGAACAAGAGGAGCGCTTGACGATGTCGGAGACCACGACGACGGGCTCGCTGGAGGACTTGGCTGCCCTGGTGGACGCGCCGGTCGAAGAGACGCCGCCGGCGGCCGAGCCGAAGATCGACGATCTCGGCCGCGCCTATGCCACCGGCAAGCGCAAGAACGCGGTCGCCCGGGTCTGGATCAAGCCGGGCCTCGGCCGGATCAGCGTCAACGGCCGCGAGGGCGACGACTACTTCGCCCGGCCGGTGCTGCGCATGATCATCAACCAGCCCTTCGCCGCCGCCGAGCGGGCCGAGCAGTACGACGTCGTCTGCACCGTCAAGGGCGGCGGCCTGTCGGGCCAGGCGGGTGCTGTCCGCCACGGCATCAGCCGGGCGCTCATCAACTACGAGCCGGGGCTTCGGCCGGTCCTGAAGAAGGGCGGCTTCCTGACCCGCGATGCCCGCGTCGTCGAGCGCAAGAAGTATGGCCGCCGCAAGGCGCGACGTAGCTTCCAGTTCTCGAAGCGCTAACCGTTCCGAACGACCCAATACCGGGGAAGGGGCGGTGGCGACACGGCCCCTTTTTCTTTGTCTTCTTTTGGCCTGTCGCCGGACCTGCTGGACTATAATTCGATGAGGCGAGGAACAAGGTTATGAGCAGCAATCGGTTGCGGATCGCGATATTGGGGGCCAGCGGCTATACGGGTGCCGAGATGGTGCGCCTGTTGTCGCGCCACCCCGAGGCCGAGATCGTCCTGATGACCGCCGACCGTCATGCCGGCGAGCCCTACGACACGGTCTTCCCGCACCTGGGCGGGCTCGGCCTGCCGGACCTGATCTCGATCGACGATGTGGAATGGGCCGGACTCGAGATCGACGTCGTCTTCTGCGGCCTGCCGCACGGCACGACGCAGGAGGTGATCGCCGGCATCCTGCACGAGACCCATCACGGCATGGTCGACGAGTTGATGCGCGAGACCACCGGCGACCTCGCCGCCACGGTGCCGGGCCAGCCCCGGGTCATCGATATCTCGGCCGACTTCCGGCTGGAGGACGGCGATGCCTACGCCGAATGGTACGGCCACGAGCACCTGGCGCCGCACTTGCAAGGCGAGGCGGTTTACGGCCTGACCGAGTTCGCCCGCGACCGGCTGCCCACGGCCCGCCTCGTCGCCTGCCCCGGCTGCTATCCGACCGGCGCCATCCTGCCCTTGGCGCCGCTGTTGGCGGCCGGCCGGATCGTGCCCGACAGCATCGTCATCGACGCCAAGTCGGGCGTCACCGGCGCCGGCCGGGCAGCCAAGCAGCAGATGCTCTTCGGCGAGGTCGCCGAGGGTGCGCACGCCTACGGCATCGCCAGCCATCGCCACACGCCGGAGATGGAGCAGGAGCTGTCGAAGGCCGCCGGCCGGCCGGTCCGGGTCAGCTTCACGCCGCACCTAGTGCCGATGAACCGCGGCATCCTGACCACGACCTACGTCGAGCTGGCGAACGGCGCCGGCGTCGACGATCTGCGCGAGGCCCTGGAGGAGCGCTATGCCGACGAGCCCTTCGTCCGCCTGCTGCCCGAAGGGCGGGCGCCGGCGACGCGCGACGTCCGCGGCTCCAACTACTGTCTGATCGGCGTCTTCGCCGACCGCTTGCCGGGCCGGGCGATCGTGCTCTCGGCGATCGACAACCTGGTCAAGGGGGCCTCCGGTGCCGCGGTGCAGAACATGAACGTGATGTACGGCCTGGACGAGACCGCCGGCCTCGAGCAACAACCGCTCTTTCCTTGAGAGGTGCCCGATGAGTGGCTTGATCATCCCCTATGAAGGCGTCACGCCCGAGATCTCGGCAGAAGCCTTCATCGCGCCGGACGCCACCGTCATCGGCCGCGTCGAGATTGGGGCGATGACCGGCATCTGGTACAAGTGCGTCATCCGCGGCGACGAGGAGCCGATCAGAATCGGCGCCAACTGCAACATCCAGGACGGCACCGTGATCCACGTCGCCGGCGGCCAGTACCGGACCGAGATCGGCGACGACGTCTCGGTCGGGCACATGGCGCTCGTACATGCCTGCACGCTTGAGTCGGGATCGTTCGTCGGCATGCGGGCCGCCGTGATGGATGGTGCG
>JASLMY010000138.1 GCA_030746295.1 Alphaproteobacteria bacterium | reverse complement strand
CCGCCGTCAGGGCCGAGCTCGCCGCCGCGATGAAGACCGAGGTTTCGGTCGAGACCCGGATCGATCCTGGCATCCTGGGCGGACTTGTCGTCAGGGTCGGCTCGAGGATGGTCGATTCCTCGCTCAGAACGAAATTGCAGAACTTGAGATTCGCCATGAAAGGGGTTGAGTAATGGAACTCCGCGCCGCCGAGATATCCGCCATCCTGAAGGATCAGATCGCCAACTTCGGCACCGAGGCGGAAGTCTCCGAGGTCGGCCAAGTGCTTTCCGTCGGTGACGGCATCGCCCGCGTCTGGGGCCTCGACAACGTCCAGGCGGGCGAGATGGTCGAGTTCACCGGCGGCGTCAAGGGCATGGCCCTGAATCTGGAAAGCGACAACGTCGGCGTCGTGATCTTCGGTGACGACCGCAACATCAAGGAAGGCGAGACCGTCAAGCGCACCGGCGAGATCGTCGACGTGCCGGTCGGCAAGGGCCTGCTGGGCCGGGTCGTCGACCCGCTCGGCAACCCGATCGACGGCAAGGGCCCGATCGAAAGCTCCGAGCGCCGACTGATCGAGGTCAAGGCGCCCGGCATCATCCCGCGCCGCTCGGTGCACGAGCCGGTGCAAACCGGCCTCAAGGCGCTGGACGCCCTGGTGCCGATCGGCCGCGGCCAGCGCGAGCTGATCATCGGCGACCGCCAGACCGGCAAGACCGCGGTGGCGCTCGACACCATCATCAACCAGAAGGCCGTCAACGAAGGCGACGACGAATCGAAGAAGCTCTACTGCATCTACGTCGCCTGCGGCCAGAAGCGCTCGTCGGTGGCGCAGCTGGTGAAGACCTTGCAGGACTACGGCGCGCTGGAATACTCGATCATCGTCGCCGCCACCGCTTCCGAGCCGGCGCCGCTGCAGTTCCTGGCCCCCTATAGCGGCTGCGCCATGGGAGAGTATTTCCGCGACAACGGCATGCACGCGGTGATCTTCTACGACGACCTCTCCAAGCAGGCCGTGGCCTATCGGCAGATGTCGCTGCTGCTGCGCCGGCCGCCGGGCCGCGAGGCCTATCCGGGCGACGTCTTCTACCTGCACTCCCGGCTGTTGGAGCGGGCCGCCAAGATGAACGACGAGAACGGTGCCGGCTCGCTGACCGCGTTGCCCGTCATCGAGACCCAGGCCAACGACGTCTCGGCCTATATCCCGACCAACGTGATCTCGATCACCGACGGCCAGATCTTTCTCGAGACCGACCTCTTCTATCGCGGCATCCGCCCGGCCATCAACGTCGGCCTCTCGGTCAGCCGGGTCGGCTCGGCGGCGCAGACCAAGGCGATGAAACAGGTTGCCGGCCGCATCAAGCTGGAGCTGGCGCAGTATCGCGAGATGGAGGCCTTCGCCCAGTTCGGCTCCGACTTGGACGCGGCGACGCAGCGGCTCTTGAACCGCGGCGCCCGCCTGACCGAGCTCCTGAAGCAGGACCAGTACAGCCCGATGTCGGTCGAGGAGCAGGTGGTTACGATCTTCGCCGGCGTGCGCGGCTATCTCGATGACATCGAGGTCGGGCACATCCAGCGCTTTGAGCTGGAGTATCTGAACGAGCTTCGGGCCAACCATGCCGAGATCATCGACGCCGTCCGTACCGAGCAGGAGCTGACCGAGGAGACCGAGGCCAAGCTCGTGGCCATGCTCGACGACTTCGTCAAGAAGTTCGCCTGAGCCGGACCTAGTGTGGTGGATTTGAAATTCCTACTAATGTTGGGATGGACACCGTGAGGAATTTCAAATCCTTAAACCACACTATAATCAAAGGGTTGCTAGTGTCCTTATCGAATCAGAAGTTCGTCGGGCGCTTGCCACAAATGCTACGAACTTCTGATTCGGGACACTAGCCGAGGGATCGCCAGCCGATGCCAAGTCTCAAGGACCTGCGCAACCGGATCTCGAGCGTCAAGTCGACGCAGAAGATTACCCGGGCGATGCAGATGGTCTCCGCCGCCAAGCTGCGCCGGGCCCAAGAAGCGGCCGAGCAGGCCCGGCCCTATTCGGAGCGGATGGCAAAGCTGCTGGCCTCCGTCGCGGCCAACATGCCGAGCCTCGAGGGCGCACCGCCGGTGATGGTCGGCAGCGGCAACGACCAGACCCACCTCCTGCTGGTGATCACCGCCGAGCGCGGCCTTTGCGGTTCCTTCAACACCACCGTCAACCGCACCGTGCGCCGCCACCTGGCCGAGCTCACCGAAGCCGGCAAAACGGTCAAGATCCTGTGCGTCGGCAAGAAGGGCCATGACAACCTGAAGCGCGATTTCGAGTCGCGGATCGTCGAGTTCATCAGCCTGCGCGAGGTCAGAAACCCTGGCTTCGAGGACGCCCACGCCATCGCCGGCCGCCTGCTGGCGCTCTTCGAGGCCGGCGAGTACGACGTCTGCACGATCTTCTTCAACGCCTTCAAGTCGGTCGTCAGTCAGGTCATGACCACCCAGCAGCTGATCCCGCTGGCCGAGGTGGAGGGCGAGGAGCACATCGAATCCGTCGAGGAGCCCGAAGGCGTCGACTTAGGCGGTGCCATCCACGAGTTCGAGCCGGAGGAGGACGAGCTCTTGGCCGATCTGGTGCCGCGCAATCTGTCGGTGCAGGTCTTCAAGGCGCTGCTGGAAAGCGCGGCCGCCGAGCAGGCCGCCCGGATGACCGCGATGGACAACGCCACGCGCAATGCCGGCGAGATGATCGACAAGCTGACACTGAACTACAACCGTACCCGCCAGGCGGCGATCACCAAGGAATTGATCGAGATCGTCTCCGGCGCCGAGGCGCTTTGAGCCGGCGTCGGGCCGTAGAGGTCTAAGGAGTAACGAGATGACTACCAACAACGTCGGACGCATCACCCAGGTCATCGGCGCCGTCGTCGACGTGGCTTTCGACGACGAATTGCCGGCCATCCTGAGCGCCCTGCACGCCGAGAACCACGGCCAGAGGCTGGTTCTGGAGGTGGCGCAGCATCTGGGCGAGAACACCGTCCGGACCGTCGCCATGGACACCACCGAGGGTCTGGTTCGCGGCCAGGAGGTGGTCGATACCGGCGGCCCGATCGCGGTGCCGGTCGGCGCCGAGACATTGGGCCGAATCATCAACGTGGTCGGCGAGCCGGTCGACGAGCGTGGTCCCGTCGTGGCCCAGGAGACGCGGGCCATCCATCAGGAGGCGCCGCCCTTCGTCGAGCAGTCGACCGAGACCGAGATCCTGGTCACCGGCATCAAGGTCGTCGACCTGCTGGCGCCTTATGCCAAGGGTGGCAAGGTCGGCCTCTTCGGCGGCGCCGGCGTCGGCAAGACCGTGATCATCATGGAGCTGATCAACAACGTCGCCAAGGCGCACGGCGGCTACTCGGTGTTCGCCGGGGTCGGCGAGCGGACCCGCGAGGGCAACGATCTCTACCACGAGATGATCGAGTCGGGCGTCATCAACTTCGGCGAGGAGGGCTCGAAAGCCTCGCTCGTCTACGGCCAGATGAACGAGCCGCCGGGTGCGCGTGCCCGCGTCGGCTTGACCGGCCTGACACTGGCCGAGCATTTCCGCGACGAAGGCCGCGACGTCCTCTTCTTCGTCGACAACATCTTCCGCTTCACTCAGGCCGGCTCCGAGGTCTCGGCGCTCTTGGGCCGCATTCCCTCGGCGGTCGGCTATCAGCCGACGCTTGCCACCGACATGGGCACCCTGCAAGAGCGCATTACCACCACGACCAAGGGCTCGATCACCTCGGTGCAGGCGATCTACGTGCCGGCCGATGACCTGACCGATCCGGCGCCGGCGACCTCGTTCGCGCATCTGGACGCGACCACCGTGCTGTCGCGCCAGATCGCGGAGCTGGGCATCTATCCGGCGGTGGACCCGCTCGACTCGACCTCGCGAATCCTCGATCCCCGGGTTCTGGGCGAGGAGCACTACACGGTAGCTCGCGAGGTGCAGCGTATCCTGCAGGCTTACAAGTCGCTGCAGGACATCATCGCCATCCTCGGCATGGACGAGCTCTCCGAGGACGACCGGCTGACCGTGTCCAGGGCCCGCAAGATCCAGCGCTTCTTGAGCCAGCCGTTCTTCGTCGCCGAGGTCTTCACCGGCACCGAGGGCAAGTTCGTGCAGATCGAGGACACCATTCGCGGCTTCAAGGAGATCGCCGAGGGCAAGCACGACGACCTGCCCGAGCAGGCCTTCTACATGGTTGGCACCATCGAGGAAGCGGTGGACAAGGCCCGCGAGATGGCGGCCGAGGCGGCCTGAGGGCCTAAGGGGAACTCGCAAGCATGGCCGACAAGCTGACCTTCGAGCTGGTTTCGCCCGAGCGGCTGTTGCTGTCGGTCGAGGCCGAGATGGTGACCGTGCCGGGCATGGAGGGCGATTTCGGCGTCCTGCCGGGGCACGCCCCGATGATCTCGGGCCTGCGTCCGGGCGTCATCGAGGTCGCCGGCACGGATGCGGGCGACGAGCGGATCTTCGTCGCCGGCGGCGTCGCCGAGATCGCCGCCGACGAGCTGGTGGTCCTGGCCGAGGAAGCGGTGCCGGTCTCCGAGCTCGACCGGGCGACGCTCGAGCAACGAATCCAGAATGCGCGCGAGGACCTGGAAGACGCCGCCGACGACGAGGCCCGCCGCCTGGCGGAAGGCAAGATCCGCCACCTCGAAGACCTGCTCGGCGCCGTCGGCTGAGGCGGCTCGCTCAGTCCAGGAGCGCCCGAAACTCCGCCAACACCTCTTCGTAGATCGGCCGTTTGAAGGGGACGATCAGGTCCATCAATTGCCGGGCCGTGAGCCAGCGCCAGGCATCGAACTCAGGCGTTTCCACCTCCCGCACCCGGATGTCGGCATCCTCGCCGGTGAAGCGCATCGCGAACCATTTCTGCATCTGACCGCGGTAGCGGCCCTGCCAGACGCTGTCGGCCAGCGCTTCCGGCAAATCGTAAGGGCGCCAGTGAGGGCTCTCCGCCAGCATCTCGGCCTTGGTGGTGCCGACCTCCTCGTGCAGCTCGCGGAGGGCGGCTTCCCGTGCCTCCTCGCCGTCGTCGATGCCGCCCTGCGGCATCTGCCAGGCCTCCGCCACCTGATCGATGCGCTGACCGGCGAAGATCAGGCCGTCGCGATTGAGCAACATGATGCCGACGCCCTTGCGGTAGGGGCGGTCCTGATAGGCGATGCTCATCCCGCACTCCCGGTCTCGATGACGGCCGTCAGCGGCGCCAGTTGAATGCCCTTCTGCTCCAGCGTCGCGATCCATTGCGTCAGCCGCTCCAAGGTGACCGGATAGGGAAAGCCGATGCCGACCGCGGCGCCCTGGGTTCGGGCTACGCGCTCCAGCTCCGCAAGGCGCGCGTCGATCGCGGGTCTGGAGGCCTCGGCATCCAGAAAGCGGCTGTTGACCGCGCGGTCGAGGCCGATCTCGCCGGCGACGCGAAAGCCGACGCTGTTGGAGGCGGTGCGGCTGTCGAGATAGAGCAGGCCCTTCTGCTTCACGGTCTCGAGGATTGGACGCATGTCGCTGGCCGAGCTGGTGAAGCGGGAGCCCATGTAGTTGGTGACCCCGACATAGCCTTCAAAGCGGTCGAGAAGCCAGTTCAGCCGTTGCAGATTGTCCTCGATCGGCAACGAGGTCAGCAGGGTGTGCGGGCCGGGATCGTCGTCGGGGTAGCTGTGTGGCTCCATCGGCAGTAACAGCAGAACCTCGTGGCCGGCGGCGCGGGCCTGGTCGGCCCAGCTTTGCAGGTCGCGGCCGTAGGGCGTCATCCCCAGCGTCACCTCGCCCGGCAGCCTTTGGATGGCGGTGCTGGTGGCGGCCCGGCTGAGGCCGAGGCTCCAGAGCACGATGGCGATGCGCGGCTGGCCGGGCTTCGATTTGAAGGTGCGGGCATAGGTCTTGCCGCCGCGGGCCGGTGCCGCAGGTCTCGCGACCGGCGGCCTCGTCTCGGCGGGCGCGGGTGCCGGTTTTGCGGCAGTGGGGGCCGCGTCGGCCGCCGGCGGCTTGGCCGTCACTTTTGCCGGCGGCGCCGGCGTCTCGGGCGGCGCTTTCGGCATCGGCGCCAGGGTCGCGCTCGGCGGCGGGCTCTCGACCGTCGGCGTCTTCGGAGCCGTCGGCACCGCCGCGGCCGGCGGAGGCCCGACCATCTCGGGCATCGACGGCGTCACCTCCAGCGCTGCGGCGGCTTCCGTGACCGGGTCCGGAATCGAAGCCGGCGGCGCGGTGGTCTCGCGCTCGTCGGGCGTTGCCGCCGGCTTCGGCGGGGGGGCTTGCGTCGGTGCCGCGGCCTCGCGCGTCGGCGGCGCGGCCGTCGTCTTCGATGTCTCTTCCGGTGGCGGTGCCTCGACTTCGGCGACGATCGTGCTGTTGGGGTTCGGGGTCGGCGCCTCGTAGCTCAGCTGCAGCCAGGCGACGAGGATCGCGAAAGCCGCCACGAGACCGAAGATGGTGAGGACGAGAGGGTTGATCCCGCGGCCTGCCGGGGCCGACGCGCCGGCGCTTCCTCGGTGCTGGCGCGCTGGTCTCCTCGCCACGTTCCTCCGTCCGTTCGCTCAAGCGGCGCCGGACGGCGCCTCAATTGCCACTCTTGTCGCCGAGAAGCGTGATACCGCGCAGCAGGTCGAGCGCATACGTCAGTTGAAAATCCTTCGCCGGCCGGGTCGCTGAGGGCGCCGCTCCCGTCGACGGCTGTGCGCCCGCGCTCTCGTCCTTCTTGGTGGCGCCGTCACCGTTCTCGAGGTGGCGACGCAGGTCGGCCTCGCTCCGCCGCGGCTTGGTCTCGACCGTTTTGATCTGCGCCTGCTCGACGTCGATGTCGGGATCGATGCCCTTGGCTTGGATCGAGCGCCCCGACGGCGTGTAGTAGCGTGCCGTGGTCAGCCGAATAGCGCCGTGGCCCTGCATCGGGATGATCGTCTGCACCGAGCCCTTGCCGAAGGACTTGGTGCCGAGAACGATCGCTCGGCGATGGTCCTGCAGGGCGCCGGCGACGATCTCGGAGGCCGAGGCCGAGCCGCCGTTGATCATCACGATGATCGGCCTGCCGTCGGCCAGGTCGCCGGACTTGGCGTTGAAGCGCTGCGCATCGTCCGCCCGACGCCCGCGCGTCGAGACGATCTCGCCCTGCTCCAAGAAGGCGTCGGAGACGGCCACGGCCTGGTCCAAGAGGCCACCCGGATTATTGCGAAGATCGAGGATGAGACCCTTCATCTCGCCGGTGATCTCTTCGTTCAGCCGCTTGATGGCGCGCTTCAGCCCGGAGGTCGTGCGCTCGTTGAAAGAGGTGATTCGCACATAGCCGATGTCGCCCTCGGCGCGCTGGCGCACCGACTGGATGCGAATGACGTCCCGGATGATGCTGACGTCGAAACTTTGCTCCTTGCCCGGCCGTCTGACGGTCAGCACGATGGTCGACTTCACCGGCCCGCGCATTTTTTCCACCGCCTGCGACAGCGTCAGCCCCAGCACGGGCTCGCCGTCGAGATGGGTGACGAAGTCGCCGGCCTCTAACCCGGCGTGGAAGGCCGGCGTATCGTCGATCGGCGAGACCACCTTGACAAGGCCGTTCTCCATCGTCACCTCGATGCCCAGACCGCCGAATTCACCCCGCGTCTGCACCTGCATGTCGCGGTAGTTCTTCGGATTGAGGTAGCTCGAATGCGGGTCGAGCGAGCTCAGCATGCCGTTGATCGCGGCCTCGATGAGGTCGGGATCGTCGACTTCCTCGACATAATCGTTGCGGATGCGCTCGAAGACGTCACCGAAGAGATTGAGCTGGCGATAGGTCTCCGAACTTTGGCTCGAGGCCGCCGTCGGCTGGCACAGCAGGACCAGGGCGACGCTCGCGCCGATTAGGCTCATTCGCATCATCCGCTAACCTTCCTTGTTGCCGCGGACATCCACGGTAGTGGGTTGATCGGCTCTCCCCGCCGGCGCAGTTCCACGTATAACCTTGGGCGTTCGGCGTCAATGGCTGCCATCTCGGCGATGGGCTCGCCCGCCAAGACACTCTGGCCGACAGCACCATAGAGGCGCGACATTCCTGACAGGAGAATATGATATCCCTCGCCCAACGATATGATCAATAGAAGGCCATAGTCGCGAAACGTGCCGGCGTAGACGACCTCGCCGTCAAAGGGCGAGACCACCTGAGCCGCCGACAGGGTCTCCACAAGAATCCCGCGCGAGGCCTGGCCGAGACTGTTCTTGCTCCCGTAGCGGCGGACGACGCGGCCGCGTGCCGGCATCGGCAGCTTGCCGCGGGCTAGGCTGAAACGCTGCCGGGGCCGGATCTTGAGGGTGTTGGGTCCGGGCGCCCTGAAGGCGGCGGTTCGCTTTTCCTGTTTTGGCGTGACATCGGCCTTGGGTCGCGGCGCCGTGGCGACGCGGGCCTTTGGCGCAGCCATGGGCTTTGTCTCGGCGATCTTGGTTCGCGGCTTCTCCGTCGGTATCGGCGGCCGCGGCTGGACGGTCGCGCGCTCGCGCGGCGGCGGCTCGGCCGGTCGTCGTGCCTGGATCTCTGCTCGCCGCCGTGCCTCCGTTTCGGCCCGTTGCCGCGCTCGCCTCTCCGCCCGCCGGTCGGCCTCGCGCCGCCGGGCCTCCTCGACGCGCCGTGCCGCTTGCTCGGCGGCCCGGCGCCGGCGCTCGATCTCGCGGGCGTGCCGAGCCCGGCGTTCGGCTGCCGCCCGCTCGGCCGCTTCCCGCCGCCGGCGCGCCTCCTCTTCCGCAAGCTTGTCGATCAGCTCGCGAAGATCGCGGGCCTCGCCCGACAGACGGGCGACGTTTCGGCGTTCCTGTTTCTTCGCCGCCAGGGTGCGCCGCTCCAGCCCCGACTTCTCTTCCAGCAGGCGAGACAGCTTCGTCCGCTTCTCCGTCAGCGTCGCGACCCGATCCCGTCGGCGTCGGCGCTCCTCGTCGATATCGCGGCGCAAAGCCGCGAGCTCAGTGACGGCGGTGCGGATGTGCCGGGCCTCCGCGGCCAGGCCGACACTGAGCGAGCCCATCATCCGAATGCCGCGATAGGTGTCGATGGTCGAGCCGGTGCTGGCCAGAAACACGGTCGGCGAGCGGCGCGCCAGGCGGCTCAGCCGATGGAGGGTGGCTTCGAGCTCGTTGCGCCGGCGGTCGAGTTTCGCCAACTGCGCCTTCTCTTGGCCGTCGAGTGCGGCCAGTCGTTCCTCGGCCTCGGCCACCGCTGATTCCGCCGCTTGGGTCTCGCCCGCCGTTTGCACCAGTCGGTGACGGAGGGCGTCCAGATCGGCTCTGAGCTGCGCCGCCTTCTCAGCGAGTGCCTCGGCTCGGGCGCGCCGGTCCGCCATCTCGCGCTCGACCCGGTCGAGATCGCGCCGGGCACCGCCGTCAACGCTTTGCGCCGTTGCCGGAGCGCCATGCGCCAGCAGTGCCGCCACCGACAGGGCGGCTATGGGCGCGGCGAGGCGATTATGCCAAGGCACGGGATCTCCGGGGTCCGGTCGTGGCCGAGCCCTCGTCCGAGACCAGCGAGCTGCCCGCCATCGCCTCCGGCTGGGGCAGGCCCAGCAGGCGCAACAGGGTCGGCGCGATATCGGCCAGGCGGCCGTCGGCGAGGGCGGTGCCGACGGGTGCGTTGACCAGCAGCATCGGCACCCGGTTGGTCGTATGCGCGGTATGGCGGGTGGTGCTCTCGGGATCGACCATCGTCTCGACGTTGCCGTGGTCGGCCGTGATCAAGAGCTGGCCGCCTGCTTGCCTGACCGCCGCTTCCAAGCGGCCGAGGCAGTGGTCGACGGTCTCCACCGCGGCGACCGCGGCATCCAACTTGCCGGTATGGCCGACCATGTCGGGATTGGCGTAGTTGACGACGATGAGGTCGAAGCTACCGCCGTCGATCTCTGCGACCAGGCGGTCGGTCACCTCGTCGGCTGACATCTCCGGCTTCAGGTCGTAGGTCGCGACCTTGGGCGAGGGCACCAAGATTCGCTCCTCGCCCTCGAAGGCCTGTTCCCGGCCGCCGTTCAGGAAGAAGGTGACATGGGCATATTTCTCGGTCTCGGCGATCCTGAGTTGGCGCAGGCCCGCCCGCGCCACCACCTCGGGCAAGGTGTCGGCCAGCGCCAGCGGCGGGAACAGCGCCGGCAGCAGCTCATCGAGCGCGTCCGAATAGGAGACCATGCCGAGCCGAGCGGCAAAATGGACCCGGCGCTCGCGCACGAAGCCGTCGAACTCGGGATCGAGCAGGGCGGCCAGGATTTGCCGTGCCCGATCGGCCCGGAAATTGGCCATCAGCAGCCCGTCGCCGTCGGCCATGCCGGCATAGTCGGCGATCGCGACCGGGTGCAGGAATTCGTCCGAGACCCCGCCCGCATAGGCTGCCTCGATGGCTTCGACAGCGTCGTCGGCCCGCGCACCGGCGGCCTCGACCAGCATCGCATAGGCCTCGGCGATGCGCTCCCAGCGCCGATCGCGGTCCATGGCGTAGTAGCGGCCGGCGAGGCTGGCGATGGCGGTATCGGGAAAGCCGGCGATCGCCGCCTGGAAATCGGTAACGAAGTCGCGGGCGCTCTGGGGCGGGGTGTCGCGGCCATCCAGGAAGCCGTGTATGCGGACCGGGACGCCACGGGCGGAGAGGATACCGGCCAGCGCCGTCATGTGGTCGAGATGGCTGTGCACGCCGCCCGGCGACGTCAGGCCCATCAAGTGGCAGGTGCCGTCGCTCGCGACCAGGCCAGCGATGAACGCCTCGAGGGCCGGGTTTCCGGCGACCGAGCCGTCGGCGATGGCGGCGTCGATGCGCGGCAGGTCCTGCAGCACGACACGGCCGGCGCCGATGTTCTGATGCCCGACCTCGGAATTGCCCATCTGTCCCGCCGGCAGGCCGACGTCTGCCCCGGAGGTGTCCAACAGGGCATGTGGCTCGCACTGCCAGAGCCGATCGAAGACCGGCGTCTCGCCAAGCGCGATGGCGTTGTTCTCGGCCGTCTCGCGATGGCCCCAGCCGTCGAGTATGCAGAGCACGATCGGCCGTGGTTTCGTCGGGCCTGGTTTCGACTGCGTCATGGTCCGCGTTTGCCGGGTTCGAGAGAATCACTTGCCAGAATACACAGCGCATTCCACCGGCGCGACAAACTTAGCCGTGAAGCGCGGCCGGAACATAGCCAAGCTCATGGCCGATGTCATCCGAGCGTCGCCCTGGGAGATGCCCAGAACTTCTAGCCGCTTCGGTGGTAGGGATGACCGGCGAGGATGCTGTGGGCGCGATAGAGCTGCTCTGCCAACATCGCCCGCACCATCAGGTGGGGCCAGGTCATGGGACCGAGCGAAAGCGTCAGCTCAGCTCGCTCGCGCAGCCGCGCGTCGAGACCGCCGGCGCCACCAATGACGAAGGCGATCTCGGCCGCACCCTCGTCTCGCCAGCGGCCAAGGTGGCCGGCGAAGGCCTCGCTGGAGAGGCTGCGACCACGGCCATCCAGGGCGACGACCTTGGCGCTGTCGGGAAGTGCCGCCAGCAGGCGCGTGCCTTCACGCCGCCGGCGCTCGCTCTGGCTGCGCCCGGTAGTCTCCGCTGCGACCTCGCGCTCGGCGACCGGCCACGGCAAGCGTTTCAGATACTGTTCGAGAAGCGCCCTTTCCGGCCCGGCCCGAAGGCGGCCGACGGCGACGATGCTTATCCGCAACTGACCTCTCCGCGCCGGGGCCCGGCCGGGCCGACGGCCCGCGTCAGACGGCCACGCGCTCGTCCGGCAGCGTTACCGACCACATCTTCTCGAGGTTGTAGAACTCGCGCACCTCGGGCCGGAACAGATGGACGATGACGTCGCCGGCATCGATCAGCACCCAATCCCCTTGCCGCAGCCCCTCGATTCGGGCACGGCCATGGCCGGCGTCCTTGAGACGCCTGGACAAGTGCTCGGCGATCGCGTTCACCTGCCGGGCGGAGCGGCCGCTGGCGATGACCATGTAATCGGCGATGGCGGATTTGCCTTGGAGATCGATGTTGACGACGTCGACGGCCTTGTCGTCGCTGAGCGAGTTGAGGATGAGTTCCAGCAGTTGCCCAACCTCTGCCGGTCTCTTTTGACGTTTGACTATGGTCTTGTCGCTCCTTCTAGGTTCGGGCTGCCGGCCAGTCGCCTCAGGCGGGCCAGCCCCCGCTCTCGCGTACCGCGGTCGCCGAGGCGGGGTGCGTCGGTCCCCTGACCAGACACCATGCCGGCGGCTTTCGGCCCGGCAAGGCGGCCGGGTCCATCACCCGATAACGCCCAAATCGCCGTGCCGCTCGACCCGCGAGCGCCCTATAAACATATGTCGGGCGGTCGAAGACCGCAATGGGAATGGCATCGGCGATGCGGGTCCAACGGTACCAGTCGGGAAACTGGACCAGGTTGTCGGCCCCCATCAGCCAGACGAAATCGATCTCCGGAAAGCGTTGCCCGAGGCGGACGAGCGTGTCGACGGTATAGCGCGTGCCGAGGCGGCGCTCGATATCGCTGATCCGGATCTTCGGATGGCGACCGGCTTCTCGGGCATGTGCCAATCGCTTCTCCAGGGGCGCCATGCCGGCCGCGGGCTTCAACGGGTTCTGCGGTGCCACCAACCACCAGACCTGATCGAGGCGCAAGCGCTTCAAGGCCTCGACGCTGAGATGGCGGTGGCCGGCATGAGCCGGATTGAACGAGCCGCCCAAAAGGCCGACGCGGATCCGGGCCATGATGGATCAGGGTCGGGTCTGACCGTCGCCGCGGACCACGTATTTGAAGCTGGTCAGCTGCTCGACGCCGACCGGGCCGCGGGCATGCAGGCGCCCCGTCGAGATGCCGATCTCGGCCCCCATGCCAAACTCGCCGCCGTCGGCAAACTGGGTCGAGGCGTTGTGGAGCACGATGGCGCTGTCGACCTCGGCCAGGAACTTGGCCGCGTGGGCCTCGTCCTCGGTGACGATGCTCTCGGTGTGGTGCGAGCCGTGCCGCTCGATGTGCTCGATCGCCTGATCGACGCCGTCGACGACCTTGACGGCGATGATCGCGTCCAAATACTCGGTGTCCCAGTCGGCGTCCGCGGCCGGCACCACGCGGTCGTCCACGGCCTGGGTGGCGGCGTCGCCGCGGACCTCGCAGCCG
>JASLMY010000137.1 GCA_030746295.1 Alphaproteobacteria bacterium | reverse complement strand
GCCGAATTGCCTTGATCGGGTTGCGCGGTGCCGGCAAGAGCACGCTCGGCCGCCGCCTCGCGGCGGCACTGGAACTGCCCTTCATCCAGATGAACGCCGAGGTCGAGGCCGCCGCCGGAATGAGCCTGGAAGAGGTCTTCAACCTGCTCGACCAAGCCGCCTACCGCCGCCTCGAGCGCCGCTGCCTGGAACGGGTGATAGACGAGAACCCCCGGGCCGTGATCGAGACCGGCGGCGGCATCGTCGCCGACCGGGCGACCTTCGAACGGCTTTTGTCTTCCTGCTTCACGGTCTGGCTGCAGGCCCGGCCCGAGGACCACATGGGCCGCGTCGTCGCCCAGGGCGATCAGCGGCCGATGGCCGGGAACCGCGAGGCGATGGACGACCTGAAGCGCATCCTGGCCGGCCGGGAAGCCCTCTACAGCAAGGCCGACGCGGTGCTCGACACCTCGGCAGAGAGCGAGCCGGCGGCGTTGGCGGCGCTGGTTCGGATCGCCCGCGAAGCCCTGGCGGCGGCGGCCGGCGACGGGCCGCCGACGGCCGTGGCCGAGATCGGCCCGGTGGCCTCGGCGGAATAGTTTTTGACTTCTCGGAGAGCTGGCGCCGATAATCGGCCGCCATGGCAATGAATCGATGTAACGATCTGATTCCAAAGATTTTCCTTGCCGCCTTTGCGGCCATCGCCATTCCCTCGGGTGGCCTCGCGGACCCCCGCACCATCGACGGCGTCATCTTCACCGAAGTCTCCAGCAATGTCCGTCTCGTCGACGTCTCCGGCACCGGCACGCTCGGCGACCCGTTCGTCCTGGTCGAGGAGATCACCGGGCCGGGCGATGCCATCATCGCCATCGACGTGCAGTCGGTCGAGTTCGGCAGCCGGGTCGCCACCTTTCACCGCGTCGGCTTCGCCCTCGTCAAGGTTGTGATCAACCGCACCCGAGACACTTGGCGTTTCTTCAACATCGAGCTCGAGGCCACCCTCGGCTCCGGCAGCGACTACTATGACGGCCTTTCCTTCGGGCAAGAGGCCAAGGTCAACCGACCCTTCGCCTCGGACCGGTTCGGCAGCGTCGAGGACATTATCGAGCCGCGCGATGTGCTCCGCTTTCGAGAGGGCGTGGTGAAGCCGGGCGACCGGGCCACCTTTCGCCTCGCCGTTACTCATACTGGCCCGACGCCGATGTTCTACCTGGTCCAGCACATGCGCCGGCCGGTCTCGGTCGGCGAGCCCTGGCCGCGACTGGCGGCGCTGGCGGCCGACCGCAGCAGAGGAGTCGCACGATAGCCCATGGCCGAGCTCGACCTTTCGAAGAGCCAACTGCCACTCGTTTCGCGGGACCGTTTGAGCGCCGCCCTGGACCAGGGCCGTGCCGCCGAGCATAGCGAACGCCGCTCCAACGCGGTCTTTCGCCGCTGGTTCCTGATCGGCGCCTTGGTCAGCATCGGCTGGCTGGCGCTTTGCTTGTACTACATCGCCGCCTTCATCAGTTGGGAGGCGGTCGCCTTTCTGCTGCCGCACGAGCTGGCGGCGATGATCAGTGCCATCGCCATGCCGCTCGTGGTGCTCTGGCTGGTGGTCTTCTATCGCCGCCGGGGCGGCCTGATCGAGCGCCACGCGCGCGCCCTCGAGGCCCGCCTCGAAGAGCTGACCTATCCCTCCGAGGAGGCCGAGGCGCGGGTCGCCAGCGCCTCGTCGGCACTTCGCCGCCAGGCTGACGTCCTGCGCGAGACGACTGACCTGGCGACCGAGCAGTTGCGCACCGCCGTCGAGGCGACCGACGCCCGAGCCAAGGCGAGCGAGGAAACACTGCTGGCCCGGACCCAGGCGCTGCACTCGGCCAGCATCGACGCCGAGGCACGCAGCCACGAGGTTGCACAGCGCCTGGACTCCCACGCCCAAGCCCTCGCCCGTGCCGCCGAGCGCATCGCCTATCACAACAGCGACATCGAGACGGTGCTCGAGGCCCGCGTCGATATCGTCCGCCAGGCCGCCGACGGCGCCGCCGAGCAGGCCCAGAACATCGGCGACGGCCTGCGCCGGCAGGCCGGTCAGTTGGCCGAGGCGGTGCGCCTCGCCAGCGTCAAGACGAACGAGATTGGCGGTACCTTCCGTACCCAGGTGCTGGCGATGAACGACATCATCGACGCCTTCGCGACCCGCTCCGGCGACATCGGTCGGCTCGTCAATCGCGACGCGGCGCGGCTGGAGGCCTTGGCGGCACGTGTCGCCGAGCGGGCGCGCGACATCGAGGCCTCGATGGCCCGTCGAGGGGCCCACGTCGTCGAGACCGCGATCGGCGTCGCCCATTCGCTGAGCAAGGCCGGCGAGAGCTTCGATGCGCACGCGCGTACCCTCGATCGGGCCGGCGGTGCGGCCCGCGATCGGATCGAGGGAGCCGGCCGCGCCTTCATCGAGGGCGCAGAGCGTATCGCCGCGGCCGGCTTGCAGGCCGTCGACTCCATCGAGGCAGCCGAAACCCGTCTTCAGGATCGCGAAGAGAGCCTGGGCGAGCGCAGCAGCATCGCCGTGGCGGAGATCGAGCAGGTGGGCCAGTCCCTCGGCCGCCGCCTCGACGAGATCGAAACGGCCGTGACGCGCCTCCGGACGGAGATCGAGACCCTTCACGCCGACGAGGGCGCGGTGAGCGAGGCGGCCACCCAAGCGGCGGCGGCCGTCCACGAGGCCGGCGACGCGTTTCGTCAACAGCGGGAGGCGCTCGCCGCGGGCAGCGATCAGGCGACATCGAGGCTCGGTGCGGCGGGAGGCGAGTTGCAGCAGATCACCGCCAGCCTCGAAGCCAGCCTCGAGGGTGCGGTCGGCCGCATCGATGAGGCCGGCGCGGCGCTCACCCGTGAGGGCGAGAGCCTCGATGCAACCTCGGCCCGGGCGCGGGACGACGCCGCTACCCTGGCACTGAGCTTCGAGAGCCAAGCCGACGCCTTCGCTGCCAGCGCCGCGCGGTCGCAATCGATGGCTGAGACCCTGGAAGCCCAAGCCCGCGATTTCTGGGACTCGGCGGAAGCGGCGGCGGCGCGCGTCACCGGCGCGGGCGCCGGCCTGCGCCAGGCCGGCGCCGACCTGGCCGATGCCGCCCAGATTGAAGCCGAGCGACTGGAGGCGGGGCTAGCGGGATTGAGCGAGCGATTGGAAACGCTGCGCCAGTCGAGCCAATCCGTCGATCGCATCCTCGAGAGCGCCGGCCAGGCGTTGGCGCGGCGCGCCGATGAACTGACCAATGCGGGCGATGCCGGCGCCGAGACGTTGGCCGCGGCGGCCCGCGACTTGGCACGCCAGCGCGAGCTGATGGCGGCTGCGGCCGACCAAGCCAAGGCCCTCCTGGTCGACACCGGCCAAGAAATCGCGGCGAGCTCGGAGGCAGCCCTCGGCGAGGCCTCCGAGAAAGCGGATTTGCTACAAGAGCGCGCCACCGGGCTCGCTGCCGCCATGCGGCAGTCGACGCTCGGCCTCGCCCGGGCCGCCCGTCTCGTCGAAGGCCGGGCCGAGGAGGCCGCTGGTACGTTCGCCCAGACCAAATCGGATCTCGAAGCGACCGGCGCGGCCATGAGCGCCGAGGCGGACCGGGCCAAGGCCGCGGCCGACCGGGTCGGCGATGCCGGCGAGACGGCGCGCCAGGCGACGACGGCGCTGCAACGTCTCGGCGCCGAGACCGAGAATACCTTGCTCGGCGCGGCGAGAGCGGTCAGCGAAGCCGGCGCCCGCGTCGAGGAGGCGATCCGCGAGGCCGACGCCGGTCTGGAGGCCCGCGGCGAGGCGCTGGATCGGGCCGGCGAGCACGGCAGCCGGCGCTTGGAGCAGATGGCAGAAGATTTAGCGCGCCAACGCAGCGCCTTGATCGCCGCCACCGAGGCCGCCGCGACGGAGCTCCGGCGTGAGCTCGACAACTTGACCGCCGCCACCGACCGGGCCGGCGCCGAAGGTCTCTCGCACAACCAACAGGTCCACGACCAGATGCAAGCGCTCGAGGCGGCGGCGGCGGCGGCGAGCGGCCGCCTCACCGAGGCCGGCCGCCAACTGGCCGAGCAGACCGCCGAGCTGGGCCAGGCCGGTGAGCACGAGGCTGGCCGTATCGAGGGCGCCGCCGAAGCGCTGGTCCATCGCCGCGAGGGCATGCGCGAGGCGCTGCACGAGTTGGTGCACCGGATCGAGGATGCCGAGCGGGCCCTGGCGGCACGCATCGACGGCATGGCCGGGGTGACGGCGGAATCGGACGCCCGCCTGACCGGCCTCGCCGAGGCCACACGGGAGCAGTCGAGCGCGCTGGCCGCCAGCTTGCGCGAGATCGAGGCTCGGATCGAGGCCGCGGGCCAACGCCTACAGAGCCGTGGCGAGTTTCTCGCCACCGCCTCCGATCACGCCACCGCCCGGACCAGCGACGCAACTCGCGATTTCGAGCGCTATGCGGCCCGGCTGATCGATGCCGCCGACCGCGCCAAGGTGCAGGCCGACAACCTGGCCGAAGCGGAACAGGCGCGCCGCCGCAAGTCCTTCGTCACCACCTTGCGCACGATCACCGACAACCTGGCCTCGCTCGGGGTCGACATGATCCGCGCCTACGACCGGGACATCCCCGACGACGTCTGGCGCCGCTATCTCGACGGCGACAAGCTGATCCTCGTGCGCCGACTGTTGCAGCGCCGCGAGCTCGCCTCCCTCGGCACGATCCAAGAGGAATACCGCAACAACGGCGAGTTCCGCGATCACGTCAACCGTTACGTGGAGAGGTTCGAGTCATTGTTCGACGAGGCCCGCGAGCACGACCCGGAGAACCTGGTCAGTGCCGCCTACTTGAGCTCGGACGTCGGCAAGCTCTACATGCTGCTGAGCCGGGCCCTGAACCGGACGAATTAGAGTGCGACGGAACCGGGCCTCTTGTTTCTCCAGAAATATGAATTATAATTCATGTCACGGCATAGCGCTGGCAGGGGACCATGATCGATTTTCAAACCGAACCGTCCAAGTGGCGGCACTGGCGGCTGTCGTTCGACGGCCCGGTGGCGACCTTGGCCATGGATGTCGCCGAGGATGGCGGCCTTGGGGACGCTTACGAACTGAAGCTCAACTCCTACGACCTCGGCGTCGACATCGAACTCTACGACGCGGTGCAGCGATTGCGTTTCGAGCACCCCGAGGTGCGCGCCGTCATCGTCACTTCGGGCAAGGACCGGGTCTTCTCGGCCGGGGCCAACATCCGCATGCTGGCCGGCGCCAGTCACGGTCACAAGGTGAACTTCTGCAAGTTCACCAACGAGACCCGAAGCGCCATCGAGGACGCTAGCGCGAATTCGGGCCAGACCTACATCTGCGCCGTCAACGGTCCCGCCGCCGGCGGCGGCTACGAGCTGGCCCTGACCTGCGAGACGATCATCATGCTGGACGACGCCGCAACCTCGGTGGCACTGCCCGAGGTGCCGCTCTTGGCGGTGCTGCCGGGCACCGGCGGCCTGACCCGCCTGGTCGACAAACGCAAGGTACGCCGCGATAGGGCCGACTTCTTCTGCACCATCGAGGAGGGGATTCGCGGCAAGCGCGCCGTCGAGTGGCGCCTCGTCGACGAGGTCGCACCCCGCAGCCGGATGGACGAAGTCGTCGCCGAGCGCGCGGCCGAGGCCGCGGCAAAATCCGATCGCCCGGCCGGGGCCGAGGGCATCAGCCTCGGCCCGCTGGCCCGCGAGATCACCGAGGCGGCGCTCGACTACGGCACGCTCTCCGTCGCCTTCGACCGCGAGCACCGGATCGCCGAGTTCCTGGTCAAGGGGCCGGAGGCACCGCCGCCGGCGGACGCCGCCCAAATCCACGCCGCCGGCACCGCCTTCTGGCCGCTGGCGCTGGCCCGGGATTTGGACGACGCGATCCTGCATCTGCGCTTGAACGAGCCCGAGATCGGCACCTGGGTCGTACGTACGGCTGGCGACGGCGCCCGCGTCGTCGACTACGACCGGCTGCTGGCGGCCACCGCCGACGACTGGCTGGTGCGCGAGATCCGGCTTTACCTGAAGCGAGTCTTTAAGCGGCTCGACGTCTCGGCGCGCTCGATCTTCGCCCTGATCGAGCCAGGTAGTTGCTTTGCAGGCACATTGTTGGAGCTCGCCCTGGCGGCGGACCGCAGCTACATGCTGGCCGGCGGTTTCGAGGGCGACAACCGGCCGCCGGCGGCGATCCGGCTCTCGGCCCTCAACTTCGCTGCCTATCCGACGGTCAACGGCCTGACCCGGCTCGCCGGCCGCTTCCTCGACGACGCCGAGGGCCTGGCCCGCGTGGCGGCTTCGCAAGACCACGAGATCGAGGCCGAAGAGGCGGAGGCGTTGGGCCTCGTCACCTTCGCGCCTGACGACATCGACTGGGAGGACGAGGTCCGCATCGCCATCGAGGAACGGACCGCGTTCTCGCCCGACGCCCTGACGGGGATGGAGGCGAACCTGCGCTTCGCCGGCCCCGAGACCATGGAATCGAAGATATTCGCCCGCCTCTCGGCGTGGCAGAATTGGATCTTTCAGCGCCCCAACGCCGTCGGCGAGGATGGCGCCCTGTCGGTCTACGGCAGCGGCCGGCGCAGCGACTACGACATGAGGAGAACCTGACCGTGACGATCGACTATCAGGAACGCATTCCCAACAACGTCGACCTCGCCGACAACCGCCGCCTGAAGCGGGCGCTGGAGGCCTGGCAGCCCGAATATCTCAAGTGGTGGCAGGAGATGGGGCCGGAGGAGTTCCAGCAGCACGAGGTCTACCTGCGCACGGCGATCAGCGTCGAGAAGAACGGCTGGGCCAACTTCGGCTATGTCAAGATGCCGGACTACCGCTGGGGCATCTTCCTGGCCAAGCCCGAGGAAGACCGCCGCATCGGCTTCGGCGACGCCATGGGCCAGCCGGCCTGGCAAGAGGTGCCGGGCGAATTTCGCGGCCCCCTTCGCCGCCTGATCGTGACCCAGGGCGACACCGAGCCGGCCTCGGTCGAGCAGCAGCGCTACCTCGGCCATACCGCGCCCTCGCTCTACGACCTGCGCAACCTCTTTCAGGTCAACGTCGAGGAAGGCCGCCACCTCTGGGCCATGGTCTATCTGCTGCAGGCCCATTTCGGCCGCGACGGCCGCGAGGAGGCGGACGCGATGCTGGAGCGGCGCTCGGGCGACGCCGACCGGCCGCGGATCTTGGGTGCCTTCAACGAGAAGACGCCCGATTGGCTCTCGTTCTACATGTTCACCTACTTCACCGACCGGGACGGCAAGTACCAGCTCGCCAGCCTGGCCGAGAGCGGCTTCGATCCGCTGGCCCGCAGTTGCCGCTTCATGCTGACCGAGGAGGCGCACCATATGTTCGTCGGCGAGACCGGCATCGGCCGCGTCGTGCAGCGGACGGCGGAGCTGATGCGCGAGCACGACACCGCCGACGTCCGCCCCTTCGGCGCCATCGACCTCGAGACCCTCCAGCGCTACCTCAACTTCCACTTCTCGGTCTCGGTCGACCTCTTCGGCTCGGAGATCTCGACCAACGCCGCCAACTACTACACCATGGGCCTCAAGGGCCGTTACGACGAGGGCAAACTGAAGGACGACCACCGGCTCGAGGACGCGACCTACCCGGTGACCGTGCTCAAGGGCGACGACTTCGTCGAGGAGGCGGAGCCGGCCCTGCAGGCGGTCAACGAGCGGCTGCGCGACGACTACATCACCGACTGCGACCGCGGCGTCCAGCGCTGGAACAAGATCCTGGCCGAGCACGGCATCGACTTCCGCCTGAAGCTGCCGCACCGCGCCTTCAACCGCCAGATCGGCAGCTTCGCCAGCCTGCCGGCGACACCCGACGGCAAGCTCGTCAACACCGAGCAATGGGCGCATCACAAGCACGACTGGCTGCCGAGCGAGGACGACCACGCCTTCATCGATTCCCTGATGCAGCCGTCGACCGAGCCCGGCAAGTTCGCCGGCTGGATCGCGCCGCCGGCCCGCGGCATTCACGGCCAGCCGGTCGACTTCGAGTACGTCCGCGCCGGCTGACGCGTCGACCGTTTCGGAACCCGGACGTGCTTCTGCCTTCCGACCGCTTGCGCGGCGACGGTCTGGTCAAGCGGTTGCCGCTGACCCTGCGCCGCCGGATGCATTGGGGCGACAGCGACACGGCGCAGATCGCCTATACCTCGAAGATCGTCGATTGGGCCGTCGAGGCCTGCGAATACTGGTGGGAGCAAACGCTCGGCCTCGACTGGTATCAGCTCAACGTCGGCCGCGGCACCGGCATTCCCATGGTCGGGCTGCGCTTCGACTTCGAGGCGCCGGTTCGGGTCGGCGACCGGGTCGACCTCTTGGTCCGCTTGGGCAAGCTCGGCACCGCCTCGCTGACGCTGGCCATCGAGGGCCGCCACCTCGACGGCAACCGCGCCTTCCAGGCCGAGATGACGGCCTGCCTGATCGACCGAACCGCCATGAAGTCGACGCCCTTTCCCGAGGACTGGCGCAGGCGCATCGAGGGCTACGGCCACGAATGCCGGCTGGCCGAGGACGAGGGCGTCAAGTCGATCGACGACGTGATCGACTTCTGGTTCGGCCCGCCCGGCTCGCCCGAGCGCGGCACCCGGCGCGGCGTCTGGTTCCGTCGCGACGACAGCGTCGACCCGGCCGCCTTCGATGCCGAGATTCGCACGCGCTTTCTCGCCACCTACGAGGCCGCCGCCGAGGGCGCCCTCGACCACTGGTCGCTCTCGGTCGACGGCAGCCTCGCACTCTTGCTGGTACTGGACCAGTTCTCCCGCAACATGTTCCGCGACGGGGCCCGCGCCTTCGCTGCCGATGCCAAGGCCCGCGAGATCGCGCGGGCGGCGCTGGAAAAGGGTTTCGACCGCGAAGTCGACCCGGTCGCCCAGACTTTCTTCCTCCTGCCCTTCGAGCATTCGGAAGATCTCGCCGACCAGGAGCACAGCCTAGAACTCTTCGGCCGGTTCGCCGGCACCGAGGACGGCGACCGGGGCATCGAATACGCCCAGCGCCACTACGACATCATCGCCCGCTTCGGCCGCTTTCCCCATCGCAACGCGGCCCTCGGCCGCGACAGCACGGAGACCGAGCTGGCCTTCCTGAAGGAGCCGAACTCCAGCTTCTGACGCCGGAGTCGGCGCCGAGTATTGTCGGTGGTTCCTACTTCGCGGTCTTCAGCGTCCAGACCACGATGCGGCGCAGGACCTTGCCGAGCGCGTAGTCGAAGGCCTCGATGACGTCGTGCATTTTCGTGCTCTTGGCTTCTATCGTCGCCTCGAAGTTCTTCGAGGCGATGATCGAGCGGCGCGGCTGCTTGATCATCTTGGCGTTGAGCCGGACCCGGACCAGGGGCGGCTTCTCGGGTGCCGGATACTCGGCCTGGAACTCGCGCAGCTCGCTCTTGAGGTTGAAGTCCGAGCGCAAGCCGATCGCCTGTCGGCCGACCGAGACGATCTTGCCGCTGTTCTCGAAGCTCTCCACCAGCAGCGTTTGCACCATGCGGGGCGCCCGCTCGGTCCATTGCGAGCCGGCGAAGTAGTCGAGGTCGGTCGGCTTGTCGCGGAGCGCGATGCGCGAGATGTTGAGGCCGCCGGCGGCCAGCGGCTCCTCGACAACGAGCTGCCAGTCGACCTGCGGAATATCCTTCGGGTAGGTACTCTTCGGGGTCAACGTATAGAGGTCGGGCGGCGGCCCGGAACCCGGCAACATGCCCTCGCAAGCGGCGAGCGTCAGCATCAACCCGCCAGCCAACACCACGCGCAGCATCGATACCATAGCCGACGCCATCCTCGCCCCCCTCATTGTGCTTGCCTACCGCCCTTTTGCCGCCCGAAGAGGAACTGGGCGGGATCTGTCTGCAGCTCGTCGACGAGGCGTGTCGAGCTCGCCACCAGAAGCCGCGCCTCCTCGATCAGCTTGGTGAACTCGACCAGGCCTTGCGACGCGAAGACGTCGAGCGGCTCGCGGTTGTCCAGCAACAGGTCGTCGATATCGCTGTTCAGCTTTTCGAAGGCATTGGCGGCAGAGCGAAAGTCCTTGATCAGCAGCTTGACGTCGTTCTGCACCAGGCCCTCCACCGTCGTCATCGTGTCGCGCGCGGCCACGACCGTCTCGTCGGCGTTCAAGACCACGGAATCGACGTTCTTGATCAACCCTCTGATATCATTCTTCATCAGCTCGTCGGCCGTCGTCATTGTCCCGCGCGCCACCGTCAGCGTCGTATCGACGCTGTCGACCGTGGAATCGAGGTTCTTGATCAGCGCCCTGACGTCGTTCTTCATCAAGTCCTCGGCCGTCGTCATCGTCTCGCGCGCCCTCGTCATCGTGTCGCGCGCCGCTGTGACCGTGATATCGGCGTTCGCGGCGACCGAATCGAACCGCTTGAGTATCGCCTTGACGTCATTCTTCATCAGCTCGTCGGCCGTCGTCATCGTCTGGCGCGCCACCGTGACAGTGGTGTCGGCATTCTGGGCCAGAGCATCGAGATGCTTGATCAGTTGGCCAACGTCCTTCGAGGCAACGCGCAACTCACCGGTGATCTCGTCGACGTTGACCAGGATCCGACTGACCTCGGGCATCCGCTCGTTCAGTTTCGAGGTGACGCCGTCGACATTGGTGAGGATCTTGTCGAACTTGGGCATACTTGAGTTGAGCTGTGAGGTAACGCCGTCGACGTTCTCCAGAATCTTGGCGAAATTCGCCTGATTCTCCTTGTCGACGACCTCGGCCAGCCGGTCGACCAGGATGATTACGCGATCGATCAGCTCGGGCGCGCCGGCGAAGAGCTCGTGCAGGGCCGACGGCGTCGAGGCGATGACCGGCAGCTCGCCTTCCTTCGCCGGCTTCAGCAAGGGCTTCTTCGGATCACCCCCCGACAGCTGCACGAAGGAGACGCCGGTGATCCCCTTGAACGCGAGCGTGGCCATGGTGTCGGCCCGGACCGGTGTGTCGACCCCGACCTCGATCATGACTTGGACCCGCGAGGGATCGTCCGGGGCAATACGGATCTCGGCGACGGTGCCGACCGGGATGCCGTTGAAGCGGACGTCGCCACCGACGCTGAGCCCAGCCACCGATTCCTCGAAATAGACGTTGTAGTAGGCGTATTCGCGCTCGATATCGACCTTGGCCAGCCAGACGACGAAGCCGAAGGTGGCGGCGATGATCGCCAGCACGAAGCCGCCGATGAGAAGATGATTGGCGCGTGTCTCCATAACCCCCCGACTCCCCGTCAGTTTACCGTTGCCTCGGCCTCGTCGAGCGTCGATTGCGCCGCCCGCGCGCGGGGTCCGTGGAAATACTCGTGAATCCACGGATGTTCTTGTTTCAGCATCTCTTCCATGCTGCCGATCACCAATACACGCTTTTCCGCCAAGACCGCAATGCGATCACAGACCGCGTGAAGGGTGTCGAGATCGTGCGTCACCAGGAAGACGGTGAGGCCGAGCGAGCGCTGCAGGCGGCGTATCAACTGGTCGAAGGCGGCGGCGCCGATCGGGTCCAGGCCCGCGGTCGGCTCGTCGAGAAACAGCAGCTCCGGCTCCAACGACAGCGCCCGCGCCAAACCCGCCCGCTTGCGCATGCCGCCCGACAGCTCGGACGGCAACTTGGGCCCGGCATCCGCCGCCAAGCCGACCATGGAGATCTTCAGCCGGGCGATCTCGTCCATCAGGTGCTGCGGCAGCGACAAGTGCTCCTTCAGCGGCACCTCGATGTTCTGGGCTACGCTCAGCGAACTGAACAGCGCCCCGTCCTGGAACAAGACGCCCCAGCGCTGCTCCAGCTGCCGACGCTCGGCCAGGGACAGCCTGGTCGTATCCTGACCGAAGATCTCGATGCTCCCGGCCGCCGGCTTGTTGAGGCCGACGATGGTCCTGAGCAGCACCGACTTGCCGGTGCCCGAGCCGCCGACGATGCCCAGAATCTCGCCACGGCGAACGTCGAGGTCCAGGTTTTCATGGATCACTTGGGATCCGAACTGGGTCTTCAGCCCGCGGATTCGGATGATCGGCTGGTCAGCCATACGCTACCACTCGCTCAGACCCCCACCGTGGAGAAGAAGATCGAGAACAGTGCGTCGACGACGATCACCAGGAACAGCGAGGTGACCACCGCGCGCGTCGTCTGCTGTCCGACGCTCTCGGCGCTGCCCGAAACCCGGAAGCCCTCCAAGCAACCGACCATGGCGATCAGGAAACCGAAGAAGGGCGCCTTGATGATGCCGACCCAGAAAGTCCAGAGACCGACCGCGTTGTTCATGCGCTCGATGTAGACCACCGGCGTGATGTCGAGCACCACCCACGACATCAATCCGCCCCCCAACAACCCCATCATGTCGGAGAAGAAGGCCAGCATCGGCAGGGTCAGAACCAGGGCCAGGAGCCGCGGCAGCACCAGCACTTCCATCGGATCGAGCCCGAGGGTGCGCATGGCGTCGACCTCCTCGTGCACCATCATCGAGCCGACGGCGGCGGCGAAGGCGCTGCCCGAGCGGCCGGCAACCACGATGGCGGTCAACAGGATGCCGATCTCGCGCAACATCGAGATCCCGATCAGGTCGACGACGAAAACCTCGGCGCCGAACTGGCGCAACGTCTGCGCCCCCTGATAGGCCAGCACGATGCCGATCAGGAACGAGATCAGGCCGACGATCGGCAACGCGTTCAGGCCCACCTGCTCCATGTGATAGACGAGCGAGGTCAGACGCAGGCGGTGCGGCAGCACCAGCGTCCTGAGGAGCGTCTGAAGAACCAGGCCGAAGAAGCCCAAGACCTGTCGGCCCTCGTCGAGCGCCTCCAAGGTGCCGCGGCCGAGCCGTGCCACCATCGCTACCAACGGGTTGAGGTAGGGCGGCTCGATCTCGCCCGGCCGATCGTTGGCCGCGACCTGGTCGAGCATGGATTGGTGCTCGGGCGCGGCCGCCACGACGGTCGCCGTAACGCCGGCAGTCTTCAAGTCGCGCAGCGTCCGATGCAGCAGCCAAGCGCCCGCGGTATCCAGGCGCTCCACGGCGCCGAGATCGACCGTCACGCTGCCCCGCCTGGACGCCACCGCACCGCGCAACTCGGCTTCCAGATTGCCGACGTTGGCGATGTCCCAACGCCCGCCGGCCTCCAACTCCAACCGGTCGCCCGTCGCGGCCTTACCTTTAAGCCAGCCCGTCACGCTGTCCTCG
>JASLMY010000136.1 GCA_030746295.1 Alphaproteobacteria bacterium | reverse complement strand
GTATCAACTTATTGATTCTTATATCAGAATCGTCTCAAAAGGTCAGCAATTGCCGCTTCCATCCGGGAAATCCGGGCCAAATACACAAGATGGGAGGAGCGATATCATGCTGAAGATTTACCACTCCCCTGGAACCCGCGGTTTTCGTGTCATTTGGGCGTGCGAGGAACTGTCCGTGCCATATGAGATCGTGCCGGTGAACTTTGCTGCCGAATACCGCGCCACGCCGGAATGGCGGGCGTTGAACCCGGTGGGCAAGGTACCGGTGATGGCTGACAGCGATATGACGATATTCGAATCCTGCGCCATGATGCAGTACGTATTGGATCGCTATGGCGACGGGCGACTGCAGCCGGCCAAGGCTGACCCGACCTACGCTCACTATCTGCAATGGTGTTGGTTTGCCGAGGCGACCTTCGCTCGACCGCTGGGCGAGGTCGTCAACCACAGGCGTGAGTTCAAACCGGAAATCGACGCCGTCGTGGCAGAGATGAAGGGCCGGGCGACGGCCTGCGTCGCGGCGCTCGATGCTGCGCTGTCGGACCAGCCCTATCTGCTGGGCGACGCCATGAGCGCCGCTGATTTGAGCATCTGTTACGTCATGCGCGGCTACCGCCGTTTGGTGAGCGAGTCACTGCCCCTCAATGCTCAAGCGTATTTCGACAGGGTTACGGCGCGGCCGTCCTACGAGCTAACCGTGAAGGCGGACGAGGAAACGAGTATGCGGTTGAAAGGCTAACATCGAACGTACCCTTAATTCGAACCTCCCATTGCTCCGCCATCTCGCCGCGCCTTATTCCCCCCTGACGAGCGATGAGGCCGATCCGGCAAGAATCCCCGGTTACAGGGATGAATTCCTGCGAGCATCGCACAAGGCGGTGTCGTTGGAATGACAGGAACGGATCAGGTTTCGCCGGTAAGGAGCCTCCAATATTGCGCCCGGAGCCGGGCGGCGAAACAGGGCCGGAAGAAGACAGCGCCCTCGCCTTCCTGATCCCCCTTCAAGCAGCGCAGGAGAACCGTGGTGGTTCCGGCACCTCGAAGAAACGGGGCCGGCGCTTGCGGCACCGGCACCTCGACTTGGTCGCTATTGCGTGTCGTGGCTTAGCGGTAGGGCCCGTAGGTCGCCCACTGCTTGCGATAGGCCTGCTGGTGATCCCAGACCTTCTTGAACCACGGGTTGGCCGCAGACTGCTTCTCGGCCCACGCCACCGTCGCATCCATCGAGGCCTTCAGGAAAGCATCGTCCAGAACGTCGACCTGGTTGCCCGAGGTGGCGTACTCGGCGAATGCGGAGGCGTCGTCGTTGCCCACATCCAGCCAGAAGTCGAGACCACCGTCGCGGCCCGCCAACTCCATCATACGCTTGTTGCGAGCGGAGAGCTTCGACCAGACCTCTGGGCTAAAGGTGCATTCGTGGTAGCCGGCGGGCTGGTGCACGCCCGGGACCACGACGTACTTGGCGATCTTGGCGTAGCCGGCCGCCTTGTTCATCGACGGGCTGCCCCACTCGATGCCGTCGACGACACCGCGCTCGAGGGCCGGATAGACCTCGGCGCCCGGCAGGATCACGGTCGTGGCACCAATCGTCTGGGCAATCTCGGCCCAAGCACCCGAGGTGCGCACCTTCATGCCCTTGTAGTCGGCAAGGTTCTTCACCGACTTGCGCGAGTGCAAGAAGATCTCGCGCGGGGACATACCGCAGAAGATGGCTTCGACGCCGAACTTCTCCTTGCGCCACTCCTTCATCAGCTCGACACCGCCGCCCTTGAGGTACCAGTGCAAGCCTTCGGTGCCACCGGGGCTGCCGGCGAAGCCGCCGAACAACACCGCGGTGCGGTCGATACCCCAGTCGTAACCAGCCCAGTTGTGACCCATCTGCGCCACCTGGGAACGCACGGTCTCGGTCACTTTCAGCGGGCTGCCGAGCGTGCCGCCGGGGAAGACCCCGACCTTGATCTCATTGTTGGTGTAGAACGTGATGCGTTCGCCAATCCCCTTCGCCTCGATTTCCAGGAGCGGGCCGCCGCCCCAGGGCGTGGCCATGCTCCACTCCTCGGCGCTCGCCTGCGTTGCCGCTAGGCCGGAACCGGCCAAAAGCAGGGCGCCGAATGCAACGGATGTAAAGCGTCTCGTCATATGCGGGTCTCCCAAGTTCAGGTTGATACGCGAAGGCCGCCGCGTCGTAGCAGCGGCTTCGCCATGTCGACTGCGGCTCCGAACGGCCGCAGCAGGGTCTCCCCTGGCCGGCATTCCCGAAAGTTCGCCGGTACCGGGGGTGAGAGTAGCCAGCAGGGGCGCAAATGGCAATTCCGCCGGTAGTGACGGTCATTCGGGCCTGACACGACTCAGTCGGCGTTCTCGTGCGCTTCGACGACGGCGAGGACGGCAGCGCCGTAACGGTCGAGCTTGGCCGCGCCGACGCCGGAGACCTCGGCCAGCGCATCGAGGCTGGCGGGGCGCCGGCTGGCGATCTCGGCGAGCGTGGCGTCGTGGAAGACGACGTAGGGCGGCACGCCTTGCGCCTTGGCCAGCGCCAGCCGCTTGGCCCGCAGCGCCTGGAAGAGCGCCTCGTCGCCGGCACCGTCCAACTGCACGCGCGCCCGGGCCGGCTTTGCCTTGCGCGGCCGCTTGGCGCTCGGGTCGCGGCGCAGCTCGATGGCCCGCTCGCCGCGCAACACCGGCCGCACCTCGGCCTCCGGCCCCAGGCTGAGGCCGCCGTGGCCGGCCACGTCGACGACCAACAGCCCCTGCGCCACCAGCTGGCGAAAGATCGAGCGCCATTCCTTCGGCTCGTGCTCGCCGCCGACGGCGAAGGTGCTCAGGGCCTCGTGGCCGAAGCCCCGGACCCGATCGGTCTCGTTGCCGGTCAGGATGTCGATCAGATGCGCGGCGCCGAAGCGCTGGCCGGTGCGATAGACGCAGGAGAGCGCCTTCTGCGCCGCCTCGGTACCGTCGAAGGTCTCGACCGGTTCCAGGCAGCAGTCACAGTTGCCGCAGGGCCGGGGGTAGCGCTCGCCGAAATAGTCGAGCAACACCTGGCGCCGGCAGCGCGCCGTCTCGGCATAGCCGAGAAGCGCGTTCAACTTTCGGTGCTCGATCGCCTGCTGCGCCGCCGGCGCATCGGAGCTCTCGATGAAGTGCCGCAATCGTCCGGCATCCTGCGCGCCGTAGGTCATCCAGGCGTCGGCGGCGAGGCCGTCGCGGCCGGCCCGGCCGGTTTCCTGATAGTAGGCCTCGACGCTCTTCGGCAGGTCGAGATGGGCAACGAAACGCACATCCGGCTTGTCGATGCCCATGCCGAAGGCGATGGTGGCGACGATGACGACGCCGTCCTCCTCGACGAAGCGGCGCTGGTGGCGCTCGCGGCTCTCGGGCTCGAGGCCGGCGTGATAGGGCAAGGCCGGCCAGCCCTGGTCCCGCAACCACGCGGCCGTCTCCTCGACCCGGCGCCGGGTGCCGCAATAGACGATGCCGGAATGGCCGCGATGCTCGGCCTCCAGAAAGCGCTTCAGTTGCGCCCTCGGGCCGTCCTTCAGCACCACTTGGTAGCGGATATTGGGACGGTCGAAGCCGGCAACGAAGACCCGGCCTTGGCCCAGCTCCAATCGCTCGACGATATCGTCGCGGGTCGGGCCGTCGGCGGTGGCGGTCAGCGCGATCCGAGGCACCGCCGGCCAGCGCCGGTGCAGCACCGTCAGCTCGCGATACTCGGGCCGGAAGTCGTGCCCCCACTGCGATACGCAGTGGGCCTCGTCGATGGCGAAGAGCGCCAGGGGAACACGCTCGAGCAGTTCCAAGAAGGGCTCGGTCAAAAGCCGCTCGGGCGCCACGTAGACGAGGTCGAGCTCGCCTTCGCGAAGTGCCGCGGTCGCCTGGGCGACCTCGGCCGGCGGCACCGCCGAATTCAGCGCAGCGGCGCGAATGCCGAGCTGGCGGAGTGCGGCCACCTGGTCCTGCATCAGCGCGATCAGCGGCGAGACCACGACCGCGACGCCGTCGCGAACCAGGGCCGGAAGCTGGAAGCAGAGCGACTTGCCGCCCCCCGTCGGCATCAGCACCAGGGCGTCGCCACCATCGATCACATGTTCGACGATCTCCGCCTGCAGGCCGCGGAAGTCCGGATAGCCGAAGACCTCGCGCAGCTGCGCCAAGGCCCGGGGATGATTGGATCGACTCGGTTCGGGTTCGGACATGGGAGCGCGATCTTCCCAGATCGGCGCTCCCGCGCCAATGCTCAGGCGTCGTCGGCCGCCGGTTCTCCGAGCCCCTCCAGAAGCGTCTCGATCACGCCGCCGGCCTCGCCGGCAGCCGCGCCCTCGTCCATCTCATGCCAGACGGCGAAGAGGTTCCGTCGAAAGGCCGATTTGGTCGTGAAACCGGACTCCTCCAGCGTCTCGACCAGCGCCATCATCGCGGCCGAGAGGCCTTGCACCATGGCGTAGGCGTCGGATTCGAGGTCAGTGCCGTCGTGGCGCGCCCGATCCCCGATTCTGAGCGAGATTTGCGACAGCCAAGCCGCGGCCGTGGTGAGTGTCTCATCCTCCGCGGCACATCCGTCCTCTGTCTGCAGCGGCCTCAGCATCGCGATCGTCATTGGCTTCCACCTCGTTCGACGGGGCGCCCGTTCGCCTCCACCATCAAATTTGGTGGACGCGCGTGTGAGAAAGCGTTTGCAGGGCCGTGGAAAATCGGGGCAACCCCCGAAATCGAGGCTATTCGGGCCGTTTTTTCCATACGAGCGTGAGATTGGCGCTCGGCATCTCGACGAGATCGTCGAGCACCAGCCCGTGAGGCTCGGCCGCCGCCGCGACCGCGTCGACGTCGCGCACGCCCCATTCCGGGTCGTGCCGGCGCAGCCTGTCGTCGAAAGTGGCGTTGCCCGTGGAAAGATGCCGGCCCTGGCGCTTGAAACAGCCGTAAACGACGAGCGGCGCGCCGGGGCTGAGCAAGGCACCGGCGCCGCGCAGCAGTCCTTCGGTCACCCGCCAAGGTGTGATGTGCAGCAGGTTGATGGCGACAATGCCTCCCCAACTGGGCGTCAGGCCGCGTTCCCAAATCGGACCCGAGACGTCCAGGTCCAGCGCCGCGGCGAGGTTGGGCAAACCGGCTTCAGCCCGCCAAGCGGCGATGCTGGCATGCGCCTCGGGTGCCGTGTCGCTCGGCTGCCAATCGAGGTCGGGAAAGCCTTGGGCGAAGGCGACGGCGTGTTGGCCGGTGCCGCTGGCGATCTCCAACACCCTGCCGTGCGCCGGCAGCACCCAGCGCAGCACCTCGGCTATCGGATCGATGTTTCGTTCGGCGCTGGGCGAGAAATGCTTGACCGGCCCGCGCACGACCTCGCCGGTCCACTCCCAGTAGGGAGTGGCCGTGTTCCCGGTCTTGCCGTGCTCGTCGTTGCCGGACATGGCTCGGGTTTCCGTGACCAATTGCGTACCAGGGGGCGAAAGACGCCCGGACCGTCAGCTCTTGCCGACCTCGGCGCCCAGCCGGATCGGCTGGCCGTGCGGCGTGACGGCGGCGGCGCGGGCCCAGGCGTCCCGCCGCTCGGCGAGCTCGGCACCTGTAACCAGTGCCCTCTCGGCCATCAGCCGCTCCAAGGCCGCCAGCCAATGCCCGTAGTAGGTCTCGCCCGTGTCGGGGTCACCGGCGGCCTGCGCCGCCTTGATCTCGGCGCCCAGCCGCTCGGTCCATTCGGGCCAGCCGAAGACCCCCTCCTCGTGCAGCTTCACCACCATGGCGAAGACCTGGGCCTGCCAGGGCTCGGCGAAGACCGGGCCCTCGTCGTCGCGCGGCAGGCTCGGAAGCTCCGTTCGCGTCGGCGCCGGGCACATGGCTAGGCGGGCTCTAGATGGTCGTCCCAGAGGTCGACGTAGACGGCAGCCCCGCCCACCCCTTCCGGACCCCAAAGCTCGGCCGCCTCGAAGCGGACGGCGTAGACGTGCTGCGGCTTCTTGTCGCCGGTCATCGCATGGGTGTCGGGAAAGACGAAGACGCCATGGTCGCGATCGATCGTACCCTGGCGGCCCCGGACATAGCGCGGCGCCCGGGTGTGGCCGGTCGGGTTCAGGTTGCGGGCGCGGACCCGATCGCCGGCCCGGAACTTGGCCGCCACATCCGCCTCGACGCGCGCCGTGCTGCCCTTGGCCATGGCCGGCGCGACGTCGTCCGCCCGGAGCGGTGGCTCCCCGACGCGTGCCGCGTGCTCGCCGGCGAGCGCCGCCTCGATCTCGGCCTCGGTGCAGAAGCCCTTCTCCACCAGCAGCTTCTCCAGGCCGTAGAGCCACATTTCGTAGTAGTTGCGGGCGAGGTAATCGCCGGGGGGCGTGTTCTCGCGGGCGAAGCGCGTCGCGTCGATGTTCCACTTGCCGTGCGCGCCCATGGCCAGTGTCACGGCGAAGGCACGGCGCTCCCACTCGGCGTGGAACACGGGCTCGTCCGCTTCCCGCTGGATCGGGCCGAAGCCGTGCACGCCGCCCATGTCCTGGGCTCCGTTCATCTCACCCCTCCATTTCGGATTCGGGAACCGTGACCTTGGCGGTGCCGATCATGGAATCCCGGTTGACGATCTCGGCCAGCCGTTCCGCCGGCCAACCTTCGGTACCCGCCGGCCGCTCGGGCAGCACGAGATAGCGCAATTCCGAAGTGCTGTCCCAGACCCGGACCTCGACATCGTCGTCGACCTCCAGGCCGAACTCGGCCAAGACCCCACGCGGGTCGATGACGGCACGGCTACGGTAGGGGGCTGATTTGTACCAGACCGGCGGCAGCCCCAGGACCGGCCAGGGATAGCAGGAGCAAAGCGTGCAGACGACCATGTTGTGGACGGTGGCCGTATTCTCCAGCACCACCATGTCCTCGCCCTGGCGGCCCGTGTAGCCCAATTCGGCGATCGCCGCGGTGGCGTCCTGCAACAGCCAAGCCTTGTAGTCGGGGTCGGTCCAGGCGCGGGCCACGACCCGGGCGCCATTCTTGGGCCCGACCTTGTTCTCGTAGACGTCGATCAGCGCATCCAGCGCCGCCGGATCGACGAGCCCCTTCTCGGTCAGCAGCGATTCGAGTGCCCGAACCCGAAGCTCGGTCTCGCTCAGCTCCGACATCTCGCCGTGATCGTGGTGGTGATGCGACTCGGCCATCGCCCGTCCTTTCATTATGCGCCAGCCCCGGACTCAAGCAGATTGTCGGCGCCGGCTCAATCGCGCTTGCTTGCCTCGCCCTTGTCCCTCTGGCCTAATGGATCCCTCCTCCGCGGATAGGGAAGCACCTGGCATGCACGTCGAATACATCAAGGGCATCACCGAACGCTACAGCCGCCTCGGCTATCCGCCCTACAACTGGTACCACGCCGAGACCGAGCCGCCCTGGCAACCACTCGCCAAGCCGCTTTCCGAATCCCGGCTCGGCATGCTGTCGACGGCCGGCACCTACGTCGCCGGCCAAGTCGCCTACTACTACAAGGACGACACCTCGATCCGCGCGATCCCCAAGGCGACACCGGAAGCCGAGCTTCGCTTCAGCCACATCACCGAGCACTACCTGCCCGACCCCCGCAGAGACCCGAACTGCGTCTTTCCGCTGGGCTCGCTCCGCCAGCTCGAGGCCGAGGCTGCGATCGGCGAGTTGGCGGACGAGGTCTTCTCCTGCATGGGCGGGATCTATTCGCAGCGCCGCGTGACGGAAGAGCTGATCCCGACGGTCGAGGCCGCCTTCGCAAGCCAAGCGGTCGACCTCGCGCTTCTGGTGCCGTTGTGACCGGTCTGCCACCAGACCGTGAGTCTGGTTGCCCGACATTTGGAAGCGAACGGCATACCGACGCTTTGCATCGCCAGCGCCTGGGACATCATCGCCGCCGGCAAGCCGCCGCGCGCCGTCTTCGTCGACTACCCCTTGGGCCATACCACGGGCAAGCCATCCGATAGCGCCGACCAGCACGACATCGTCCGCCGCGCCATCGAGGCCTGGCCGACGATCACCACGCCGGGCGAGATCGTCGATCTCGGCTGTGGCTGGGGCGAGGACGACTGGCGCGCCGAGGCCGCCAGCGCCGAGGGCGACGACCAGCGCAGCCCCCGCGACGAAACTCCGCGCTACCAGTCCGAGGAGGACCGGCGGCTGGCGGAAGCGGCCACGGGCGGCGATTGAGGCCGGGCCATGACGACCGCCGAGGCCGCGTCCGTCGACCTGACGGCTGAGCTGAAGCGGCTCGCCCTCGAGCTCGGCGCCGACGAGGCCGCGGTCGCGACGGTGGATCGTTGGGACGCGCCGCCACCCTTCGAGCCTGAGCGCGTCCGCGTCTATCCGCAAAGCGGCCATCTGCCCCAAGAGCTGATGCCGTCCACCCGAAGCGTCGTGATGGTCGCCGTCCGCCTGCTGGACGGCGTCGTCGATACCACCACCACGGCGTGCCGGACCACGGGCGTGCAGGGCAACTTCGGCTACGTCTTCTTGAACCGGCGCTTGAACGAGATCACCTTCGGCCTCGCCCGCTGGCTGGAGGACCGGGGCCATCGCTCGGTGCCGATGGGCTACAACATCGGCTCACGCTACGATAGGCGAGCGGATCGGGACGAGAGCATCACCTCGCCCGCCTACGGCCTTTTCAGCATGAAGCGGGCCGCGGTCCTGGCGGGGCTGGGACGCAAGGCGAAGAACGGCCTCGTCGCCAGTGCCAAGCACGGCACCCGAATTCGGCTGGGCGGCGTACTGACGGCGGCGGCGCTGACCGCCGACCCCCTGCTCGAAGGCGATCCCTGCCCGCCCGCCTGCGACATCTGCTGGCGCGTCTGCCCGACCGACGCGATCAGCCGCGACGGCCTCGTCAGCCATCTCAGGTGCTATGCCGACGCGGGCCGGCGCGGCACCGACTTCGAGACCCTGAAGGCCGGCTTCAAGGAACGCTATCCGACAGACCGCGCCGGCGTCGACCACACCATGAACGACTACCTGGCGATGGACGGCAACGACAACCGGATCTGCAAGATCGCCTGTGTGGCACTCTGCCCACTTGGCGAGCGCCCCATGCCGGACGTGATGCGCCGGGTCCGCGACTTCGCCGCAACGGTACCGCCGGTGGCGCTTCACGGCTTTCCGGCCGCGCACGATTTCAAGAGCTGACCGACACCCCTCGCCGCCAAGTGGACTACGACGGCATCAGCGACCTTAAGCCGTCGCGGAGGCGTTGCACGGCGACGTAGAGCACCGGGATGAAGAGGACGCCGATCGCGGTCGCGGCGACCATGCCGCCGAAGACGACGAAGCCGATCGAGGTCCGGCTCGCCGCCCCGGCGCCGGTCGCGAAGACGAGCGGCAGGACGCCCAGGATGAAGGAGAGTGCGGTCATCATCATGGCGCGAAAGCGCAGCCGCGCGGCCAAGAGCGCCGCCTCGTCCAAGGACCTGCCCTCCTCGCGGCGCACCTTGGCGAATTCGACGATCAGGA
Organism: Alphaproteobacteria bacterium; assembly: GCA_030746295.1. Next base: position 3,752 of record JASLMY010000136.1, on the reverse strand, counting down.
TGGCGCTCTTGCTGGCCAAGCCGATCAGCATGACCGACATGGTTCAGGGTGTCCTCCGAACATTTCGCGACGCTGCCCCCCTTCGCGACGCTGACCGTTCGCCGGATCGGGGTATAGGCAGCACTCCGTAACATTAGACTAACGCCGCACGCCGATCGTCGGGTCGCCGGCCGCTTGCCGGCGGACGCTACCGCGGCTCATACTTCCCCCAGCCCGAGGCCGAAAGGAGACGCAACCATGGCCGCCGTCCTGTTGACCGTCCGCGCCACGATCACCGCCGAAGCCGAAGAGGCCTTCAACCACTGGTACGAGAACGAGCATTGCCCGCAGCTCCTGCGCTACAAAGGTGCGGTCTCGGCCCGGCGTTACCGTAAGATCCTGGGTGACGACGCGTACCAATACATGGCGATGTACGAGTTCGAGAGCGAAGCCACCTTCGAGGAATTCCAGAAGTCCGAGCATTTCGCCGAGCTGATCGCCGAGTACGACCGCAACTTCGGCGATGTCTCGGATCGCGAGCGCGCCGCCTACGTGCAGGTCTGGCCCTGAGAAACAGAGCATGTCCCCGTTTCGGCCCGAGGCCGGCCCCCTCGAAGAGGCGACGCACGAGGCGATGGCCGAGGCGTTGCTCAGCCCCGCCGGCAAGCGCATCGCCGATGTCGGCTGCGGCGAAGGGGCGCTCGCCCGCTATCTCGCCACCGTCGGCGCCGGCGTCATTGGCATCGACCCGGACCGGGAACGGATCGATACCGCCCGGCGGGCGGCCGAGGCGAGCGCCAACGCGGCCGAGTTTCTGACCGGCAAGGCCGAGGCGCTGGCCTTCCCCGACGGCGTCCTGGACGCGGTGATCTTCGCCACCAGCCTGCATCACGTACCACCCGACAAGATGCGCGCGGCACTGGCCGAGGCGGCCCGGGTGCTCAGGCCCGGCGGCCTGCTCTACGTCACCGAGCCGCTGGCCGCGGGCGCGTACTTCGACGTCGAGCGGCTGGTCGACGACGAGACGGCGGTACGGGTCCGCGCTTACGACGAGCTGGGCCGCGCCGGCGAGCTCGGCTTCGAGGCGGTCTCCGAGAGCTTCTACGGCGGCAGCCGGCGTTTCGAGGACTATGACGACTTCGTCGCCACCGTCGGCGGGCGGCGACCCGAGAACGCCCGGGCCTTCGCCGACAACGGGCCGGCGATTCGCGCCCGCTTCGAGGCCGAAGCGCGGGCCGAGGACGGTATCTTCGTCCTCGACATGGGTTTTCGCGCCAACCTATTGCGCAAACGCGCCGACTGAATGCCGGCCCGCCCCAACCGGAAAGAGCTTCCTTAGTCGCCCGAGTTTAGGCATTCTAACGGACGTTAGAATAATCACTGACCGAGTGGCCGCCATGCCCGAGACCGCTGCACGAGAGGCCGAGATCCGACCGCCGACCGATTTCGGCGAGCAAGAGTTCCCGACCGCGCTCGTCAACGTCACCAACGTCTGCAACCTCGACTGCTCGCACTGCTTCGTCTTCCGAGCCTCAAACCCCAACCGGCCGCGCGACAAGATGGATGACGCCACCATGCTGCATCAGCTCCGCGTGCTGCGCGACAAGCACGGCATCCGCTCGATGCTGTTCATGGGTGGCGAGCCGATGATCCGCAAGAAGATGGTGATGCAGGCAGCCGAGTTGTTCGAGCTGCCGGCGATCGTCACCAACGGCACATACGGCATCCCAAGGCTGCCGGGCGGCCTGGTCACGGTCTCGCTCGACGGCCCGGAAGCGCTCAGCGACAGCATCCGCGGCGAAGGCGTTTTCCAGAAGGTCAAAGCCGCGATCGCCGAGCGCGAACCGAACGACGAGACCACCGTCATCGTTCAGATGACGATCACGCGCCAGAACGAGGCGGGCATCGAGGCCTTCGTCGAGGAGGTCAAGGACTGGCCCATCAACGGCGTCGCCTTCACCTTCTACGTGCCGGTGGTGGAGGACGACACCCGCCTCGGCTGGGACGACTTGGCCGAGCGCGACGCCGTCATCGACCGCGTCATCGCCGTCAAGCGCAAGTACCCCTCGGTCGTGAAGGCCAACGTCGGCGCACTGGAGTTGATGTACTCCGACCGCTGCCTCGAATACACCGGCGCCGCCGGTGAGCACTGCATGATGCGGGCGACGCTGCCGCTCTACATGGGCGAGGGCGGCAACTTCGAGCGCCCCTTCTGCTGCTATGGCAACGACGTCGACTGCTCGAAATGCGGCGCCTACAGCGTCTTCAATACGGCACACCACCGCCTGACGCTCGGCCAGGACGATTACCACCACCGCACCCGCCACATCGCCGATCAGGGCCCCCGGCTGAACGGCCCTCTCCCCGATTGAGGCACGGTGCGGGCGCGGAGCGACGATGCCTCGGAGCAAAAGCGGTGGCCCGGCCTGGCTCGCGGGCGCGGCGACGCTACTGGCCCTCCTCGCCTGCTATGGCACGCTCGGCGTGGTCGGCGCGCTGTCGGCGCTTGGCGTCGGCCTCGACCTGCACGAGGGCGCTTGGGCGGCGGCGATTGGGCTATTCGCCCTGCTCGCGTTGGGCGCCCTGGCTCTCGGCTACCGCCGCCACCGCGCTGTCGGCCCCTTGATCGTCGGCGCTTGCGGGACGGCACTGGTGCTCTGGGCGATGGCGGTCTCGTACGACCGCGCGTTGGAAGTCGCCGGTTTTGCGGGCCTGGTCGCCGGCGCCATCTGGGACTGGCAGGTCAAGCGCCACGCCACGGCCGTGATGACGGAGCCCTCGTGAGCCCACCGGCGTAGGCGCCTCGCTCCCCGATCGAAGAGCTGCTTCTTCGTCATAGAGCTGTCGCGACTTACGCCGATTCGCTGGGCCGCCGGCTCCGCTGTCCCAACCACCCACAGATCGTCCCCTAAGCCTGGTCAAGTCAGGGGAAAGAGCGGTTTAGCCGATCTCGAAAACAGTGTAAGAATGCGGGCATGAGGCGCGCCCATATCATCGAGACTCTGCGCGGCCAGGAAGCCGCCTTGCGTGCCCGCGGCGTACGGCACGCGGCGCTCTTCGGCTCGGCGGCGCGCGGCGGCGACCCTGCCGGCGGCGAGATCGACATCTTGGTCGAGTTCGAGCCCGAGGCGGGCGTCACCGTCTTCGACTATGTCGGCCTGAAGCGCTACATCTCCGGCCTTTTCGACGAGGTTGTCGAGGTGGTCGACCGGGAGGCCTTGAAGCCGCACCGCCAGGCCGGCTCGGCGCGGGATGCGGTCTATGCCTTTTGAGGCCGAGGTGGCTGCGCTGCGCGACATCTTGCGCCAGATCGATCTCGCATTCACGTTCACGAACGGGCACGACGCGGAAGCCTTCGAGGCCGATACAATGCGGCTCTATGCCGCCGCCCGGTGCCTGGAGATCATCTCCGAAGCCTCCGAGCGCCTCTCCGATGCGCTGAAGTCGCGGCATCCGGAGATCCCCTGGCTCGAGATGGCCTTTGCCGGCAGCGTCTATCGCCACGACGACGAGGACGTCGCCCCGAGACGCATCTGGGACACCGTGGCGATCGCCCTGCCGCCCCTGCAAACCGTGGTCGAAGCCGAGTTGACGGCGATGTGCTGAGCCGGGGGCGGCCCCTCCGGCCGAGACCCAGATCCGGTACGGCGGCATCACCGATCGGTGAAAACGAACGGCACACAGACAGTGCTTGGAAATCGTCATCAACTCACTTGTTGGAGTGTTGTTGCTCGTTGCTCTCTGAGTCTGGCGTTGATGATTGTAATGAGTTT
>JASLMY010000135.1 GCA_030746295.1 Alphaproteobacteria bacterium | reverse complement strand
GTGCCGACCTTGCTGGGCGCCATCCTGGCGGATTCCAATCTGACCCGGGAGAGCGGCTCGGAGCGCCTGAGGCTCTGCGTCTCGGCCGGCGAAGCGTTGCCCAAGCACATCGCCGAGCGCTGGGAGGAACGCTTCGGCGCCCCGGTGCTGGACGGCATCGGCTCGACCGAGATGCTGCACATCTTCATCTCGAACACGGCTGACGACAATCGCCACGGCACCACCGGCAGGCCGGTGCCGGGCTACGACGTCAGGCTGGTCGACGAGGCGGGCGGCGAGGTCGCGGCCGGCGAGGTCGGCGACCTCTTGGTCAGCGGTCCTTCCTGCGCGCCCTTTTACTGGAACAACCGGGAGAAGAGCCTGGCCACCTTCCACGGGCCTTGGACCGTCACCGGCGACAAGTACGTGCGCGACGAGGACGGCTATCTGGTCTACGCCGGCCGCACGGACGACATGCTGAAGGTCGGTGGCATCTGGGTCTCGCCGTTCGAGGTGGAATCGGCCCTGCTCGAGCACGACGGCGTGCTCGAGGCCGCGGTCGTCGGCGAGGAGGACGACGACGACTTGGTGAAGCCCAAGGCCTTCATCGTGTTGAAGGAGCGCGCGGGCGACGACGGCGCGCGCAGCGACGAGCTGCAACAGTTCGTCAAGGATCGCCTGGCGCCCTACAAGTACCCCCGTTGGATCGAGTTCGTCGACGAGCTGCCGAAGACCGCCACCGGCAAGGTCCAGCGCTTCAAGCTGCGCCGTTGATGTTCAGCCATCGACGGTTCTTCGAATTCGGGCGGGGGCCGATCGAGTATGCCTGGCACGGGCCCGGGCCGGCGGCGGCGCCGACGTTGGTGTTCCTGCACCAGGGTCTCGGTTGCGCCGAGCTCTGGCGCGACCTGCCGGCGACCCTCGCGGCCGAGACCGGCCTCGGCGCCTTAGTCTACAGCCGCTACGGCTATGGCGGCTCGGCCCCGAGCCCGTTGCCCTGGCCGGTCGACTACATGCATCGCGAGGCCCTGGAGGTGCTGCCCGAGGTGCTGCGTGCGGCGGGGGTGCGGGAGGCGATCCTGGTCGGCCATTCGGACGGCGCCTCGATCGCCATCATTCATGCCGGCGCCAAGCCGGCGGTACCGATTCTGGGCCTGGTGCTGGAATCGGCGCATGTCTTCACCGAGACTGACCAGCTGGGCAGCATCGACCCGCTGCGGCGTCGCTACCGGGGCGGGGGCCTCAGGGCGCAGCTCGGCAAATACCACGGCGACAACGTCGACAACGCCTTTTTCGGCTGGGCCGATGCCTGGCAGCAGCCGGCCTTTCGGGATTGGAACCTGGAGGCCTACCTGCCCGAGATCACGGTGCCGATACTGCTGCTGCAAGGCTTGGACGACGACCAGGGGTCGCTGGCGCAGGTCCGGGCCATCGAAGCACAAGCCGGCGGCACGGTGCGGACGCTGGTCCTGGAGAATTGCGGACACAGCCCGAATCAAGAGCAGCGGGAGCGCTATCTGGAGGCGGTCCGAGGCTTCGTCTCGGCGCTGCCGCAGCGCACCTCCCGACTTTCCGAGGGCGCCCGGATCGGCTAGCCTTTAGCAATGTCGAGCGCCAGCAAGAAGCGTGACAAGGCCGACGGCGCGGGCGCGACACCGTCGTCGGCACAGCGACGCTATCTCAGCCGCGGGCTGAACCAGGCCGGCGGCAAGCTGCCGCTCTTCGACGAGAACGGACGCGAGTTCGATCTCCGGACCGTGCAGTCGTGCATTCGCGCCGGCTGGGCCGAGCCCTGGTTCGCCAATCCATTGAAGCCCGACTGGCTGGTCTGCAAGTTGACCGACAAGGGCCGCGACGCGCTGGGCGAGCCCAGCTAGCGGCGATGGCGAGCCTGGTCCTGGCGGCGATTTTATTTCTTGCCATTCACGCCCTGATTTCCGGCACCCGGGCGCGCGACGCCATCATCGCCCGGATCGGCGAGAAGCCCTATCTCGGTCTCTTCTCGCTGGCCTCGCTCGGCGCCGTCGTGTGGATGTCGATCGCCTATGCCGGGGCGCCCTATATCGAGCTCTGGTCCGCCACCATCGGGGCCCGGCACACGGCGCTGGTGCTGATGCTGCCGGCGCTCTACCTGGTCATCGCAGGTGGCGCGACGCCGAACCCCACCGCGACCGGTGCTGCTGGCTTGCTCGAGCGTGAGCGGGCGGCGCGCGGCATCCTCAAGGTCACGCGGCATCCGATGATGTGGGGCTTTGCGATCTGGGCGTTGGCGCACCTGCTGGCGAACGGCGATCTCGCAGGGCTGATCTTCTTCGGCAGCTTCAGCCTCATGGCGCTGTTCGGGCCACATCTGATCGACGCCAAGATGGCCCGAAACAAGGGCGCGTCTTGGCGACGGTTTGCCGACGAGACCTCGTGGCTGCCCTTCCAAGCCATGCTCCAGGGGCGGACGAGGCTCGGGCTCGGCGATATTGCCTGGTGGCAGCTCGTGCTGACGCTGGTTCTCTATCTCGCCATTCTGCTGTGGCTGCATGAATGGGTCATCGGCGTGCCACCGATCGCTCTATAGGGGCGGCATCGGGTCTCAGAAGGAGACTTTGACGCCGCCGACGACGTACCAGCCGCCGTCGTCGCGTTCCGGGCCGGCGCCCGTTGCGGTCTCGCGGTCGACCCAGCCGACCGAGCCGCTGAGATCGATGCCGGGGCCGAGGTTGTATTCGGCGCCGAGACGCAGGGCGTCACGCGCGCTCTCCTCGTCGATCCGGTCCTCCCCTTCGCCGCGCAAGTACATGACGCTGAGGTCCCAAGCGCCGGTGGCGTAGGAGAGGCCGATGCCAAATCCCGCCACATCGACGCTCGGGTCACCGCTCAGGCCTTGCGCGTCGTCGAGCCTGCTGCCGTAAAAGCCACCGAAGCGAAAGTTGCCGAAGCCGAACCGAGCGCCGAAGGCCAAGGCCTCGGGATCGCCGCCGGCGGCGCCCGAGGGTCTGTCGCCGTGGCTGTAGCCGGCGGACAGTCCAAGCTCGAAGCGATCGATCTTGCGCTCGAAGTCGGCCCCGAGCGAGACCAGTCCGTCGCGCCCATCGGCCGATCTTGTGGTGTCGGCGACTCGACCGCCGCAGGCGGCCGCGTAGGAAGCACCGAATTGGAAGCCGGAGAAGCGTGGCGTGAAATAGCTCAAACGCTTATCGTCGCCGCAGCCCTCACCGGAGTCGGTCCAGCGAGCCTGCTCTCCTGCGACCTGGCGGCTCTCGGGCCGGAATTGCGGCTGATAGCCCGTGCGATCCTGCGCGCCGAAAACGAGCCGTCCAAATCCGCCAGGCACCACCGTATGCGCTGTCTCGCTCTCGGCGCCGATGACGGCCTCCCGACGCTCCGCCGCCACGCTCGGCTGGGCGGTCAGCGCGTATGCCACCATCATCAGGGGCGTGCCGTAGAGCAATCGTTTCATTTGACAGGACCCGTCCGACCGCGTTCCCATGAAGCAACCTGCCTGATATGGCGCAGAATGACAATTAACGCTCAAGATCACGATTCGGTTAACGAGCCGCGGTATCGGCTCGGAATGTTGCAAGGGGTGGGGGCCAAGACGGTGGAAACGAAGGGTCTCGACTCTCGTTCGGCCGGGTTCAGCCGGCTCTCTGGCGGCGTATGACCGGGCCGGTCCCCATCGCTCGGCTCTTTGCCGATGCCTGGGCGCATCACGATGCCGGGCGGCTCGACCAGGCCCTAGAATGCTACGCCGAAATCCTCGAACGCGCGCCCTCGCACACCGCCGCGTTAGTCCATGTCGCCGAGCTATACTGGCGTCACGGGCGCGAGGACGACGCACGCCTGATTTGGAATCGCGTATTGGAAGAGGAAGAAACGAATATCCTCGGGGCGATGGCGGGCCTGGCGCGACCCTTCATGGTGTTGGCCGCGATTTGCCTAGAGTCCGAGCGAAGCGGGCTTGCCAATCGGCTGCTGGAGGCGGCCGTCGAGCATTGGCCGGGGCAATCGGAGGTGCATGAATTCCTGGCGCTGCGTCGGCATGAGATCGGCGATGTGGAAGCGGCCGAGGCGCACTTCGAGCGTGCCGCCGCGCTGGCGCCCGAGCGGGTCGAGGCCTGGTTCAATCTCAGCGCCGCGCGCGCCGGCAGCGGTGACGTCGTCGGCGCCCTGGCGGCGCTCGATCAGATCCTCGACATCGACCCGCTCTACAATCAGACGTTGCAGCAGGTGATTGCCCTGATCGAGCGGCTGGACGACGACGTCGCCGCCGAGCATTACCTGGAACGCCTGCACCAGGTCGCCGACGAGGACAACGACGTGCTCGCCTATGTCGGCTTCCGCTTCATGGAGGTCGGCCGCTACGAGGGGGCGCTCAGCGCCTTCGCCCAGGTCGTCGATGCCGACCTCGGCTCCTATCAGGCGCTGTTCGGCGCCGCGGCGGCGGCCAATCGACTGGGCGAGGCGGCTGCGGCGGAGTACGGCCGCCAAGGCCTGGCCTCCCTGCCCGAAGATCTCGAGGCCCGGCTGACCGTCGTGTCCACCTTCCACCAGGACTTGCCGACCGAAGTCACCGCCGAGGTGCTGGAGACCGCGATCGAGGCGGCATGGAGCGATAGGGCCGGCCTCGAACGCATCCGGGAGGTGGCCCACGAGCTCGGCTGGGAGGCGGCCGCGATCCGCTCGCGTCGGCGCTTGGAGGCGCTCGCGAAGAAGTGATGGCCCGGGCGCCGGTCGAGCCCGAAGGTCTTGCGCGCGACCCGGTGCAAGCAATCCGAGCCGATGCCGTCGTGCCGTTCGCTGTCCGAGTTTGGCGTCCTGGGCGCTGGACATTTGCCCCGACACAATCGAGGATGCGCGGCCGGACAGGGGACCGAACGCCGCCATGGACCATCCGCCGACACGGGACAATCAGCCGCCCCTCGAGGTGCTGGATCTCAAGGTCGAATTTCCGACCCGACGCGGCACACTCGTCGCCGTCGACGGAATCTCCTTCCACATCGACGCGGGCGAGATCCTGGGTGTCGTCGGCGAGTCAGGCGCCGGCAAGTCGTTGACCGGGGCCGCCATCATCGGCCTCTTGGAGCCACCCGGTCGGGTCGCAGGCGGCGAGGTCCGGCTCGAGGGTGAACGTATCGACAAGCTTTCCTACGAGGAGATGCGCCGCCTGCGCGGCCGCCGCGTCGGCGCCATCTTCCAGGACCCGCTGACCAGCCTCAATCCGCTCTACACCGTCGGCCGGCAGCTGGTGGAGACGATCCTGACGCACCTGCCGATGTCGGAGAAGGAGGCGCGTGTCCGCGCCCTCGACCTGTTGCGCGAGGTCGGCATCCCCAGCGCCGAGGAGCGCATCGACCACTACCCACACCAGTTCTCGGGCGGCATGCGCCAACGGGTCGTCATCGCGTTGGCGCTTTGCGCCGAGCCCAGGGTGATCATCGCCGACGAGCCGACGACGGCACTCGACGTCTCGATCCAGGCGCAGATCATCAGCCTGCTGAAGCGGCTCTGCAAGGACCACAAGACGGCGGTGATGCTGATCACCCACGACATGGGCGTGATCGCCGAGGCGGCGGACCGCGTCGCCGTCATGTATGCCGGGCGCATCGTCGAGGTCGGCCCGGTGGCGGACGTCGTCGGGCGCGGCCGACACCCTTATACGCACGGCCTGATGGGCTCGATCCCTCATATCCGACAGGACGTCGACGAGCTGACCCAGATCGACGGCACGATGCCGCGCCTCAATGCCATTCCCACCGGCTGCGCCTTTCACCCCCGCTGTCCAAAAGCCTTCGAGCGTTGCCGATCGGAACGGCCGGAGCTTCTGCCCGTCGAGGGCTCGGCGGTCGCCTGTCACCTTTTCGATTCCGCCGACGAACGGTTGGCCGCGCATGGCTGAGGCGGTCTCGACGGCGCCCTCGGGGTCCCCGCAAGCGGGCCAGCCGCTGCTGGAGGCCGGAGATCTGGTGCGCCATTTCGACGTCTCGCCGCCGTTCTTGAACCGGGTCTTGGAGGGCCGGGAGCGGGCCGTCGTCAAGGCGGTCGATGGCGTCGATTTCCGGATCGGCAAGGGCGAGACCTTCAGCCTGGTCGGCGAGTCGGGCTGTGGCAAGTCGACCGTGGCCCGCCTGGTGGTCGGCCTCTATCGGCCGACAGCGGGCAGCATTCGCTTCGACGGGGCCGAGATCGGCGCCCCCGGCAGCCGCGCCGAGCGCCAGCGCGTGCAACCCCGCATGCAGATGATCTTTCAGGATCCCTATGCCTCGCTCAATCCGCGCTGGCGGGTTGCCAACATCGTCGCCGAGCCGATCCGGGCTCGGCGGCTGACCGGCGGCGCGGCCGAGACTCGCGAGCGGGTCGACAAGCTGTTGCGCCAGGTCGGGCTGGCGGCAGCCGACGGCGAGAAGTATCCGCACGAGTTCTCCGGCGGCCAACGCCAGCGGATCTCGATCGCCCGGGCGCTGGCCGGTGAGCCCGAGTTCCTGGTCTGTGACGAGCCGACCTCGGCGCTGGACGTCTCGGTGCAGGCCCAGATCCTAAACCTGATGAAGGCGCTGCAGCGCCAGCTCGGCCTGACCTATCTCTTCATCAGCCACGACCTGGCGGTGGTCTATCACGTCTCCACCACGGTCGGCGTCATGTATCTGGGCCGCCTGGTCGAGCAGGCCGCGACCAAGACCCTCTTCCAGAGCCCGAAGCACCCCTATACGCGGATGCTGCTGGACGCCATTCCCGACCTGGAGATGACCGGGCGGCAACGGATCCCCGTCGCCGGCGAGGTGCCAAGCCCGATCAATCCGCCGTCGGGCTGTCCCTTCCACCCGCGCTGCCCGCATGCCGAGGCGCGCTGCCGAACCGAGCCGCCACGCGCGGTGCCTGCCGGCGACAGCCACGTCGCCTGCCACGCGGTCGAGGAGGGGCGGCTCGGTTGAGCCCCTGGCGGGCGGCTTTGGTTCTTCGGCCCGGCTTGCTAGACTTGACAAAATCGCGACGGCCGACGGCCGCGGCGAGAGGGGAAGCAGGCTTCAGCGGAGAGGTGGTATGACGACAGGAACCGCAGGCACCAAGTCCAATCTCAGACTGCCGCCGGACACGCTGGTGGATCTCTACACGACGATGCGCCGGATCCGGGGCTTCGACCAGAAGGTAGCCGAGCTCTTCGAGGCCGGCGACGTCAAGGGCACGGCGCATTCCTACGTCGGCGAGGAGGCGATCGCGGCGGCGGTCGGAGAGGTGCTGCGCGAGGACGACTATATGGCCTCGAACCACCGCGGCCACGGCCACTGCATCGCCAAGGGCGCAGACATGGATCGCATGATGGCCGAGCTGATGGGACGCGACAGCGGCTATTGCCGGGGCCTCGGCGGCTCGATGCACATCGCCGACATGGATCTCAACATCCTGGGCGCCAACGGCATCGTCGGCGCCGGCATGCCGCTGTCGACCGGGGCGGCGCTCGCCGCCAAGCTTCGGGGCGACGGCCAGGTCGTGGTCGTCTTCTTCGGCGACGGCGCCTCCAACCAGGGCGTCTTTCACGAGTCCATGAACCTGGCCTCGGTCTGGAAGCTGCCGTTGATCTTCATCTGCGAGAACAATCAGTACGCGCTGACCACCTCCTACCGGCGTACCACCTCGGTCGACCAGGTCGCCAAGCGCGGCGTCGGCTACGACGTTCCGGGGATCACCATCGACGGCAACGACGTGGTCGAGGTCTATCACGTCGTCAACGAGGCGGTGGAGCGGGCCCGAGCCGGCGAAGGCCCGACCCTGATCGAGGCCATGACCTATCGCTGGGGCCAGCATTCGATGCGCGTCAACCTGGATGACCCGCGTCCGAAGGACGAGATCGACGAGTGGCTGACCCGCGATCCGCTGAAGCGGACATTGAACGAGATCGTCGACAACAAGGCGGCCACCAAGAGGAAGCTCAACGCGATCGACAAGGCGGCGGTGGCGGAGCTCGATACCGCCATCGAGTTCGGTCGCGACAGTGCGGAGCCCGAGCTCTCGGTGATGGACACGGCGGTCTACGCACCCCACATCGCCCATGTCGAGCCGGGGCCGGAAGGTGGCCGCGAGCTCAGCTTCGTCGAGGCCCTGAACGAGGCCCTGCACCAGGAGATGGCGCGCGACGACAGCGTGCTACTGATGGGCGAGGACGTGGCCCAGACCGGCGGCATCTTCACCGTCTCCAAGGGGCTCTTGGATGCCTACGGCGAAGAGCGGGTGCGAGACACGCCGATCACCGAGCCGACCTTCGTCGGCTGCGGCGTCGGCGCCGCGATCGCCGGCATGCGGCCCGTCGTCGAGATCCAGATCTTCGACTTCATCGCCCTCACCATGGACATGCTGGTCAACCAGGCGGCCAAATTCCGCTTTATGCTGGGCGGCAAGAACACGGTGCCGCTGGTGGTGCGGGGGCCGCAGGGTGGCGGCATCCGCATGGCCGCGCAGCACAGCCAAAGCCTCGAGGCCTGGTTCACCCACGTCCCGGGCCTGGTCGTGGTCGCGCCGTCGACGCCCTACGACGCCAAGGGCCTGTTGGCGGCGGCGATCCGCGACGACAACCCAGTCATCTTCCTCGAGACCAAGATGCTCTACATGACCTCGAACGGACCGGTGCCCGAGGAAAGCTATGCCATCCCGATCGGCAAGGCCGACGTCAAACGCGAAGGCACCGACGTCACCGTGGTCGCGACCATGGCGATGGTGCCGAGGGTGCTGGCGGCGGCGCAGCAACTGGACCGCGAGGGCATCAGCGTCGAGGTCGTCGACCCGCGCACGCTGCGGCCGCTCGACGAGGAGACGATTTTGGCCTCGGTCGCCAAGACCAACCGTTTGGTGATCGCGCACGAGGCCTGGCGCCAGGGCGGCTTCGGGGCCGAGGTCGCGGCCATGGTGGTCGAAAAGGCCTTCGACGACCTGGATGCGCCGATCGTCCGCGTCGGCGCCCTCGACGTGCCAATGCCCTACAACGACGAGCTGGAGCGCGAGGTGATCCCGAGCCAGGAACGGATCGCGGAGGCCATCCGTAGCCTGTTCTGAGCTCTTCCACGTCGACGGCGAGTACGGGCGCGGTAGTGCCGTCGCTGCTTGACGTGGATCAATGCCGCTCGCCCGCGAAGGGCCTTAAGTGCACCGGTATGCCGCTGCCGGCGGAGCTGCCCGCGGTTCAGTCAAGGAGATAGTCATGGCGATCAAGGACATCGTGCTCTATGTCGGCCGGGATCCGCGTCAGGGCGCGCGCCTTGAGGCTGCGCTGAGCCTGGCCAAGCGCTTCGAGGCGCGCATCGTCGGTGTCTACGCGCTTTCCTACCCGGTGCTGCCGGGGTACGTGCAGATCGACATCGGCACCGATCTGATCGAGCAACGCATGGCGGAGATGCGCGAGGAAGCTGGCGAGGCGCGCGTAGGATTCGAGGACAAGCTGCAGCGCGAGGGCGTCGCCGGTGAGTGGCGACTGATCGAGGGCAACCCGATCGACGCCATGGCGCTATCGACCCGCTATGGCGATATCGCCGTCGTCGGCCAGGCCGATCCCGACCATCCGGGCCCCGCCGACTCGATGGCCGACGAGCTGGTGCTGGCCGCCGGCCGGCCGATCATCGTCTGGCCCTATGTCGGCAACTATGACGCATTCGGCAACCAGATCATGGTCGCCTGGAACGGAACCCGCGAGGGCGTGCGCGCGCTTTACGACGCGATGGACTTCCTGACCCGCGCCGCCAAGGTCGTGGTCTGCTCGGTCAACCCGCCGGATCGCGAGCACATCGCCGGCGCCGACATCTCCACTCACCTGGCGCGCCACGGCATTACCGCCGAGGCCCATCACATCATAGCTCCCGACCTCGATGCCGGCGACGCGCTGTTGTCGGCGGCAGCCGACTTCGGCACCGACTTCCTGGTCATGGGCGCCTACGGGCATTCCCGCATCCGGGAGCTTGCCCTCGGCGGGGTGACGCGGCATGTTCTCAAGACCATGACCATGCCGGTCTTGATGTCGCATTAGGGCCGTATTCGAGGATAGCTGAACCACCCGATACCCCGTCCCAACCACCCTGAGGTACCATCTATGGGTGGTTGGGACGGGGGAGCGGGTGGCTCGGTAAATCGACGCCGGTCGCAAAGGCCTGGCGCCCGGGCAGCCTCTGTCGTGCCCGGGCCATCCGTCGCCGGCGTAATGGGGGAGGGGAAGGGATGGCGATCAAGAATCGGATCGCGGACTTTCAAGACGAGATGACGGCTTGGCGGCGGGACATTCACGCCCACCCGGAGACCGCCTTCGAGGAGTTCCGTACCGCCGACATCGTCGCCGGCAAGCTCGAGGAATTCGGCATCGAGGTTCACCGCGGCTTGGCCAAGACCGGTGTCGTCGGGGTCTTGAAGGCGGGCGACTCGGACCGGCACATCGGCCTCGGGGCCGATATGGACGCGCTCCACATCCACGAGCTCAACGACTTCGCGCATCGCTCCACCAACGACGGCAAGATGCATGCCTGCGGCCATGACGGGCATACGACGATGCTGTTGGGCGCGGCCAAGTACCTGGCCGAGACCGGCCGGTTCGACGGCACCGTCTACTTCATCTTCCAGCCGGCGGAGGAGAACGAAGCCGGCGGCCGGGTCATGGTCGACGAGGGCCTGTTCGAGCAGTTCCCGGCCGAGGCGGTCTACGGCATGCACAACATGCCCGGCGTCGAGACCGGCAAAATCGCCCTGATGCCCGGTCCGATGATGGCCTCGGCCGACTTCTTCGAGATCGAGGTCACCGGCATTGGCGCCCACGGCGCCTTCCCGCATCACGGCATCGACCCGATACCGATCGGGGCGGAGATCGTTTCTGCCCTGCAACGCATCGTCTCCCGCTCGACGGACCCGATGAAGCAGGCGGTGGTCTCGGTCACCCAGTTCCACGCCGGCCATACGACCAACGTCATACCTGAGAGCGCGGTGCTGTCAGGCACGACCAGGGCGTTCTCCGAGCAGGTGCAGGACCAGATCGAAGGAGCGATCCGACAGATCGCCGAGGGCATCGGCCAAGCACACGGCGCCAAGGTGCGGGTCTCGTACGACCGGCGCTACCCGCCGACGGTGAACTCGGTGGTCGAGACCGAGCTGGCGGCGGCGGCGGCAGCGACCGTGGTGGGGACGGAGAACGTGTTGCGCGACCTGGAGCCGATCATGGGCTCGGAGGACTTCGGTTGGATGCTGAAGGCCAAGCCCGGGTGCTATGTCTGGCTCGGCAACGGCACCGAGGGCGAGAAGGGCGGCTGCATGGTCCACAACCCGAACTATGACTTCAACGACGAGATCCTCACCGTTGGCGCTAGCTACTGGGCGACCTTGACCGAGGAGCTGCTGAACGTCCCGTGAGACGGTCGCGCCGGGCGGTTGTTTGCCTTTCTGCCCGGAAGTGGTTAATTCATGATACATTCCGTGATTCGTAATTCGCGGCGGATCGGCCGGGGGTTAGCCGGTCGAACGAAGGCTGCCACGGAGAATGTAGGCGGCCCGGCGAGCGCGAAGCGGCTCGGTTGCGTACGGTCGAAAGTGGCCGGTCAGGCAGACGCAATGAGCGGGAGGCGACGCAGCGAGGTCGGCGAGGTTGCCGGCGGTCGCCTCGGCGCGGGACGTGGTTGCGTTAAGGTCGGGAACCGGTCATGAGCTTCAAGATAAAGTTCTGGGGCGTTCGGGGCAGTATCGCCTGTCCGTCGGCGAAGTATGTCTCCTACGGCGGTAACACGAGCTGCGTCGAGGCCTCGCTCGGCGGCCAGCGGATCATTTTCGATTGCGGTACCGGGCTCAGGAATCTGGGTCACTATTTCATCCGCAAGAACGCCAAGCACGCGCATGTCCTGCTCTCGCACTCACACTGGGACCATATCAACGGCTTCCCCTTCTTCACGCCGGCGTTCCGCTCCGACTGCTCCTTCACGATCATGGCGGGCCACCTCTACGACAAGGATGTGGGCGTGCGCGACGTCATGGCCGGGCAGATGACACAGCCGATGTTTCCGGTGCCGATAGACGCCATGGAAGCGAAGTTGGACTTCGAGAACTTCACGGCCAACGACAACTTCAATCTGGGTCGGAACATCAAGATCAGCACCTGCCGCTTGAACCATCCCGACAACGCCACCGGCTACCGGATCGACTATCAGGGCTCGTCGCTTTGCTACATTACCGACACCGAGCACGTCATCGGTAAGCCGGACGAGAACATCCTAGGCTTGATCGAAGGCGCCGATTTGGTGATCTACGATGCGACCTACACGGACTCGGAATTCGAGCGCAAAATGGGTTGGGGCCATTCGACTTGGCAAGAGGGGGTGCGGCTCTGCCAGGCGGCGAACGTCAAGCGGCTGGCGATCTTCCACCACGCCCCGACCACGAGGACGGCTTCATGGAGCAGTTGGAGGCCGAGGCCCAGTTCGCTTGGACCGGCGCCTTTGTCGCCCGCGAGAACATGCGGATCTACCTGACCTCCTGAGAGCCGCCCCGAACAACCGAAACTGTTTCAGGCTGGCGCTTCGAGCTCGGCGACGACGCGCGCGAAGCGGGCCAGGTATTCATCGGTATAGGCGACGTAGTCGAAGTCGAGGTGCGAATGCATCTCGGCAATCCGGCTCCAGAGTGCCTCGCGCAGCAGCGAGGCCGCCTTCATCGCCCGAAAGCGCGCGACCAGCGCCGGCTCCGGCGGCCGCTCGCAATAGAGCGACAAGAGCCGTCGCTCCTGGGCATCGTCGAGGCTGTTGTTGGTGGCCAGATTGGCGAGGTCGAAGAGGGCCGAGTTCCAGCCGCCGTACTCCCAGTCGATCAGCCAGAGCCGGCTGCCGTCTTCAATCAGGTTGGCGGCGAGTAGGTCGTTGTGACAGAAGACCGGCCGGATCGGGCCGACGCCCGCCTCCAAGCGGTCATTGAGCGCCATCAGCTCCGCCAGCCTGTCGGACAAGCGCCCGCCGGCCGCTTCGATCATGCGGGCGTAGCGCCGATTGGCGTTGAAGACCCAGAACATCGGCCCCGGCACCTCCAGATGGTGTGGCAGCTCCGCGTGGCAGCGCCGTACCAGGGCCACGATCCGGGCCAACATGTCGGCGTCGCGCACGGCTTCCTCGTCCAGCGCCCGGCCGTTCTCGACGAAGTCCATGACCAGCACGTCGGGCTCGTGATGACGGATCTGGGGCGAAAGGCCGGCGCTGTGGGCGGCGCGGCTGACGGTCACCTCGTTGAAGCGCCAGACG
>JASLMY010000134.1 GCA_030746295.1 Alphaproteobacteria bacterium | reverse complement strand
GAGATAGTTTCGCACGAGGAAGACGGTCACACCCGCGAAGGCAAGCGCCACCACGATCAGGATAATGCGAGCTAGGTTCACGGCCTATTTCCTCTGCACGAGCCAAAATGGTACGACGATCATTCAACCGACAGGTTAACGAATTGGATTATGCTTCCAATGAAGATTCCCCGTCAACTGTAAATAAATCCCCACCAGACATGAACGGTTACTTACTTCGTTGATGAGAATTAGCTGAATCGCCACGACAAGAGGAACAAGACCCATAGTCGATTGGGAAATCAATTGCCGAATATGGGGAGGCCAGGCAGGGCGATCAGACCGGCACAGCCGATCGCCAAGCCATACGGGATCTTCGTCTGCCCCTTACTCAGCTCCTCGAACCATCTACTTCGCCGCCATGCGGGGCCAAGGCGGCGGTTTCGCAATAGCAAGGCCACGACCGCCAGTAGCCCGCCCACTAGAGCCATCCAGATAAAGAAGGCCGGCAACTGGTCGGGGGCGAGCCAGGGCAGTAGGCCGGCGAGCAGCTTGACGTCGCCGCCGCCCACAACGCGGGCCGCGAAGAGCCCCAAGCCGACGACCAGGGCACCGATGCCAATCGCCAGCTGACGCAGGATCGTCACAACCTCGAAGCCCATCACCATCGCCGCGACGACAAAGGCGATGACGACGATGATCGGAATGGCGTTCGGGATCTCGAGCCGCATCAGGTCCGATAGCATGGCCCAGGCGAGCAGCAGCGGCAGTGGTGCCGCGACGATCAAGGGCAAGAGCTCTCGCATGACGGTGGTCCGAAAGCTTTCCCGCTCTCTACCCGTGACGAGGGATCTCGGCATGCCGCTGCCGTTTCGAGAGGCCGACATCGGATCGTCTTCCAGGCCGTTGTCGATGCTCGGGCTCAGCGCAGTGGCGATGCCAAGGGTTCGAGCGACGCCGGCCAAGGGCCTGGTCGCGCTTCTTGACGCCATGTCGGAGAAAAGGGTGCGCCCTATTCGGACGCACCCTTCGATCTCGTGGTCGGAAGATACCTGTACACTGCACCTCCAACCTTCGGCGATAACGCCGTGTCCTGATGGGTGAGGATCAGGAGTAGGCGTTCGCCAGCTTGGTCTGAACAGCCAAGAAGAAGTTGTTCAGCTCGTCACCGATGGCGAACACGGCGGCGATGATGGCGACGGCGATGCCGGCCGCAATCAAGCCGTATTCGATAGCGGTCGCACCTTCTTCATCGGAAACGAACTTCCGCTTCAGGCCGTGCATGGTGGTTTGTACTCTGGTGATCAACCCTAACATTGAGGATCCTCCTCTCTTGACCACAATTACAGCAGCAGCTTGGGTAGTCTCGATCGAGCCGGGCATAAATTCTAAGAAAAAGCCGGTTTTCTTCTTCGAATCGATAACACTCAATATACGGAAACATCGATTCGCTTGCAAGTGACGAAGATCACAGGCCGTTCGCTCTTCCTTTCCGGTCGACCGCGGATTGGTGGTCGCCGCAACTCTCGACCAGGGTAGGTTAACGAAGTGTGAATACCGCTCCGGCGCCGCCGTGGCCGGCTTGGACCATGCCCTAGCCCCAGAGTTCCGGCGGCGGCAGTTCCATCTTGCTGCCGCGAAAGGTGATCGGCGGCTCGCGGTCGCGGGCCAGCAACAGGGGGCCGTCCAGGTCGACGAACTCGGCCTGGGCGGCGGCGATCATCGCCGGCGCCATGGCGAGGGAAGAGCCGACCATGCAGCCGACCATGACGCCGAGGCCGGCCGCCCTGGCGGCGGCGACGAGATCCAGGGCCGCGGTCAGCCCGCCTGTCTTGTCCAGTTTTACGTTGACGACGTCGTAGCGGTCTTTCAGGGCCGGGACGTCGGCGGCGACGTGACAGGATTCGTCGGCGCAAATCGGTACCGGATGCGGGGCGCTGGCGAGCGCGCCGTCGTCGTCGGCGGGCAGCGGCTGCTCGATCAGGTCGACGCCGAGGCCGGCCATCGCCGCGCCATGGGCCGCCAGCATTTCCGGCCGCCAGGCCTCGTTCGCATCGACGATCAGGCGTGCCCCGGGGGCCGCGTCGCGCACTGCCCCGACCCGCGCCACGTCGCCCTCGCCGGTCAGCTTGAGCTTGAGCAGCGGCCGTTCGGCCGCGGCGGCTGCGGCGCGGCCCATGTTCTCGGCCGTGTCGAGGCTCAAGGTATAGGCCGTTACCAGGCCGTTGGGCGCCGCGATGCCGGCAATCTCCCAGGCCCGGCGGTCGCTGAGCTTGGCCTCCAGGTCCCAGAGCGCGCAGTCGACCGCAGAGCGCGCCGCCCCCGCCGGCATCAGCTCGAGGAGGCCGTCCCGGTCAATGCCGGCCTCGATGGCTTGGCGCGCCGCCTCGACTTGCTGCAACACCGATCGGGGGCTCTCGCCGTAGCGCCCATAGGGTACGCCCTCGCCGCGCCCGAAACGACCGTCTTGGCCGATCCGGACGGTGACTACATGGCTCTCGTGCTTGGCGTCTCGGGAGATCCGGAAGACGGAGGCGAGCGGCCAGGTCTCGTGCGCGACCTCGAGCGTGCGCACCGCTCAGACCAGCTCGTCGACGATGGCGGCGACGCCGAACCGGATCGGGTCGGTCACCGGCAGGGCGTGCGCCTGGCGCAGGCTCTTCAGGTATCGCTCCGCCTCGGCCGCGTCCAGGGCCGCCGTGTTCACCGAGATGCCGGCGAAGCGGCAGTCCGGATTGGTGAGCCGTCCGCAGGCGACGTAGAGCTGCAGGCATTCCTCGATTTCGGGCAACGGTGCATGCGGCAGGCCGCGCATATGGGTGCGGGTCGGCTCGTGACAGAGTACCAGGGCGTCCGGCTGCGAGCCGTGGATCAGGCCCAGCGTGACGCCGGCATAGGAGGCATGGAAGAGCGAGCCCTGGCCCTCGATGCAGTCCCAATGGTCGGGTTCGTTCTCAGGGCTGATCCACTCGGCCGCGCCGGAGATGAAGTCGGCGACCACGGCATCGATGGCGACGCCGCGCTCGGCGATCAGAATGCCGGTCTGCCCGGTGGCGCGGAAATCGGCCTTGATGCCACGTTGGCGCAGCTCCCGCTCGATCGAGAGGGCGGTGTACTTCTTGCCGAGATTGGCGTCGGTGCCGACCGTCAAGAGCCGCTTGCCGGAGCGCCGCTCACCCTTGCCGGTGCTGAACTCCCGGTCCGTGTGGCGGATATTGAAGAGCTGCCGGTCATGCGCTGCCGCGGCCTCGGCCACGGCGGGAAAGTCCTCGAGGCGGCTGTGCAGGCCGCTGGCGACGTCCATTCCGGCGGCGATCGCCTCGGTAATACTCTCCGTCCAACTGTCTGGCAGAAACCCGCCGGAGTTGACGATACCGATCAGCAGAGTCTTGGCTCCCCGCCGTGCCGCTTCCTCGATGCTGACGTCGTCCAGGCCGACATCGGCCTGGCAATCGGGAAAGCGAAGCTGGCCGACGCACCAGTCGGGGCGCCAGTCGGCGACGCCATGGGCGGTCTTCGCCGCCAACTGGTCCGGGGCGTCGCCAAGGAACAGCAAGTAGGGTTTTCTCAGTCCTTCCATCGTCGCTTCCTATCCGCTTCGCGCCCACTGGCCGCCGCGCACGCCGTCGTCCCCTATTCAGCCTCGTCGAAGAGGCGGTCGACCTCCTCTTGCGGCGCCATCACGCTGGCGCTGGCCACGCCCTTGCCCAGCTCGATCGCGCGGCGTTGATAATAGGCACTTTGCAGCGCACTGTAATAGTCCACCGAGCCGGCCCGCAATTCATCGAGCGGCTCCAGCAACTCCTCGCGCACGACCAGGGTCTTGACGCCCAGCACCGCCAACGACTGCTCGGTGGTCAGGAAGTAGCTCAAGGGCTGGAAGAAGATGTCGACCAACAGGCCGATGCCGTCGCGCGTCGTCGACGGGCCGACGAGCGGCAGGACGATATAGGGGCCGGGACCGGCGCCATAGTGGTGCAGCGTCTGCCCGAAGTCGGCGTGGTGCGCCTCGAGGCCGAGGCCGGTCGCGGGATCGAAGAAACCAAGGATGCCGAGCGTGCTGTTGACGCCGAAGCGGCCCAAGGCGACGGCGGCGTCGCCGAAGCTCAGCTGCAGGACGTCGTTGGCGACGATCACCGGTGCCCGCAGGTTTTCGAAGAACCGGCGCATCGCGTGGATCACCGGGTCGGGGGTGATGGTGTTGTAGGTCCAGGCGATCGGCCGCAGGACCACCGTGTCGACCATGTCGTTGACGCTGTGGACGGTCCGGTTGAGCGGCTCCAGCGGATCCCAGATCGCCTCCACGGCCGCCGCTTGCCGGGGGGTCGGCTCCGGCGGCGGCTCGGTGGCCGCGACAGCCGGCCAGGCCGACGGTGCGGCAGTTCGATCGCCAGGTGCGGCATGCGCGGCGGCGGCGATCCGGCTGGCATGGCCCGGGAAGGCGTGGCTTGCCGCTGCGACCAGATCCCAGCGCTGCTCGGGAGCGGCGGCGACCGCTTGGTCGACCCAGGCCTCCAGGTGTGCCGGGTCGCGGGCGATCGATCCGACCAGCCAGGCCTCGAGGGCGGCGGCGTATTCCGATTGCGGGCGGCGCGGCCGGCCGGCGACGAGGTCCGACTGGCCCACCGGTGCCGCCGCGCCATAGCCGCCCTGCGCCTCGGGATAAGCGGCGGCGATTCGTTGGTGGATCTCGCCGGCCAGGCTCGGGGCCGCGGCCATGGCGGCATCGATCACCTCGCGGCGCCGGCCGGGCGCCTCGGCGATGATGGCGATGGCGAGTGCGCTCAAGGTGGTGACGATGCGCTCGCGGCTCTGGCGCCGAAGGGCCGCCTGCAGGCGGGGGTTGCCGGCGAGACGGGCGGATACGTCCTGGGCGCGCCGATCCACGGTGAGACCACGAAATCGGTCCGTCATGGCGCCGGTGCCGACCTGTGCCGTGCCCTGGCTCGACGCCGCCGTCGCCAGGGCGATGCTCAACAGTGCTGCCGGAAGCCGCAGAAACGCCCACATGCCGAAGCCCCCCTCTCTTCGGCAAGTCTAATCGAGTCGGCGCCCCCGTGTCAGCAGGGCGGGTGAAGCCGTTCTAACGGGTCTTCCAGTCGAGGTCGGTCTGCGGCTTGAAATCGGCGATCCGCCCTTCGGCCTCGCTCAGGCGTGCGGCTGAGAGCTTGGCCTTGCGCGCCGCAGCCTTCTCATCCGCCCGCGGCAGCCCCTGCCGCGCCGCCAACGCGGTCCAGACGTAAGCCTCGAGGTCGTCTTGGGGGACACCGCGACCCTCGGCATAGCGATCGCCGAGCTTGGCCTGTCCCTTGGCATAGCCGGCCTCGGCGGCGCTCCGGAACCACCTGATCGACAGGGCCTCGTCGGCGGCCACGCCTCGCCCGTCCCGGTAGGCCTTGCCCAGGTTGTACATGGCGCCGAGATGGCCCTGGGCCGCGGCGCGGGAGAAGTAGCGGTGGGCCTGCTTCGGGTCCTTGGGGCCGCCGAGGCCGTATTCGTGCAGTTTGGCCAGCGAGTGTTGGGCCCGGCTGAGTCCAGCCTCGGCCGCGGCCTCGAGCAGCTGCCTCGCCGCCCGGTAGTCCGGCTCAGCGCCCGCCAGGTGGAAGCCGGCCAGGTTGAAGGCCGCTTCGGGCACGCCCTGAGCCGCGGCCTTCGCCAGCCAGGCCTTCGCCTGCGCGGGGTCCTGGTCGAGCCCGCGGCCCTCGGCATACATCAGGCCGAGGTTGTACTGCGCCAGGGCATAGCCTGACTCGGCCAAGGGGCGCCAATAGTCGAGCGCGGTGGCGAAGTCGCCGTCCTGATAGGCCCGATAGCCGACCTCGAACTTGCCGCCATCAAAGGTGGCGCAAGCCGCCAGGCCGAGCGCCAGCACCATGGCCCGGGCCTGGCCCCACAGGCGCCTCGTCCGAGGTTGTCGGGGAGAGAATCTCGACATTGGCCGGCCATCCTTCGCAGCATTGGCTCCGCCCATACGGGTGGCGGAGACGCAGCCTAGACGGCGCGGGGCAGCGGCTTCAAGAGGCGTTGGCGAGGTGAATCCGGGCGCGGCTTTCGAGCGCCTGCAGCAGGCCGTCCATGCCGTGGCTGCGCACCACCGAGGCGAACTCGGTCCGCTGGGTCACGGCCATGCTGATGCCCTCGACGGAGACGTCGATGACCCGATGCCCGCCGGCGCCGCCGCGGACCCGCCAGTCGGCCCGGATCGAGGCGCTGTCCGGTCGCTCGATGCGGGTCTGGACGATGACGTCCCGCTTGCCGGCGGCGCGGGCGCCGGTGATCTGGAAGCGCTCGCTCGAATAGTCGCTCAAGCGCCGTGTGTAGGTCTGGATCAGGAACTCGGTAAAGAGCGCCAAATAACGTTGCCGCTGGGCGGTGGTGGCGCCGCGCCAATGGCGACCGAGGGCGAAGCGGCCGATGAAGGGGACGTCGAAACCGGTCGACAGCAATTGCCGGAAGGCCGCTTGGCGCGAATCGGCGTCGTCTCGGGTGCGGCGCAAGAGCTCGATCGCCTGCTTGGCGAGGTCGTCCATGAAGCGGCTGGCCGCCTCGACCTCGGCGGCCGAGACTGCGGCGGCGACGCTCTGCCAGGGCACCGCCGCGCCGGCGAGCAGGGTAAGACAGAAACGGCGTCGACTAACCATGATTCGACCTCGAAAAAAACCTCTGTCTTTTACTCAGCGCCGAACAATCAAAGTCCTCGGTCAAAGTAATCGAAGCTCGAATTGTTTCAGTGTGACAAGTATCACGTACGCTTCCCTAATGGTCTCTGAAGAGACGTGGTTAACGAGTTCGTTAATAGAAGTGACTCCTGTCACCAGTCGGCCTTGTCTCCTCTTGATGTTGCCGGGCGATGTCGGGTCGCATCCCCGCCGGTCGAAACCCCTGGCGCAATTGGGGAATCCTCCCACTGTGGATAAGCCTGTGGGGAACATGTTTGTCGATTTGTGCGAGTTGGGCGATTTATGCACAACTTTGTTGCGACTGGGGGCCGATTTTTCTTGTTTTCTTGCTCGGGTGCGGCACACTGATGGTGCACGCGTTAGCGTCGGAGCGTCGATGGCAACGGGTGATGCGAGGCCCCTTCGGGGATCTTGCGGAAGCCAGCGCCGGTTGATTGCTCCGGTCGGGAGTGGGATCGCCTTCGGGCCATGCGGCTTCCGGCGCGGGACAGCACGTTCTCTTCGGGCGGAACGGCCGATCTCGGGTCCGCAATGTCTCTTCAGAGGCGTGGTGGCACCGAAGGAGGCCAAAGTTCCGTCGAGGTGAGGTCGGTCGACCGGTGCCGAGCGTGCTCTTCGGAGCGCGGGCGGCGCGGAAGGCGGGCCTCGGTCGGAGGCGGGCTGGCGGATCGGAGCGACGGGGCGTTCGCGCCTCGGGGCGTCGGTCCGGGCCGGCGAGGGGCATCTTCGGATGCCGCAAGCGGGTCCCACGGAAGCGGGCGATGGGCTTCGGCGTATGGCTCGGGACGTGGCGGGGCTCGGTTTTCGATCCGGAATTCGTTGCCAGGCCAGGGTCGAGCGGTCTTCGGGCCGCGAGGCAGTGACCGGGCCCAAGTTCGGTGCCGCGCAAGCGGCCTCGGGGGCGGGTGGCGACGGGTTTCGACCGAGAAGCCGTGGGGCGAGTTGCCCAGCCAAGGCCGGACGCCGCGGTTCCTCGGAACCGCAGCCGAGGGTGGCGGCGGGGAACACGACCCGGCTCGGCAGCCCCGGGAGGCAGGGCGTCGCTCGGCGAGGCGGCGACGGCTCTTCGGAGCCGGCAAGGTCGAGTTTGAGCGAGATCCGGCATCCAACGGGTCCGCCGACGAAAAGCGGCGTATCGTCCGGCACCGCGCGAATCCCGGCCGACGGCTCTTCGGAGCCGGCCCGGTCGGGAGGCGGGCGGCACGGACGGGCCGAGGAGAATGACAAGGAAACGACAACGGGCACCGCCTTTGGCGGCACCCGATGCCAGATCCGAAACGCCGATGCCGTGCAACGGCGCGTGTCGGGAGCGAGACCAGCTCCGCGGGTGTCGGGGGTGCTCATTGAGCACGTCGCATGGTCCCAACCACCATGCACCCCGGCACCCTTTTTCTTAGCGCCGCCTTATAGCAGCGAACTCGGGCGAAGGCAACAAGGTTTCGTGGCGAGCGGTCCGAGACACGCAAGTTGTTGCGTCCGAGGGGGCAACCGACGCTGGTCGTGACGGCGCGAGGGCTCAATACTCGTGGCGCAGCTTCAGGTAGTCGTTGCGATCGCCGGAGCGGATCGCGAATTGTCGGACCAATTCGTCGCGACGTACCGTCAGCGGCACCTCGACGCCGGCCCCGCCAAGCGCCCAGACCTTCCGGTACATCTCGGCGACGTTTCTGACCGGCGCGCCGGCGACGGCGACGACGGCGTCGCCGGGCCTGAGGTCGACGGCGGCGGCCGGCCCCTCCGGCGAGACCCGGGTGATGACGATTCGGTCGCGGGCGTCGGTGGTGAAGATGCCGAGCCACGGCCGGGCCGGACGGGCCTGGTTACCGTGCTCCAGCAGCGCACCCAAGATCGGCTTCAGCAGGTCTATCGGCACGAACATGTTGCCCGGCAGCGGCTCGGCGCCGGGCCGGGCGTCGCCGACCAGCAGCGAGCCGATGCCGAGGAGACGGCCGTCGGCGCCGATCAGGGCGGCGCCGCCCCAGTTGGCGTGGGGCGGTGAGGTGAAGATGGCGCGCTCCAAGAGGTATTCCCAATAGCCGGCAAATTCGCGGCGCGAGACGACGAAGGCCCCGTTCGCCTGGGTCCGGCCGCCGTGCGCGGCGATCAGCGCCGGTTCGCCCTCGGCCAGGTCGGCCGACTTGCCGAGGCGGAGCGCCGTCGCCGCCAGCGGTGTCAAGGCACGGACCAGGCCGAAACCCGATTCGTGGTCGTAGGCGACGATGTCCGCCGGTACCTCCCTGCCGTCGGCGTCGGTCAGCACCACCTCGCGTGCCTCGAGGATCAGATAGCCGATGGTGAGGACGAGGCCCGCATCGTCGATCACGACGCCGTTGCCGGCACGCTCGGTGCCGAGCCCGCGGGCGGTGCGGGCGTCCGCAGGCACGCGCGAATCGATGCGGACCACCGCCCGCAAGACGGCATCGATATCGAGCGCTGGCGCTTTCTCGGCGGCGAGTGCGCCGGGCGCGGCCCAGAGGCAGAGCATCAGCGCGAGGCCGAGCCATCCATAGCGGCGGCCAGCGCCGGACGCGAAGCGCATCGGTGCCCGTATCGTTCGGCTCGGTGCCATGTCGTTCCCCTAATTCGCGAGGCTAACGGCGTCGCCCGTTGGGGGCAAAGCACGATGTCGCGAGGCCGCCGGCAAGTCGGCGCATCTCACTTCTCGGTGGCGACGAAGACGCCGTCCCAATCCTCGCCGGGCGGGCTCTCGCGATAGAAGTCGACGCGCTCTTGGAAGAGGTCGCAGTAGCCGTCGAGCCGTTCGTCGGCGGCGCGGAGCTCGGCCAGGAGTGCTGCCGCCTCGTCCCAATGTTGCCCCCGGTAGGCCGCCAGCATCGCCGTCTGATGCGCCACCAGGCGCTGAAACTCGGGGGCCGCCTTGACCTCGTCGTCGCCCAACAGGGCGTAGACGCGGGCCGCTGCCGCCCGACCCTTGACCGCGATCAGGTCCAACTCCAGCAATGCGAAGTCGGGTGCTGCGCGCTCGGTGTCCTCGCCGACGATAACGTCGAGGCAATAAGTCTTCGACTGGCCTTCGAGGCGGGCGGCCAAATTCACCGCATCGCCCAGGACCGAATAGTCGAAGCGCTGCTCCGAGCCCATGTTGCCGACGACGCACTCGCCGGTATTGATGCCCATGCCGACGTTGAGGCGCTTCGCTTGCCGTCCCTCGGCGCTGGCTTCGGCCATCAGCCGCTCGTTCAACGCCGCCAGCGCCCGCTTCATCGCCAAGGCCGACTCGCAGGCATGGCGGGCATGCTCCGGGTCCGCGAAGGGCGCGTTCCAGAAGGCCATAATGCAATCGCCCATGTATTTGTCGATGGTTCCCTGACGGGCCAGAATGGTCTCCGACATCGGCGTCAGGAACCGGTTGATCAGTCGCGTCAGCCCTTGCGGGTCGCTCTTGAACTGCTCCGAGATGGTGGTAAAGCCACGGACGTCGCAGAAGAGGAAGGTCATCTCCTTCATCTCGCCGCCGAGCTTGAGCCGGTCCGGCTCGGCCGCCAGTTGCTCGACCAGGGCCGGCGAGAGGTATTGGCTGAACTGGCCGCGGACCATGCGCCGCTCCGTCTCGGTATCGAGGTAGCTGACGATCGTGCTGGCGAGGTAGACCATCAGGACGGTGATCGTTGGATAGAGCGGGTCCAAGAGGAAGAGGTGGTCAGTGTAGGCGTACCAGGAGCCGAAGATCGCCGAGGCCAGCATGCCGGTGGCGATCGCTGCGCCGGCGATGGCGCCGAAGCGCGGCGTCAGAAAAATGAGAACCAGACTCAACAGGATGAGCAGGAGAACCTCTGCACCATCGCCCCAGTCGGGACGGCTCAGATAGTGGCCGAGCAACATCTGCTCGGTGACCTGGGCATGGACCTCGACGCCGGCGGCGGTGGAGTCGAGGGGCGTCGAGCGCAGATCCTTGAGGCCCGCCGCGCTGGTGCCGAAATAGAGAATGTGGCCGGCCACGGAATCGGGATCGAACCCTTCGGTGAAGATCTTCCAGGCCGGGATCGTGCGCTCGGGCACGCGATCGGTGTAGTGCACCCACATGTTTCCGTCGTGGGTGACTGGCACCTCGACATGCCCGACCTTGATGTGATTGAGCCCCGTCTTGACGCCGAAGCTTTCTTCCATGTTGGCGCCCGACGCCTTGATGATATAGGTGTTGGCGCCTTGAAAGACGCGAATCGCCTCGGCCGCGAGTGAGGGATAGATCACGTTGCCGAGCCTGATCACGAACGGCACCCGCCGGACGATGCTGTCCGCATCCGGGACGATGTTGAAGCTGCCAACGCCTTTGGCCGCGGCCTCGATTTCCGGCAGGTTGGCGGCGCTGCCGGCAAAACCCGCCGGCAGGAACTGCAGCGGCTCGTCGCCGCCTTGCGCCTGACCGGACTTCTTCTTCGGCACGACATCGTTCGCCTCGGTGGTCAAGGTGAAGCCGACAACCACCCCGTGCCGCTTGGAGATCTCGCCGACTTGCCGGATGACGTCGACGAAGACCTCGTCGTGGTCGGGCACGTTGCGGAGGATCGTGTTGGAGAACTCCTTCGCTTCCTCGGGCAGGTCCTCGACGTTGAGCTCCGGCTGGTTCAGCCAGATCGACAGGACCTGCTCGGGTGAGGTTCGGTCGCGCTCGGCGAAGACGGCATCGAAGGCGACGACCTGGGCGCCGGCGTTGAAGAGGCGCGCCAGCATCTCGGCCAGGCGGCTACGCGGCCAGGGCCATTGTCCCAGCCGCTTCAAGCTCTCCTCGTCCATGTCGATGATCTTGACCGGGAGCGGCACATAGGGCCGTGGGCGGATCTGCTGGTAAAGGTCGAAGACCTTGAGCTGAAAGATGCGCAGGAAAGGGGGATCCGCCTGCCAAAGCACGACCGCGCCGAACAAGACCGCCAAGGGCAGCAAGTAGACGAAGCGACGGCGCAAGAACCGGAGGATGGCACGGAGGAACGCCTTCACACGGGCCGCGGGCGGGGCGCCCGCCGGCGTCGTCGGCACAGCTGCGTCCGCTGCCGCTCCGTCCCGGGGCGGCGACGCATCGTGCACAGCGTCGATGGCCGTCGCCATTCGTCACCTCGCTGCCGCGATCGGCGCCGCCGAGCAGTCCAAGCGGACAAGAACTTGGCGGCGGGTCACCCGATAGAGCGATATTCTAGCAGGCTCGCCGGCCAGCGGCAGCCGGGAAATGCCCAGAGCCGGGCGCCGCGTCCTTCCACTGGCCTTGCGCGACGGCGCATCCTATTGTGCGCCCGTAGCCTCGGAGGAGAAGAACGCGATGTCGGCAATCTTTCACCGCCAAGCGACGCACGAACCGGTTCCCGCCGTTGCGGGTGAGGGCTGCTACATCATCGACGCAAACGGCAAGCGCTACCTCGACGCCTCGGGCGGCGCGGCCGTTTCCTGTCTCGGTCACAGCGACGCCGACGTCAGGGCGGCGATGCACGCGCAGCTCGATCGCCTGGCCTATACCCACAGCGGATTCTTCACCTCGGAGCCGGCGGAAGCGCTGGCCGAGCACCTGGTGGCGACGGCGCCGGAGGGGATCGAGAAGGTATATTTCGTCTCCGGCGGCTCGGAAGCGATGGAAGCGGCGCTGAAGCTCGCGCGCCAGTTCTACCTCGAGACCGGGCGGCCCGAGCGTCGCCACGTCATTGCCCGCTGGCAGAGCTATCACGGCAACACGCTCGGCGCCTTGTCGGTGGGCGGCAACCGCTGGCGCCGCGAGCCGTTCGAGCCGCTCTTGTCGCCGGCGCATCACATCTCGCCCTGCTTCGCCTACCGCTTCAAGGCGGCCGAGGAGAGTGAGGAAGACTATGGCCGTCGGGTCGCCGACGAGCTGGAGGCCAAGATCCAAGAGCTCGGCGAAGACAGCGTTTTCGCCTTCGTGGCCGAGCCGGTGGTCGGTGCCACCGCCGGCGCGGTGGCGCCGGTGCCCGGGTACTTTCGCCGCATCCGCGAGATCTGCGACCGCTACGACGTGTTGCTGATCCTGGACGAAGTGATGTGTGGCATGGGTCGCACCGGCACCCTGCATGCCTCCGAGCAAGAAGGGGTCCGCCCCGACCTCGTCACCATCGCCAAGGGGCTGGGCGCCGGCTATCAGCCGATTGGCGCCGTGCTGGTGGCGGGCCGCATCTTCGAAGCGGTTCGCGACGGCTCCGGCTTCTTCCAACACGGCCACACCTATATGGGCCATCCGATGGCCTGCGCCGCCGGCCTGGCGGTGCAGCAGAAGATCGAGCGCGACGGCCTGTTGGCGAATGTTCGCGCCATGGGCGCACACTTGGAGGCCTCGCTGAATGAGCAATTCGGCAACCACCCTCACATCGGCGACATTCGCGGGCGTGGCCTTTTTCGCGCCATCGAGCTGGTCGCCGACCGCACCAGCAAGACGCCCTTCGGGCCGGAGCTGAAGCTGAATGCCCGCGTCAAGGCCCTGGCCCTGGAGGCCGGCCTGATCTGTTACCCCATGGGCGGCACCGTCGACGGTGTCAACGGCGATCACGTCCTCTTGGCGCCGCCCTTCATCGTCGAGCAGACCGAGATCGAGGAGATCGTCGACAAGCTGGGCGGTGCCGTGGCGGCAGCCCTCGACGAGGTGCCCGACTAGTGACGCTCTAGGGCGGCGAAGAATCTTTGAAAGATCGTCGCAGGCTCTCTAAGCTGGCC
>JASLMY010000133.1 GCA_030746295.1 Alphaproteobacteria bacterium | reverse complement strand
GCCTGGCCAGGGCTTTGAGATAGGCCGGGCCCAGCCCGGGATAGCTGGCCGCCAGGTCCGCGACCAGGGCCTCCATATCTCCGCCGGCGACATCGCCGCCCGGCAGCGGCGCGCCCTCGGTCCAGGGCGATCCCATCTCGGGGAAGAAAGGCCCGAGCTTCTCGAGCGCCTGCTCGGCGAGGCGGCGGTAAGTCGTGATCTTGCCGCCATAGACCGACAACAGGGGTGGCGCGACGCTGCCCGCCTGGTCAAGCTCGACGACATAGTCGCGGGTGACGGCGGAGGGGTCGTCGGCGGCGTCGTCGTAGAGCGGCCGGATGCCGGCATAGCTTTGCACCACGTCGCCAGGACCCAGCTCGGTCCTGAAGTACTGGCCGACCGCTTGGATCAGGTAAGCGGTCTCTTCCTCGGATATGGCGACGGCGGCGGGGTCACCCTCGAAAGGCACGTCCGTCGTGCCGATGAGCGAGAACTCATCCTCGTAGGGCAACACGAAGACGACGCGGCCGTCCTGGTGCTGCAAGATATAGGCGTGGCCGCCGGCGTAGAGCCGCGGCACCACGATATGGCTACCCTTGACGAGCCGAACCTTGCGGCGGCTCGGCGTCTCGAGGGCGTCGTCGAACAGCCTCTCGACCCAAGGCCCGGTGGCGTTGACGAGGGCGGTGGCGACGATGGTCAGCGTCCGCTTGCCGAGACGGTCCAGGAGGCGCGCCTCCCAGCGGCCGTCGACGCGCCGGGCCGACAGTAGGCGGTGACGGGTCAGGATCCGGGCGCCCTTGCCGGCCGCTTGCATCGCGTTCAAGACCACGAGGCGGGCGTCGTCGACCCGGCAGTCGGAATAGGCGAAGCCCTTCTTCAGCGAGCCCCGTAGCGGCTCGCCGGCCGGATCGGTGGCGAGATCGACGCCGACGGAATCGGCGAGCCGGGTCTTGCGCCCTAAGTGATCGTAGAAGAAGAGGCCGAGCCTGAGCATCCAGGCCGGCCGCATGCCGGGGAGATGCGGCAGCACGAAACGCAGCGGCCAGATGATATGCGGCGCCTTAGCGAGCAGGATCTCGCGTTCGGTCAGGGCCTCGCGGACCAGGCGGAACTCATAGTGCTCGAGGTAGCGGAGGCCGCCGTGGATCAGCTTGCTGGAGGCCGACGAGGTGGCACCGGCGAGATCATCCTGCTCGGCCAGCACGACGTCGAGGCCGCGGCCGGCGGCATCGCAGGCGATGCCGGCACCGTTGACGCCGCCGCCAATCACCAGAAGATCGCACTCGTGGTCTCGAACCGTCATCGTCCGACCGGGCACCGTCGCAGCGAATCCGTCGCATCGAAAAGGGCATCGTCGCGCCGTCACCGGCACGCTTGTCCCTATATTCAAAAACGAATGATACTAGCCGCCGACCTCTTCACAATCGACCTTTTTCTTTTCGAAAATGAAAATACGCGTTTGAGTGTAAGGCAGACCGCCGCATAGCGGCGAGCGGCCTCCGAATTCAGACCGCGTCGGCTAGGGGTGCCGCCTCGGCCGCGACGGTGCTGGCATCGAAGCAGGAGACGCCGGCCGTTGCCATGAGGTCGCGGATCGATTCCGGTGGCGGCCGATCGGTGAAGAGGGCGTTGACTTGCGTTAGATTGCCGAGGCGGACCATGGCGCTGCGGGAGAACTTGGTATGGTCGGCGCCAAGGTAGACGCGCCTGGAATTGGCGATGATCGCCTGCGCCACCTTGACCTCGCGGTAGTCGAAGTCCAAGAGCGTGCCGTCGCCGTCGATGGCGCTGATGCCGATGATGCCGAAATCGACCTTGAACTGATGGATGAAGTCGACCGTCGCCTCGCCGATCACGCCCTGGTCGCGGGCCCGGACCACGCCGCCGGCGACGACGACGTGAAAATCGGGATTGGCGCTCAAGATCACGGCGACGTTGAGGTTGTTGGTGATGACCCGCAGGCCCTGGTGATCCAGCAATGCCCGGGCCACCGCCTCGGTCGTGGTGCCGAGATTGATGAAGAGCGAGGCGCCGTCGGGGATCTGCCGCGCCAGCAGTGCCGCGATCCGCTCCTTCTCCTCGCGGAACAGGACCTGCCGGGTGCTGTAGGCGACGTTCTCGACGCTCGACGGCAAGCCGGCGCCGCCGTGGTAGCGGCGCAACAGCGACAACTCGCAAAGCTGATTGATATCACGGCGCACCGTTTGCGGTGTCACCTGGAACCCCTGCGCCAAGTCGTCGATGGCGACGAAGCCCTGGCGCCTGGCCAGCTCCATGATGTCCTGCTGCCGCCTGTTGAGGGCCATGGGGTCCCAATACCTGGCGCCCGCCACCGGCGAGCAGGCAGACACCGCTTCAGCTTCGATCCCGCGCCGGTCACGCTAACTTATCGTTGCAATTCGAAAATGCAACGGCCGGTTTATGACAAATACAGCCTGCAGCGGGCCATGTCGACCGGAAGTCATGCGCGTTCGCCCTCTTTCATTTTCACTTTCGAAAATTCGCCCTTGACT
Source organism: Alphaproteobacteria bacterium (assembly GCA_030746295.1). The sequence continues at coordinate 10,869 of JASLMY010000133.1, read as the reverse complement.
CGCGTGGGCATTGGACGAAGGATTGGTCATAGGAGCGAAAGCCCCCATGATTGGGAGACAGGGATGACGCTACGCGCCGCGGCCACCCACCGTGATTGCCAAGCGCGGTTGTCCGGTCGAGCCGAGCCAGGTCACCCCAAACGTCGTAGACGAGTGTCATCAAAATGACCAATGACGGGCTTATCGTGCGTGTCGCCGCCCGGGCCGAGGGGCCGGGCAATCTGGAGCACAAGCTACCGAACGCAATCCTGTTAGGGAGGACAGAGGAATGACCATACACCGTAAACTGGCCGCGATCGCCGTATCGGCGACCATGACCTTGACGGCGACCGCCGCCTGGTCGGCGACCGAGATCCAATGGTGGCACGCCATGGGCGGCGCCCTCGGCGAAAAGGTCAAGGAGATCGCCGCCAACTTCAACAAGATGCAGTCCGACTACAAGGTCGTGGCGGTCTACAAGGGCAACTACACGGAGACGATGACGGCGGCCGTCGCGGCCTTCCGGGCCAAGCAGCAGCCGCACATCGTGCAGGTCTTCGAGGTCGGCACGGCGACCATGATGGCGGCCAAGGGTGCCGTCTATCCCGTCCACCAATTGATGGCCGACACCAAGACGCCATTCGACCAGTCGGCCTACCTGCCGGCGGTGATCAGCTACTATACGACGCCGGACAACAAGCTCTTGTCGCTGCCATTCAACAGCTCGACGCCGGTGCTCTGGTATAACGCCGATGCCTTCAAGAAGGCCGGCATCGCCAGCCCGCCCAAGACCTGGGCCGAGATGGAAACAGCCTCGCGCAAGCTGCTGGCCAGCGGCATGAAGTGCGGCTTCTCCTTCGGTTGGCAGTCTTGGGTGATGATCGAGAACTACAGCGCCTGGCACAATCTCGCCATCGGCACCAAGGAGAACGGCTTCACCGGTCTCGACACCTCGTTCTCGTTCAACAACGACAAGGTCGTCGGCATGCTGCAGAAGATCGCCGACTGGCAGAAGGACGGCATCTTCTCCTATGGCGGCCGCCGCGGCGACAGCCTGCCCAAGTTCACCAACGGCGAATGCGGCATGTGGATAAACTCCTCGGCCTACTACGGCTCGATGAAGAAGCAGGCCAAGTTCGATTTCCGCCAGGCGATGCTGCCGGTCAACACTGACGTCGCTGCCAAAGCACAGAACTCGATCATCGGCGGGGCTACCCTTTGGGTGCTGCGCGGCCACGACAGCGCCGACTACAAGGGCGTCGCCAAGTTCTTCAAGTACATGTCCTCGTCCGAGGTGCAGGCCGACTGGCATCAGAATACGGGCTACGTGCCGATCACCACGGCGGCCTACGAGCTGTCGAAGAAGCAGGGTTTCTACGAGAAGAGCCCGGGCACCGACACCGCCATCAAGCAGCTCTCGCTGAACCAGCCGACGCCGAACTCGAAGGGCTTGCGCTTCGGCAGCTTCGTGCAGATCCGCGACATCATAAATGAGGAGATGGAAGCGATCTGGGCCGGCAAGAAGACGGCCAAGCAAGGCATGGCCGACGCCGCCAAGCGGGGCAACACGCTGCTGCGCAAGTTCGAGAAGGCCAACGCGGGCAGTTGATCGCCTGGCCGCAATGTCGACGTATACTGGAGGCCGGCCGGCGCCAGACGGCCGGCCGTTCTATTTCATGCTTGAAGTGAGAGCGGCGTCGTGATCAAGAGGGTCGTCTTCCGCCACCGCTGGCTGCCCTACCTCTTGGTGCTGCCGCAGCTCGCGATCACGATCGTCTTCTTCATCTGGCCGGCGAGCCAAGCCCTCTACCAGTCGCTGCTGGTCGAGGACGCCTTCGGCCTTTCCACCCAGTTCGTCTGGTTCGAGAATTTCCAGGAACTCTTCGCCGACGAGCTCTATCTCGCCTCCTTCCGGGTCACTGTCATCTTCTCCGTCGCGGTGACGCTCGTGTCGATGGCGATGGCGCTGTTGCTGGCGGTGATGGCCGATCGGATCATCAAGGGGGCGACCGCCTACAAGACGCTACTTATCTGGCCTTACGCCGTGGCGCCGGCAGTGGCCGGCGTCCTCTGGTACTTCATGTTCAACCCGTCGATCGGCATTAACGCCTATCTGTTGCGCGGCCTCGGCTACGACTGGAACCACCAGCTCGACGGTGCCGACGCGCTGATCCTGGTGATCATCGCCGCGTCGTGGAACCAGGTCAGCTACAACTTCCTCTTCTTCCTGGCCGGACTGCAGGCAATTCCGCGATCGCTGATCGAGGCCGCAGCAATCGACGGCGCAACGCCCTTCAAGCGCTTCTGGACGATCATCTTTCCGCTGCTGTCCCCGACCACCTTCTATCTCCTGGTCGTCAACTGCGTTTACGCCTTCTTCGCCACCTTCGGCATCATCCACGCCACCACCGAGGGCGGGCCGGCAGGCGCCACCTCGATCCTGGTCTACAAGGTCTTCAATGACGGCTTCGTCGGGCTCGACCTCGGCGGCTCGGCGGCGCAATCGGTCATTCTGATGATCATCGTCATCGGACTGACGGTGTTTCAGTTCCGCTATATCGAGCGCAGGGTGGAGTACTGATGGTCGAGAACCGACCCTATCTGACGCTCCTAAGCCATCTCGTCGTGATCTGTGGCGTCGCGGTGATCATGCTGCCTATCTGGATCACCTTCGTCGCCTCGACGCATCCGATCGACAACCTGATGACGGCACCGATCCCGATGTGGCCGGGCGATCAACTCTTCGAAAACTATTCCACCGTGCTGGGCGCCGGCATTTCCGATGCCGGCGGCGTGCCGGTGGCGGTGATGATGTGGAACAGCTTGATCATGGCGCTGTCGATCACGATCGGAAAGATCGCCATCTCGCTGATCGCCGCCTACGCCATCGTCTACTTCAACTTCCCCTTCCGCATGACGTGTTTTTGGCTGATCTTCATCACCCTGATGCTCCCCGTCGAGGTTCGTATCGTACCAACCTACAAGGTGGTGGCGGATCTCGGCATGCTGGACACCTATACCGGCCTCAGCCTGCCGCTGATCGCTTCGGCGACCGCGACCTTCCTCTTCCGCCAGTTCTTCTTGACGGTGCCGGAAGAGCTGGCGGAAGCCGCCAGGATCGATGGCGCCGGCCCCTGGAAGTTCTTCAAGGACATCCTGCTACCGCTGTCGAGGACCAACATCGCGGCCCTCTTCGTGATCCTCTTCATCTACGGCTGGAACCAGTATCTCTGGCCCCTGCTGATCACCACGAAGGAAAGCTATTACACCGTCGTCATGGGCATTCAGCGGATGGTGGCGGTCTCCGACAGCTTGCCGGCCTGGCATTTGGTGATGTCGACCACCATTCTGGCCATGCTGCCGCCGGTGTTGGTGGTCGTCGTCATGCAGAAGCTCTTCGTCAAGGGCCTGGTCGAAACCGAGAAGTGAACGCACGCGAGACGGGACGAGAGAATGAGTGAAGTCAGCATGCACGGGGTCGAGAAAGTCTACCCCAACGGCTTCAAGGCGATCCACGGCATCGACGTCGAGATCGCCGACGGCGAGTTCCTGGTTCTGGTCGGCCCGTCGGGCTGCGGCAAGTCGACGCTTCTGCGCATGGTCGCCGGCCTGGAGACCGTCACCGGCGGCGAGATCCGGATCGGCGAGCGCATCGTCAACGACCTGGAGCCGATGGAGCGGGACATCGCCATGGTGTTCCAGAACTACGCCCTCTATCCGCATATGAACTGCTACAACAACATGGCCTACGGCCTGAAGAACCGGCGCTTCCCGAAGGACGAAATCGAGCGACGGGTGCGCGAGGCGGCCCGTATCTTGGAACTCGCGGAGCTGTTGGAGCGCCGCCCCAACCAGCTTTCGGGCGGCCAGCGCCAGCGCGTCGCCATGGGTCGCGCCATCGTCCGCGAGCCCTCGGTCTTCCTCTTCGACGAGCCGCTCTCCAACCTCGACGCCAAGCTTCGGGTGCAGATGCGGATCGAGATCAAGCGGCTGCAGGAAAACCTCGGCACCACCTCGATCTATGTCACCCACGACCAGGTCGAGGCAATGACGCTGGGTCACCGCCTAATGGTCCTGAACGAGGGTCATGTCGAGCAGCTCGGCACGCCGATCGAGCTCTACGAGACGCCCGCCACGACCTTCGTCGCCGGCTTCATCGGCTCCCCGTCGATGAACTTCCTCGAAGCGAAGATCGGTGACGGCGGCGGCCATGTCGAGCTGCCGAGCGGCGACCGCATCGCCGTCCAGGCGAGCGGCCTCGCAGGCGAGGCCGGCCGCGCCGTCACGCTAGGCATCCGGCCGGAGCACTTGGTCGATTCCGGCGAGGGCGACGGCGTCGCCCATCTGACCGTCGACCTGGTGGAGCAGCTCGGTGCCGACACCTTAGTGCATGGCCATTTCGGCGACGACCGCACCGACCTGACGACCAGGCTGCACGGCATTCGCACCTTCGAGCAGGGCCAAAACCTCCCGCTCGCGGTGGCGGCGAAACACCTCCACCTCTTCGATCCCGAGAGCGGTAGCCGGCTCGAAGGCACCTGACAGGCCGATCCCCGGAGCGGCCCGATGCTCAGCCCCGGGCCTCGTGCAACCGATCCAGGCGCAGCCGGTGGCGTGCGTCGGTCAGGCGGTAGAGGCCGCCCATCACCGCCAGGACGGCGCCGAGGCCGGTGGCGCCGGCGATCAGAAAGGTCACCATCATCTGATACTTGACCGCCTCCTCGGGCGCGACCCCGGCTAGGATCTGCCCGGTCATCATGCCCGGCAGCGACACCAGGCCGGTCGCCGCCATCGAGTTGACGATCGGGATCAGGGCACCGCGCAAGGCACTTCTGACGACCGGTAGGGTCGCGGTGCGCCGATTGGCGCCGAGCGCAATCTGCGCTTCGACCGCGGCCCGCTCGGCAACGAGGCCGGTCGAGAGCAGGTGCAAGCCTAAGCTGACCCCAGTCATGGTGTTGCCGAGCACCATGCCGAGAAGCGGCAGGGCATAACGGGGGTCGTACCAGGGCTCGGGCTGGACCTGGGCGGTCAGCGCGAAGACCGTGACAAGTGTCGCGGCGAACAGCATGGCAGTGGTGCCGAGGCCGTAGGTCCAGAAGCCGGTGAGGCGGCGCTCTTGGCGGGCCAGGATCTCGCGCCCGGCGAAGAGGATCATGACCAGGGCGGCGAGCCCGGTCCAAAACGGCGAGACCAGCGCGAAGAGGGTCTTCAGCACCAGCCCTAGAAGCGTTAGTTGGACGACCATCCGTGCCGCGGCGATCAGGTACTGACGCGCCAGGCCGAGCTGCAGCGTCAGCGACAAGGCGGCATTGGCCAGCACCAGCAGCGCCGCCAACGCCAAATCGCCGTAGCCGAGGGTGATGTAGTTCATGCCGCCGCCTCGCGCGCCCGGCCGTGTTCCAGCCAGAGGGCACGGGCGGCGATACGGCGCGCCTGGGCCGGGTCGTGCGTCGTCCAGAGGGCGCCGCCGCCGGCACCCAAGTGCTCGCCCACCAGGGCCTCGACGGCCGCCGTCGCCGCCTCGTCGAGCGCCGACGTCGGCTCGTCCAGCAGCAGGACGGTCGGCGCCTGCACGAGGACCCGGATCAACGCCAGACGCTGGCGCTCGGCGGCGAGATAGGTGACGCGCCGCCGCCACTCCGGCCCGCTCTCGGCGTCGCGCGAACGCCCCCGCAAGCGGACCCGCCCCTCGCTCGGATCCAGGTCGGCAATAGCCCGGAGCAACAAGCTCTTGCCGCTGCCCGACGCACCCCGCACGGCCAGGCATTCGCCTTCATCGAGATCGAAGGCGATCGGCTCGAGGCCCGGACGCTGAAGCGCCCGGACCGACAACATTGGGGCGTGACCGTCCGACATCGCCCTTGCAGGATAGCGGCTTTTGGGCTCCCCTGCCGGCGTTAGCCGCCGTCAGTGCCGGGGAGACCGAGATGAACAACGCCATCGCCATTCTGAGCCCAGGGGACATGGGACACGCGGTCGGCCGCGCCCTGATCCAGGCCGGCCACGACGTCGTCACCTGCCTCACCGGCCGCAGCGCCCATACCCGAGAGCTGGCGGAGAGGGCGGGACTGCGGGAGCTGCCGGACCTCGAAAGCGTCGTGGCTGAGGCCGGCCTAGTGCTGTCGATCTTGCCGCCCGAGGCAGCGGACGGAAACGCCACCCGGGTGGCCGAGGCAATGCGGGCCGCCGACGCGCGGCCGGTCTTCGCCGACTGCAACGCCGTCTCGCCGGATAGCGCACGGGCCATGGCGGCGACGATCGAAGCGGCCGGTGCCACGTTCATCGACGCCGGCATCATCGGCCACGGCCCCGGCCACGGCGTGCCGACGCGGTTCTATGTCTCGGGCCCGGACACCTCGGCACTCGAGGCCCTGGCCGGGCCGGAGATCATGGTCAAGCCGGTGGGGGCGGAGGTCGGCCGCGCCTCGGGCGTCAAGATGTGCTACGCGGCACTGACCAAGGGCACTTTCACGCTGCAGACGGCGGTGCTGATCGCGGCTGAGGCGCTCGGGCTTCGCGACGAGCTGACCGAGGAGTTCCGCTTCAGCCAGAAGCCGGCACTGGAGCGCATGGAATCCATGGTACCGCGTATTCCGGCCGACTCGGCGCGCTGGATCGGCGAAATGCAGGAAATCCAGGCGACCTTCGCATCGGCTGGCGTCAGCCCCGCCTTCCACCAGGGGGCCGAGTGGGTCTTCGAGCTGTTGAGCCGGACGCCCTTTGCCGCGGAAACGCGCGAAAGCATGGACACGAGCCGCGACCTCGACGAGTCGGTGCGCGTCTACGCCGCTCACCTCGGTCGCCGGGGCGCCGCCGACTAAAGCTCGAACCGGCCGGCCGCCGCCTGTTTTACGTCGCCTTCGATGCAGCTTAGAAGGCCTTCCGAGTTGGGCGACGGCGCACCCTGCCAGGAATCGAAGAACACGAGCTCCTGCAACGGCAACCGCGCTCGCCACCTGGCCAGCTCCAGCTCCGGCCGATCGAGGAAGTGGGTGACATAGCCGAGGCAGAGATAGGCGACCGGCACGATCTGTTCCGGAATGCCGAGAGCCTTCCTCAGCCCCGCCTGATCGAGGATCGAGACCCAGCCGACGCCCAGCCGCTCGGCCCGGGCCGCCAGCCAGAGGTTCTGCACCGCACAGACGGTGCTGTAGAGGTCGGTCGCCCGGTCGTGCGTTCGCCCCAACACCACCGGGCCGGCGCGATCGCGGTCGCAGGTGACGCAGAGGTTGACGGGCGCCTCGAGGATGCCTTCGAGCTTTAAGCCCCGGTAGGTCCGCCGCCGCGCGCCCTCGAACATTTCCGCCGCCTCGGCATTGGCGCTGCGGAAGAGCGCGTGCACGCGGCGTTTCACCTCCGGGCTGGTGACGACGACGAAGTTCCAGGGCTGCATGTAGCCGACCGAGGGCGCGAAATGCGCTGCCGTCAGGACCCGGCTCAGGACCTCGTCCGGAATCGGGTCGGTGGTGAACTGGCCGCGCACGTCGCGGCGCGCGAAGATAGTGCGGTAGAGGCCCAGGCGGTCCGACTCGGAAAGGCAGTCATCGCCGTCGCGGGACGGCAGACGGTATTTCATCTCGATTCCCCTTCGATGAAAGACCGCGACGACGCCTGACCAAACGTCCTCGCTATGGCTTCCAGGCCGGTCTTCTGACTGAGGTTCGTCTCGCGGCGGACGCCTTCCCGGCCTAAGGCCAGTGGCTTCTTGCCCGCCCGATCACCATCACAGCGTTGGGCACGTACCGGTATCGCACCGGTTTCCCGATTCTCCCGTGGTCGGATGCGAGCCGCCCCCGGGCACCTGGAATCGTCGCTTCCCCACCCGGCGTTCGGGCGGCGAAGCAGTCGAAGTCTTCCGCTTGCGGAAGGCGGCTGTCAAGCCTCGCCGTGCAGGGCCGATTTCGCCAGCATGACGTGGACGCCATTGTGCTGGTTGACGATCTGCGTCACCCGAAGGTCGGCGGCCAGACTGCAGAGCGTATAGGCGTCCTCGGCGGTCAAGTTCGAGCGCTCCTGTATCAACCGGATCATGTCGCGAAGCGCCTGCTTGGCGGCATCGTCGAGGTCCGGGTCCATCCCCATGGTGATGTAGTGGCTGGCCGTCTCGGCGCGGGGAAAGGCGAGATCCAGGTCCTTGCGCAAGACCAGCTCAAAGGTGCCAGCGAGGCTGGTCTCGATGGCGGTGACGCAGACCTCGCCGTCGCCCTGCACGGCATGGCCGTCGCCGGCGGAGAACAGTGCCCCCTCGTTGAAGACCGGCAGGTAGAGCGTCGTGCCCGGCACCAGCTCCTTGTTGTCGAGATTGCCGCCGAAAGCGCGCGGGATGATCGACGTGACGGCACCCCAGCCCGGCGGCGGTGCCGTGCCCATGACGCCGAAGAAGGGCCGGAGCGGCAGATCGACGCCCCAGGGCAGATGCGCCACCATGGCCTCGGCATCGAGCGGGATGTGCAAGATCCGGGTCTCGTGGAAGTCCTCAGGCAAGGCGCCGGCCAACGGCCGGATCGCGTTGTAGCCCCAGTCCTGGCGCAATTGCACGTCGACGATGCGGACCTCCAGGACGTCGCCCGGCTCGGCGTCTGCCACAGCGACCGGCCCGGTCAGGATATGGCCCGGCAGTCTTGGTTTGCGCTCGCGATGCAGGCGGGCAAGGTCGGGCAGGATCTCGAACCCCTCCGTCGGCATCACGTCGGGGGCGCCGGAAACGCAATTGAGGGTCACGCGGTCGCCGGAGCGGACCTCGACGACCGGTTCGAGCGCGGCGTCGAAGTAACCCCAATGCAGGTTGTCGAGGCTCGAATTGACAGTCACATGCTCGGCCATGGTGTTGCTCCCGATGGAATGAGGGTTCTCGAAGGCAGTCGGTCCACCTCAACGGTCCGCCGGCGTCGCCCCGAGGACGACGTCGAAGTTGGCCGCCAACGCGTCCGTCTCGAACTCCGGCGCTGGCCGGAGGGCGACAATCAACCGTCGGCAGGCACGCGCGTCGGTGACCCGGGCCAGAAGCGGGTCGCGGTGGTTTCGCGGGCTGCCCTCGACGTACATCTGGGTCGTGAAGCCGTCGACGCCGGCGCCGTCGATCCGGAAATGAATGTGCGGCGCCCGCCCGACGTAGGGCACGGGCTTCAGGGCCCGAAAGCGGTAGCTGCCGTCGGCGCCGACCTGCATCCGGCCATAGCCCTGGAAGTTGGGGTCGCCGCCCTCCTGCCGCTCGCGCGGGTGGTGATAGCGGCCGAGCGCGTCCGCCTGCCAGATCTCGACCCGGGCGCCGGCGAGCGGCCGGCCCGCGACATCCAGGAGGCGACCGTAGACATGCAACACCTGACCGTAGGCCCGGCGTGGCCGGCCTTGGACCTGGACCAGATCCGTATCGGAATCGAGCGGCGGCACCCGTGGATAGAAAGGCTCCTGCCCCTGGTGTGGCGTCGCCACCAATGCCGCCGCCTGCGCGACGACGCCATGGCCGAGGCCGGCCGCGAGGCCCATGCCGCCGCCAATCAGCCGTCGTCTCGAAAGCATCGTCGTCGCTCCCGTCCTACCGCAACGGCGAGAACGGCGCCGGGATCAGGACGATCGAGTGCATCTCCTCCAGGCACGGCCCCGCCTTGCCAAGGAACGCGCGCCAATCCGGGTCTTGCTGACACTTGGCGCGGGCTTCGTGCCGAGTGTTCAAGTCGTCGTAGACCCAAAGGTGCGAGACCTCGTTCGGCTCCGCCGCTTCGCTGTGCCAGAGGCAGACATTTTGCGAGTACTTCTCGCGCACCGGCATCGCCTCGCTGAAGTGGGCGATGAACTCCGGCGCCATGCCGATCCGCGTCTGATAGTGCCGGTACTCATAGACGTTGCCGTCGCCCGACGGCGCCTTCAAGGGGAGCCGGGGGTGCATCAGGCGGATCGTCTGCTGGCGCATCAGCGGCCGCACCGCCGGCACGTAATCCCTCGCCCAGGCTTCGTTCTGCGCCAGGCGGGTGCGTGCTTCCTGACGGGCGTTGAGATCGGCATGCGACCAGAGATGGACGACCTGGTTCAACGGCCCAAACTCGGTGAACCAGAAACCCTCCAACTTGCCATAGTCGTCGCCCCGGATCGGCAAGGCGATCTCTTCGGCGGCCGTCAAAAACGCCGGCACCTGCCCCGGCCAGAGCGTATAGGTTCTGAGCTCGTGGATCATCTCGCTTCCTCGCGTATGGCTGTCGGGTGGTGCGGTAGCCATTCTGCCACGCCGTCCTCGCCACATGCATGCACAATCGCGTCAACGGCCGTGACAAGTGGAGGCGGCAATGTCGACGCCGAGACCCGGTCAGCACTGGCCCCAGCGCGTGCGGCCGGGGTAGAGTCCGCGCCGCCATGATCTGCCCGAATTGCGACTCCGAGAACGCCGACGCGGCGAACTTCTGCGCCCAATGCGGCAGCAAGTTGGAACGCACCTGCCCCGCCTGCAGTGCCGTCGTCGGTGCCGATCATCGCTTCTGTCAGAGTTGCGGCCAGGCACTGGAGCCGACGGCGGCGGCACCCAAGACGCCGAGTGCCGAGCGCCGCCAGATCACGGTGCTCTTCGCCGATCTCTCCGGCTTCACTCGGCTGACCTCCGAGTTGGACGCGGAAGAGACGCACGCCTTGTTGAACTGCTTCTTTGCCGCCGTCGACCAGGTCGTCGAGCACTACGGCGGCAGCATCGACAAGCACATCGGCGACGCGGTCATGGCCGTCTTCGGCGCGCCGGTGGCGCACACCAACGACCCTGAGCGCGCCGTCCGCGCCGCCCTCGACATCCATGGTGCCGTCGCGGAGCTGGAGCCGCCGCTCGACGTCCATATCGGCATCGCCTCGGGCCAGGTCGTGGCCAGTGGCACCGGCAGCGCCCAGCACCAGGAGTACACGGTCACC
>JASLMY010000132.1 GCA_030746295.1 Alphaproteobacteria bacterium | reverse complement strand
CAGCGCCGGCGTCATGGCGGTCGGGGCGCGAGGCCTCAGCCGGTCCGGCTCTCGCCGCCGGCACCGAAGGGGCCGGGCATCAGGACGCGGCCCTCCAGGGCGCCGAGCCAGTCCAGCGCCGGCCGCATCGCCACCACCGGGCCCAGCACCACCAGCGCCGGCGGCTTGAGCCCGGCGGCCCTGGTCTCGGCCGCGGCCCGGCCGAGCGTCGTCTCCAGGACCCGCTGCCCCGGCGTGGTGGCGCGGCTGATCACGGCAACCGGCTCATCCTCGGTCCGCCCGCCGGCGAGCAGCCGCTCGGCGATGACGTCGAGATGCTTCAACGCCATGTAGAGCACCAGGACCGGCGTGCCGCGGGCCAACGCCTGCCAGTCGATGCCGTCGGGCAACTCGCCCGAGCTGCCATGGCCGGTGATGAAGGTGACGGCCGAGTTGGTGTCGCGGTGCGTCGTCGGGATGCCGGCATAGGCGAGCCCGCCGACCCCGGCAGTGATCCCCGGCACGACACGGAAGGGCACGCCGGCGCGGACCAGCGCCAGCGCCTCCTCGCCGCCGCGGCCGAAGACGAAGGGATCGCCGCCCTTGAGCCGCAACACGCGAAGCTTGTCGCCGGCGAGCTCGATCAGGCGGGCGGAGATATCGCGTTGCTTGGGCGACGGTTTGCCGCCGCGCTTGCCGGCGAATTCGAGCCGCGCCTCCGGCCGGGCCAGGGCCAGCACGCGCTCGTCGACGAGGGCGTCGTAAACGACCGCGTCGGCCTGTCGCAAGGCGTGCGCGGTCAGCAGGGTCACCAGGCCCGGATCGCCCGGACCGGCGCCCGCGAGCCAGACCCAGCCGGGCTCGAGGTCGGGCAGATCGACAATGTGTCCCAATTCCGTCATCGGGCACCATTATGCACGGGTGCCGGCCCCGCCGCCTAGAGCATGATCCGACCAGATAGGATCATGCTCTGTTCAGGATGCGACCGGCACCGCTACACTTCGTGCCATGTCACGTCGCCCCAAGGGCGCGCTTCGCCGCGGCTGGACCACCGGCGCCTGCGCCACCGCCGCGACCAAGGCCGCCTATCACCGCCTGCTGACCGGCCGGTTTCCCGACCCGGTGTCGATCACGCTGCCCCGGGGCGAGGAGGTCGGCTTCGCTCTCGCCCGCGAATCGGCGGGCGCGGACTGGGCCGAGGCCGGTATCGTCAAGGACGCCGGCGACGACCCCGACGTTACCCACGGCGCCCTGATCACGGCCGCGGTGCGGCGAGCCGCCGCCGGCGTAGGCGTGGTCTTTCGGGCCGGCGAGGGGGTCGGCACGGTGACGCTGCCGGGCCTGCCGCTGGCCCCGGGCGAGCCGGCGATCAACCCGGTGCCGCGGCAGATGATGGCCGGTGTCGTCGCCAAGTTGGCCGCCGCGCACGGCGATGGCGGCGACGTCGAGATCACGGTCTCGATCCCCGGCGGCGAGGCCCTAGCGGCCAAGACCATGAACGGCCGCCTCGGCATCGTTGGCGGCCTCTCGATCCTCGGCACCACCGGCATCGTCATACCCTACTCCTGCGCTTCCTGGATCGCCTCGATCCGCCAGGGCATCGAGGTCGCTCGCGCCGCCGGCGAGAACCATCTGGCGGCGGCGACCGGGCGGGGCTCGGAACGGGCGGTGCGGCGCCTCTATGGTCTCGACGAGGTAGCGCTGATCGACATGGGCGACTTCGCCGGCGGCGTCCTGAAGCACCTCCGCGACCGGCCGGTGGCGCGTCTGACGCTGGCCGGCGGCTTCGCCAAGATCGGCAAGCTGGCGCAAGGCCACCTGGACCTGCACTCAGGCGCCAGCCGGGTCGACTTCGACTATCTGGCAGCGCGGCTGGAACGGCTCGGCGCCGCGCCGACGTTGGTGGCGACGACGACGGCGGCCAACACCGCCAACCAGGTCTTGGAGATGGGGCGCCAAGCGGGTCTGGCCTTGGGCGACAGCATCGCCGCCGAGGCCCGGGAGACGGCGCTGGCGACGCTCGCCGGCCGGACTGCCGTCGAGGTCCTGATCTTCGACCGCAAGGGGGAGGTCGTCGGCCGTGCCGGCTTCGACTGAGGGACGGCCGCGCCTGCTGATCCTGGGCGGCACCACCGAGGCCGCGCTACTGGCAAAGCGGTTGGTCGCCGAGGGCCGCTGGGACGTCGTGACCTCGCTCGCCGGCGCGACCAGGCGGCGGCGCGCGCTCGCCGGCGAGGTTCGCACCGGCGGCTTCGGCGGTACCGAGGGGTTGGTGGACTACCTCGAGGCGGCGCGGATCGCGCGCGTGATCGACGCGACACACCCCTATGCCGCGATGATCTCACGGCACGCCGCAGCCGCCTGCGCTCGGCTCGGCCTACCCGCGCTGCGGCTGCAGCGGCCGCCTTGGCAGCGACAGTCGGGCGACCGCTGGATCGAGGTCGCCGATACGAAAGAGGCCGCCAAGGTGCTGCCCGGCCTGGCGAAGCGGGCATTCTTGAGTATCGGGCGCCGGGAGATCGCCGCCTTCACCGGCCTACCGGAGGTCTGGTTCCTGGTCCGCCTGATCGAGGCGCCGGACGAGCCCTTGGGCTTGGCGACCTACGAGCTGTTGCTGGCGCGCGGGCCGTTTGAGGTCGCGAGCGAGCGCGCCCTTCTCGATCGCAACCGGATCGCCGCCGTGGTGGCCAAGAACAGCGGCGGCGACGCCACCTATGCCAAGATCGAAGCGGCGCGCGAGGCCGCCGTCCCAGTGGTGATGATCGCCCGGCCCGAGGCGCCCGAGGGCATCGCTACGGCCGCCGGCGTCGAAGACGTCCTGGCCTGGCTCGCCGGCGCTTAGGGCGCCTCCGCCACGCCGCCGGTCATCGGCACGAAGGCGACGGGCAAAACGTCGCGCTCGCTGATCCGGCCGTCGGAGTGCTTTTCGACCAGGACCAGAACTTGCGTCGTATAGGGGGCACCAAGCGGTAAGATCATCCGCCCGCCCGGCGCCAGTTGCGACAACAGCTCGGTCGGCATCTCGGGCGCCGCCGCGGTGACGACGATGGCCTGATAGGGCGCGTGCTCGGGCCAACCACCCCAGCCGTCGCCCCATTTGACCTCGACCCGGTCGTAGCCCAACCGGGCCAGGCGCTTGGCCGCCGCCTCGGCCAGCGGCTGCACCACTTCGAGCGAATAGACCCGACGCACCAGCCGCGACAACACCGCCGCCTGATAACCAGAGCCGGTGCCGACCTCGAGCACCACGTCGCTCGGCTCGGGCCGCACCAAATCGGTCATGACGGCGACGATGTAGGGCTGCGAGATGGTCTGGCCGTGGCCGATCGGCAGCGGGATGTTGGCGTAAGCGAGATCGCGCTCGCCGGCGGCGACGAAGTCCTCGCGCGGCACCTCGGCCAGCGCCCGCATCACCCGCTCGTCCAAGGCGTCCTTGCCGAGATAGCGTGCGGTCACGCGGACTTCCTCGCGAAGCTCGTCAAGGAGGGCCTCTCGAGGATTCACGGGAGTCGGCCGGGTGGCTCAGCGCTCGGCTTCTGCCTCTGGCTCGTCGGCGGTCAGAATATCGTAAACCTCGGCGGCGACACCGGTCAGCGGCCGCTCCAGCTCGCCCATCACGTCGCTCTCGCCGGCCACCCATTGTGCGGCCTCCTCGAGATCCTGCAACGAGGCGCCGACAGCCAGGATCGCGCTCGCCTTGGCGTCGTCGATCGGGCCCAGAACTCGCGTGATCTCGTCGTGCGTCAGCCGTACGCCACTCGTGTCCCTCATCGTTGCCTCCCTGCTGAGACCAAAATCCGCGACCTGGCCGATCTCCGTCAGGCGGGTGCCTGCCAATCGACGCGGATGAAATAGCCTTCCTCGTCGTAGTGGGTATCGACGTCGCCCTTGTGCGCCCGGTGCAGCGCCTGGCCGATGCGGCGGGGCAGATGGACGTCGGTCGTCGTCACCGTCAGGCCATCGTCGGTGTCCGCGATCGCCATGATCCGTTGCAGCGGATGACGCTCCTTCTCCGCCGCCTCGAGGTTGCGCATCAGGTTCCGGATCTCTTGCCCGTGCCGGGCCAGGTAGGCCGCCCCGGTGAGCGTCACCGTTCCGGCCGGATAGCCGTCGCGAATGCGATGGCAGGCCGGGCACACGACCTCGGCCGCGTCTGCCGGCGCCGTTCGCCAGCGCCAGCCGCCCTTGTGATAGACGGCGCCGCAGTCGGGACAGGCCGACGGCTCCGCCGGCTTGGCGCGCGTCTGATAGGGGTCGTGAACGTTCTCCCGGAGCAGCCGGTCGCGGCGTTCTGGGGTCGGCCGGTTCGCCTGTTTCATGGCATGCCTCCTCGCCCTTGGCTCACCTGAACTATGGGAGAGCCTAGCCGGGTCGGCCGAGAATCGAATTGACGTAGCGCAAAGTCGTCGCCGTCGCGGCAGGCGACGGTTCTGCCAGGATCAGGCCGGTGCGGCCAGCATGGCCTTGCGGAACTTGGCCAGGGCGGCGGCCTCGATCTGTCGGACACGCTCGCGGGAGACGCCGTATTTCCGGCTCAAGGTCTCCAGCGTCGGGCGGTCTTCCTCGATGTGGCGCTGGGTCAGGATGTCGCGCTCGCGCGGGCTCAAGCCCGCCATCGCCTGCGGCATCATGGCGCGGCGACGGGCCATCTCGTCGGCGGCGAGGACGATCTCTTCCGGCCCGGGAGCATTGTCGACGAGCGTATCCTGAAGCGTCAGCTCGGACTCCACCGCCGCCGGCGTGTTGAGCGAGCGGTCGGGGCGGCTCATCCGGCCGTCCATCTCCAGGACCTCGGACACCGAGATGTCGAGCTCGCTGGCGATTGCGCGCGCCACCTCCGGCGCCACGGTTTCGCCGCCAATGTCACCGTGCGCCGCCTTCAGGCGCCGCAGGTTGAAGAACAGCTTCTTTTGCGCCGCTGTCGTGCCGAGGCGGACGATATGCGCGTTCTGCATCACATAACGCTTGATGGCGGCCTTGATCCACCAAGTGGCATAGGTCGCGAAGCGATTGCCGAGCTCGGGGTCGAAGCGCTCCGCCGCCCGCATCAGACCGACGTTGCCCTCGGCGATCAGGTCGGCCAGCGGCAAGCCATAGCCACTGGCGTCGCGGGCATGCTTGACGACCAGGCGCAAGTGGCTGCCCAGCAAATCGTCCAAGGCGTCCTCGTCGCAGGCATCGCGCCACCGCCGCGTCAGATCGAGCTCGGTCTCGGCATCGAGTAGGGGATAGCTCTTGACCCGCCTCAAGTAGCGGCTCAGGCCTTCCTCCGGCATGATTGTGTTTGCACTCACGTTATTCAATATCCTCCGTCCGGTCCCTCCATGCCCGCCACGCCCGGTTCACCCGAGCAAAGGTTTCGTCGCCCGCCCTTTCGGGTCGCGGCGATGTCGAGCCCTCGCTCGAACCTGGTTGTCTCGGAGTGGCGGTCGGTCCGTTTCCGTAAATATGGGAACACAAATGGAACATTCAAGCCCCCCAAACCGTACATCGCGGAGATTTGAGATAGTGACCGTAGCGTAGTTAACGAAGTGTTAATTTCTCCAATTGCGCGTATATCCCCACATGACCGAAACTGCGGGCTTTGCCTTCCCCAACACTTGAGCAACCGTTCCGCTATCTGTACTTCGCCCACATTCTAAACGGTCGCAGTTGACGCCACGCTGCGTATCGTCAATGATTTCTCGACCCTGGGGTCAAAAGAGCCGACGTTGAGCGACGCGATTGGCTTCGGGGTCTGGCTGAGGATTTGGTGTCGTGACCTTCGTTTGGGGGGCGACGCGGGATCGAGGTCCGAAAGGGGTGGCTCGGAGGACAGGTTGGCGAGGCGGACGGTTCGAAACGATGCGACAGCAGCGCTCGAGCCGAAGATCGGTCTAGCCTGACAAAAGCCGAATTCGAAATATCCCTCATATACGCCAATGGTGGCTCGCGATAAGCGATGCCATCTCATCGAAGGCTTCGACCAAGGGAGGAGCGACGACAATGAGACGAATTGCAAAGATTTCCGTAGGCGCGACCATCGTAGCGGGCGCTGCCGCGCTCGCCGTGGGCTCGGCTGCGGCACAGCAGAGCTGGAGCATGGCGACGAGCTGGGGCGGTGGCCCGGTCTTGGAGATGGCGGCCAAGCCCGCCGCCAAGAACATGGAGTTCCTGACCAACGGCGAGGTCAAGATCCAGGTCTTCCCGGGCGGCACCATGGGCAGCCCGCTGAAGGTCACCGAGACGGTCCGCAACCGGGTCGCCGAGGCCGGCCATAGCTGGGTTGGTTACGACTGGGGCATCGACAAGACGACGGTGCTGTTGGGCAATTTCGCCGGCGGCCTCGATGCCGAGCAGATGTTCCATTGGCTCTGGCAGGGCGGCGGCCTCGAGCTCTATCGCCAGTTCCGCAAAGAGAAGTTCAAGGTCTTCTCGACCCCCTGCGGCATTTTGCCGCGCGAGATGGGCCTGCACAGCCGCAAGAAGGTGCAGACGCTGGAGGACTTCAAGGGCCTGAAGCTCCGCACCGCGGGTGCTTGGGCCGAGATCGCGTCCGGTCTTGGAACCTCCACCGTGATCCTGCCCGGCGCCGAGGTCTATCCGGCGCTGGAGCGCGGCGTCATTGACGCCATCGAGTGGGCGCAGCTTTCGATCAACAAGTCGATCGGCTTCCACAAGATCGCCAAGTACCTGATCATGCCGGGCATTCATCAGCCCAACGCGGTGATCGAGTGCACCATCAACCAAGACGTCTACAACGGCCTCTCGGACCGCAACAAGACGTTGGTGGCGCTCGCCGGCAAGATGGTCTCCTACGACTTCTACCAGCAGGTCGGGCACGACGACACCGCCGCGTATGACTTCTACATCCAGTCGGGTAACGAGATCATCATTCTCGACGACGAGGTGCAGAAGAAGGGCATGGAGCTGTCGCTGGCCTGGGCCGACAAGATCGCGGCCGAGCAGGGCGGCTGGTTCAAGAAGATTTGGGAGCACCAGAAGGCCTACCGCAAGGCCTGGGCCAATGCCTACAAGTATCGGGATTCGCTGCCGCCGCGATAAGGCGGTCGGTTAGCGATTGCCACGACGGTCACTGGGGGTGCCTCTGCGCGAGGCACCCCCAGTCGGCCGACTGAGGGATAATCCAAGCAAACAATAACGAGGGTTGGTGACGGCTGATGTGGATCGTCATTCGTGCCATTGAGTGGCTCACCAGGATGTTCGGATATATCGGCGCCTGGATCATCGCGCCGCTGGTCATCGCCATGGTCTGGGAGGTGATCTCGCGCAAGTTCTTCGATGCGCCGACCTTCTGGGCCTACGAGATGTCCTACATGCTGATGGGCGCCTGCTTCATGTTCGGCATCGCCTATACGCTGCAGATGCGCCGTCATATTCGGGTCGATTTCCTCTACGACCACGTCAGCTTGAAGAAGCAGTCCTTGATCGACCTCGTCGGCTTCGTCGGCTTGGTGCTACCGGCCTCGATATTGTTGATCTACGGTCTTTGGGACTATCTGCTATACGCTTACGAAAATCAGGAGGTCTCGGGCGAATCCGCTTGGAACCCGGTGGTCTGGCCGTTCCGGACCACTTTCGTGATCGGCATCGCCCTCCTGATCCTGCAGACCGTCGCCGAAATCATGAAGTGCATCCTGGTCCTCATGGGTGAAGAAGTTGCGCGTCCGGAGCAGATGGAATGAGTATCTGGCTCGCCGCATGGATGTTCCCGGCCCTGATGTTCTGCATCTTCATGGGCTTTCCGGTCGCTTTCTCGCTGATGGGCACGGCCTTCGTCTTCGGCCTGATCCGCTGGCCGCCGGAGGCGTTGGCGCAGATCCTCACGACCAAGGTGCAGGACGTCAACGGCACGGCAGTGTTGGCGGCGGTGCCCCTTTTCATCTTCATGGGCTCGATGATGGAGCGCTCGGGCATCGCCGTGCGCCTCTTCGAGGCAATCCACCTCTGGACCCGACGGCTGCCGGGCGGCCTCGCCGTCGGCACCGTGCTGATGTGCGTGGTCTTCGCCGCCGCCAGCGGCGTCATCGGCGCCACCGAGTCCGTGGTCGGCCTGCTGGCCATTCCGGTGATGCTGAAATACGCCTACGACAAGGGCTTGATCTCGGGCACGATCTGCGCCGGCGGCTCGCTCGGCACCATCATCCCGCCCTCCGTCGTGGTCGTGATCCTGGGGCCGGTGGCTGATGTCGACGTCGGTAGCCTCTTCGTCGGCATGCTGTTCCCCGGGCTGATCCTGGCCGGGCTCTACATCCTCTACATCCTGATCCTCTGCACCATCGCACCGAGGTATGGACCGCGCCTGCCGCCGGACGAGGACGAGCCCTCGCTGATCCAGAAGCTGATCATATCATTCCGGGCGCTGTTGCCGCCGATCTTCCTGATTGCCGCCGTCTTGGGCTCGATCATGGCCGGGTGGGCGACGCCGACCGAGGCCGCGGCCATGGGCGCCGCCGGCTCGGTCATTTTGACGCTGGTCTATCGGACCTTCACCTTCTCGGTGCTGTCGCAAGCTTTCGTCAAGACGGTCCTGATCACGGCAATGATCTTGATGATCCTCTTGGGCGGCACCATGTTCGCCGGCGTCTTCATCGCCTCGGGCGGCATGGCGACGGTGCAGAACCTATTGCAGAGCACTGGCCTTACTGGCTGGCCGACGCTCTTCCTGATCCTCTTCCTGGCCTTCATCGCCGGCTTCGTCCTGGATCTGATCTCGATCATCCTGATCTTCATCCCGATCGCGATCCTGCTGATGAAGCAGTTCGGCTTCGACGAGATCTGGTTCTGCATCCTGTTTCTGATTGTGATCCAGACCAGCTACCTGACGCCGCCGATGGCGCCGGCGATCTTCTATCTGAGAGGCATCTCGCCGCCGGAAATAACGCTCCGCGACATGTACCGGGGCGTCATTCCCTTCATCGGCCTGGAGGTCATCGCCCTCGGGCTGGTGATGTATTTCCCGCAGTTGGCGCTCTGGCTGCCGGATCAGTTGCTGGGCTTCGACAAGTAGCGGCCGTCGACGTCAGCGTGATCGCGCCGCGATGTTTCCTCCGCCCCGAGTGATCGAGGCGGAGGTCTTCGCGTGCCTGCCGGACAGCTTGCGCAAGGACGGCGTGAGCTCCGAGTGGCTGGAGATGCAGCTCGCCGGGGCCGGCGCCGGCTGGCCCCGGCACAGCTTCCTCGAGGGCCCGGCCTTCGACCGCGACGGCAACCTCTATTGCGTCGACATCCCCTTCGGGCGCGTCTTCCGGGTAACGCCAGAGGGGGAATGGGAGGTGGCGGCCGACTACGACGGCAACCCGAACGGTCTCGCGATCCACCGCGACGGCCGCCTCTTCATCGCCGACTGCCGCCTGGGCGTCATGGTCATGGAGCCCGAGAGCGGCCACGTCGAGCCTTTCTTCCAGCGCTCCGCCTTCGAGCACCTGAAGGGCGTCAACGACCTCTTCTTCGCCACGAATGGCGACCTCTACGTCACCGACATGGGCCAGTCGGGGCTGCAGGACCCGACCGGCAAGCTCTACCGCATCAGGCCGGACGGCGCCCACGAGATCCTGCTCGACAACGTACCGGGGCCGAACGGGCTGGTCCTGAACCTGGCGGAGACGGCGCTCTACCTGGCGGCGACGCGGCTCAACGCGGTCTGGACCTGCCCCTTGACGCGCCACGGCATGCCGACCCGGGTCGGCACTTTCGTCACCCTGCAGGGCGGCATGGGGCCGGACGGCCTAGCCCTCGACACCGAGGGCAGCCTGGCCGTCGCCCATGTCGGCTTCGGCGCCGTCTGGCTCTTCAGCGCGCGGGGCGAGCCACTCGTCCGGATCGAGCCGCCCGAGGGCTGTCGCCTGACCAGCAACCTCGCCTATGGCGGGCCCGACAATCGCGACCTCTACATCACCGAGGCGGCCAGCGGCCAGATCCTGCGGGCCCGGATGGAGGTGCCGGGGAAGCCCTTGTTCAGCCACGCCTGAGGGCGCCGGCGAGGCGTTGTCACCGGGCCGGGTTTGGGGCCAGAATCGACGGTCATAATCCGAGGTGACGCCATGACCGACGAACCAGCGCCCGGATGGCGCTCAGAATCCGAGATCCTCGACGTGATGCGGGTGCCGTCGGCGGGCGATCCCGCCGTCGCCGTGGTGACCGTGCCGGCGGCGGCGCCGGCGCGCGAGGTCGATTGCGACGTCTTGATCGTCGGCGGCGGCCTCGGCGGTGTCGCCGCGACGCTGGCGGCAACGGCGGCCGGCGCCTCGGCGGTACTGCTCGAGGAGACCGACTGGCTCGGTGGCCAGGCGACCTCGCAGGGCGTCTCGGCGCTCGACGAGCACGAGCACATCGAGGTCTTCGGCGGCACCCGGAGCTACTATGCGTTTCGCGAGGCGATCCGCGACCACTATCGCGTCTGGCTCGATGGGACGCCGGAACCGGTGCCGTTCAACCCCGGCAACTCCTGGGTCTCGCGCCTCGCCTTCGAACCCGTCGTCGCGGTCGACGCCCTGAACGCCATGCTGGCACCGGCGGTCGGGCAAGGCCACCTCGAGATCCTGTTGCGCAACAGGGCGGTCCGGGTCGAGAGCGAGGGCACACGTCTGCTGGCGCTCGACGCCCTCGACCTCGACGGCGGCGGCGTCACCCGCGTCCGCTTTCGCTACCTCTTGGACGCGACCGAGCTCGGCGACCTGCTGCCGCTCTCGGGCGCCGACTACGTCGTCGGCGCGGAAAGCATCGCCCAGACCAGCGAGCCCGACGCCCAGCCCGAGGCACCTCGGGCCCATTGCGTACAGAGCTGCACCTATACCTTCGCCTTGGATCGCGGCGCCGAAGGCGAGGATCACAGAATTCCGGAGCCGGAGAAATACGCGCACTATCGGGACACCCAACCCTATAGCCTCGAGATCCACGTCCATGGCGGCGAGATCTATGGCGAGGACTCGGGCTGGCTGCAGTACGCCCTCTTCGACCAAATGGACGGCACCAAGGGCGGCCTCTGGACCTACCGCCGCCTGCTGGAGGCGGCCCGCTACCCGGGCCGGGTGCCGGCGGACGTCACCATGTTCAACTGGCCGGGCATCGACTACCGCGATGCCCCGCTCGTGGAGCAGTCGCCGCACGATCTTGCCCGGGCGCTGCAGGACGCCAAGCTGGTCAGCCTCGGCTTCGTCCACTGGCTGCAGAACGAGGTGACGGACCCCGGCGGCCGGCTCGGCTTTCCCGAGCTTCGACTCCGCCCGGACGTCATGGGCTCGGCCGACGGCCTGTCAAAATACCCTTACATCCGCGAATGCCGGCGCCTGGAAGGGCTCCGACGGATCGTCGAGCAAGACGTCGCCGTCGCCTATCAGCCGGGGCCGAGGGCGGCGCATTTCGAGGATTCGGTCGGCATCGGCTGGTACCCGATCGACATCCACCAGGCCGGCGAGGGTGACGTCGGCCTCAGCACCCGCACCAAGCCGTTCCAGATCCCGCTCGGCGCGCTGATCCCAAAGCGGGTCGAGAACCTGCTGGCAGCCAACAAGAACATCGCCACGACGCACATCACCAACGGCTGCTACCGCCTGCACCCCGTGGAATGGAACATCGGCGAGGCCACGGGCACGCTGGCGGCGATGGCGATCGAGACCGGCGTGACGCCGGCCACCATTCGCGGCGATGCGGCGCGGCGCCTGGCCCTGCAACGGCGCCTCTTGGCGCGTGGCGTGCCGCAATGCTGGCTCGTCGACGTCGGTGTCTCGGACCCCGACTTCGTCGCCACCCAGCGCCTCGCCATGGCCGGCGGCTATGGCGGCGGCGAGGACCGGCTCACCTTCGAGCCCGAGGCGGCGATCGACGCCACGGCCCGCGCGGCCTGGCTGACCTCCGCCGCCGGGCGGGACGCCGTCGATCCGTGCGGTGCAGACCCCGTCAGCCGCCGCGCCTTCGCGGCGGCGCTGCTGGCCCAGGGACTGATCTGAGGCGGCCTACTCGGCGGCGCCACCCGCCTCGGCGCGCTGGCGGGCCACGACGTCCATCTGCTCCGCCTCCCAGCTCTCTTCCTGCTGCATGGCGAAAATCGAGGTGTAGCCGGCGGACCAGTCGGGCGGAATGACGCAGGGTCTGGGGTCGTGATGCGCCCAGCGTGCCTTCTTGCCACGGACGATGGTGCCCTGGCGCGGGCTCGGGATTGGATTGACGGTGTAGGTCATGGCATCGGCGGCGGAGAAGACGTAGAGCAAGAGCGGCCGGAGCTGCGGCGACAGGTTCGGCTTGGAGCCGTGCACGGTGCGGCAATTGTGGATCGTCATCGAGCCGGCCGAGCCCTCCAGGTAGACCGCCTTGTCGGTGGCGACGCGGCCCATGTCCTTCTCCAGGATCGAGCCGACCCACTGGTCCTTCTCGTTGTAATGGTCGAAGAGCTCAGCCTCGTGACTGCGAGGAATGACGCCGAGAGGCCCTTGCTCCGGCCCCACGTCGGCCAGGTAGATGCCCATGGTCAAGGGGCTGTAGTTGGTATGGGGCCAGCCCTGGATGTCCTGGTGCCACTTCACCTCCTCGCCGCCCTCGGACCATTTGAAGTTCAGCTTGGAGTGATGGTACTTGAGGTTCGGGCCCACGAGGTCGGCGGCGATGTCGGCGATGATGCTCTCGGTCGCAAACTCCCAATAAGCGGGGTGCTGGTCGACCGGACTGGAAAGCCGGCGCAGCCTGGGCGCGACGGCGGAATGCCCCGGTTCCAAGTCGAAGATGCCGTCCGATTTGTCGACCCGGCGGCTCTTCTCGATCATCTCCTCGGTGGCGACCTGGAGGCGTGCCAACCATTCCAGCGGCACGATCGAATCGAGCACGAGGTAGCCTTCCTCGAAATAAAACTCGCGCTGAGCCTGGCTCAGCACTTTCGGCGGCAAGACCAAAACCTCTTCCGGTGTCATGACGGCAGTCCCTCTCGGCAATGGACGGGCACCCGACCTGTATCTTAGCGTCGGCGCCGGACGCTGTCAGGGGGGCCGATTTCGCCTCCGCTCGCCATGCGTTAAGCTGCGGCCGACAGCCAGTGAAGCGAGGAGAAGAGCGATGGCGAGAGTGTCCTATGTCGGACCCGAGGGCGTGCCCGATCACCTGCGCGAGATCTACGACGAGATGGCGAGCTATGGCCCCTTCGCCAGCCTGGTCGGCGCCATGGCGCAGCGGCCGCCGATCCTGGAGCACACCTTCAAGCTGCTGTTGGCACTGCGCGAGGAAGGCCTGGTCGCCCGACGTCACCTGGAGCTGGCGCTGGTCACCGTCTCCAAGCTGAACGCCTGCGAGTATTGCGTCGCCCACCACAGCCCCTTCCTGAAGGTCGAGGGCGTGAGCCAGGAAGGCGTCGAGCGCCTGCCCGAATACGCGGACCATCCCGAGCTCGACGACGTCGACAAGC